>OMJR01000037.1 GCA_900299355.1 Anaerolineaceae bacterium
GCGGCCTGGAGACCAAAGCCTGGCTGCTGGAATTAGAAGGCGCTCATCAAAGATCGTGAGGCTACCGTTATACTGAGCCCACGCCAACGATCCGCGAGGAAGACCATGCCCAAGACCATCGCCCTGCGCTTTGCTTCCCTGGCGCTGGCAGGCGCCTTGCTGGCCTGCAGCACCTTTAGCGCGCTAAACGCGACGGCCGCGCCTGCGCCTACTATTGCACCCACCGCCAACCAGGAAGAAGCCACCAGCCCACTGTTGCCGCGCGACGAACCAGTGCTGGTAAGCGGCACCATTCCCTACACCTGGCCGTTCTTCGAAAACACCAACATTGAACCCTTCATCTTGCTGGAAGACCAGGCTGGCTTTGTGGCTCGCGACCTGGATTTTGAATGGCCGCTGGAGAGCCAGACCATCGGCCCAGTATGGACCATCGAAGAGGGCTTGCTGGGCTTCAGCCTCAGCCTGCCCGCCGAACCCAACGCCACCCTGCTGGATGTAGACAATAACGACCAGGCCGACACCGGGGTGATGATCTTTGCGGTCGCCTACTGGAACAATACCTGGGGCCACGCATTCCTTGAAGAGCGCGACGGCACCGGCTGGTCGGGCGCCTATGCCTCCACGCGGGTCAACAGCGATCGCGACGGCGAAATCGAAGGCGGCACCCTGCTGATCTGGGCGCCCAACGATCAACAGGAATTCCCAACTGGCTTTGGTGAAGACAATCGGCTCTTTACCGAGGACGATCCGGTGGCAGCGGTGCCAGCCGGTTACAGCTTTGTGGATTTGGATGCCGAACCATTCCGCGTCTACAAGCAGGCTCATCTCGAACTCGAATTAATTGAAGGCGATTTCGGCCTGCGCGATTACAGCCAGATGAATTACGAGGACGCCTGGGAAACGCTGTTTGAGCGTGTTTCGACCGAATACCCTTTCACCGAGTTGAAAGGGATTGACTGGGACGCCCTTTACGCTGAAGTGAACCCTTTGATCGATAGCGCCAACAGCGACGACGACTTTTATCGCGCACTGCGCACCTTCACTTATCTCATCCCGGACGCGCATGTCGGCATCAGCTTCAATACCAACGTCTTTTTCCAGGAACAGGCAGGCGGCTTTGGCCTGGTACTGGAAGAATTGAGCGATGGTGGCGTGATCGTCGAGCAGGTGCTGCTCGGCTACCCTGGCGCCAACGCTGGCATCCAGGTGGGCGCCGAGATCCTGGCCTGGGACGGCCAGCCGGTTGCCGCAGCCCTGGATGCGGTAGTCCCTTATTTCAGCCCCTTTTCCAATGACTCATTAAAACGCGTGGAACAGCTAAACCATCTTCCGCGCGGGCCAGTCGGCCAGCCGGTTGAAATTACCTTCCAAAACCCCGGCGAACCCGAAACCACTGAAACGCTGGTGGCCGATTTTGAGATCGACTCGCTTTTTGCCGCCAACCCCTTCTACCAAACCACCGCGGTGGCCGCCCCGCTGCAGGCCCAGATCCTGCCTAACACCAACATCGGCTATATCCGCATCGATTCCTTCTCCGATGACCCCAACATGGCCGGGCGCCTGTGGATTCGCGCGCTGGAGGAATTCAACGAACTTGGCGTACAGGATCTGATCATCGATTTGCGCCTGAATGGGGGCGGCTCCGCCGGCCTGGCTTACAGCATGGCCGAATACCTCTATGATGAAGAAGTGCATCTCTGGGGCAGTTCCAGTTACAACGATTTGCTGGGCGAATTCGAAGAACCCGAACGCTACCTGACGCTTGAGCCGCAGGAGTTCAGCTTTGACGGCGAGGTCGTGTTACTAATCAGCCCCTACTGCATCAGCGCCTGCGAGGGCTTCGCCTATGCGCTGACCAGCACCGGGCGCGCCATCGCGATTGGGCATGACGCGACCGCCGGCGCCTTTGGCGCTGTGGGCGGCCAATACAAGCTTCCCGGCGATTACGACATGCAATTCCCCACCGTGCGCTCAATGACCCCCGACGGAATGATCGTCCTGGAGGATCTAGGCGTGGTGCCTGATATCTTCGTACCGGTCACCTACGATGAGGTCGTAAACGGCATAGACGTACTGCTGAACGCCGCCATTGAGGCATTGCAATAATGCGGATTGCTTTCGGAGCGGACGAACGGCCGGCGGTGGTGGACCATATTCAGGCCTGGCTCCAAGAGCGGGGGCACGACCTGACCTGGTACGGCCCGGCAGCGGGTGACACCCAACCCTGGCCCCAGGTTGCCCGCCAGGTAGCCGAAGACGTAGCTGCTGGCCGCGCCGACCAGGGTGTGCTTTGTTGCTGGACAGGCACCGGGGTCAGCATGGCCGCCAACAAAGTGGCTGGCGTGCGAGCGGCTTTGTGCGCTGACGCCGAAACAGCGCGTGGGGCGCGCTTGTGGAACGGCGCCAATGTACTTTGCCTGTCGTTACGCACCACCACCCCGGCGCTGGCTAGCGAAATCCTGAAAACATGGTTCGAGACGCAATACCAACCCAACCCTACCGATGATGCCTGCCTGGCACAGATTGAGGAACTTGACGCCCAACGCCAAGAAAGCTGATATGGCTGATTACACCGTTTTGATTACCGACAAACTGGCCCCCGAGGCCGCCGAAAGCCTGAGCGCCAAGGGCGTGAATGTACTGGACCGCGCTGGTATCGAAGGCGCGGACCTGATCGCGGCCATCGCCGAGGCGGACGGCCTGATCGTGCGCAGCCGCACCCGGGTGACCGCTGAACTGTTTGCTGCCGCACCCAGACTGAAAGCGGTGGCCCGCGCCGGCGTGGGCGTAGACAGCATTGATCTGGCCGCGGCCGAAGCGCACGGCGTGGCGGTGGTCAATACGCCCACCAGCACCAGCCTGGCCGTGGCCGAGCACACGCTGGCCCTCATGCTCAGCCTGCTGCGCAGCGTCCCGCGCGCCGATGCCGCCATGAAGGCCGGCGGCTGGCCCAAGAAGGACCTGATGGGCGCCGAACTGGCCGGCAAGACACTGGGCGTGATCGGGGTGGGCAACATCGGCCGCCTGGTGGCCGAGCGCGCGGCAGCTTTCGGAATGCGTGTGATCGGCTTCGACGCCTATTTGGATGCCGCCGCCCTGCAACAGCGCGGCACGCAGGCGGTCAGCCTGGATGAGCTCTATGCCCAGGCACACGTGATCACCCTGCACATGCCCTTAACCGCAGAAACGCAGGGCATGTTTGACGCCGAGGTGATGGCGAAAATGCGCCCAGGCGTCTATCTGGTATGTGCGGCTCGCGGCGGCGTGATCGATGAGGACGCCTTGCTGGCAGCGCTCGAAAGCGGCCAGGTAGCCGGCGCGGCGCTGGATGTATTCGCCAGCGAGCCGCCCGGGGCCAGCGCGCTGGTGCAGCACCCCAACGTGGTCGCCACGCCCCACATCGGCGCCCAGACTGAAGAAGCGCAAACCCGCGCGGCGCTCGACGCCGCCGAAGAATTGTTTAACGCGCTAAGCGGCCAGCCATTGCGCTGGCAAGTCAAGTAACCACTCAGCGAGTGAGAAGGAGAATCAATGGCAGACAAAGCAAGCAAGCTGGATCAACTAAAAAGCATTCTCGCTGAATTGGCCGATTTGGGCAGCGCCCAATCTGTGATGAGTTGGGACCAGCAAACCTACATGCCCAAAGGCGCCGTGGAAGCCCGCGGCCAGGCCCTGGGCACGATCGGACGCCTGGTTCACGAGAAATTCACGGACGACAAAGTCGGTAAACTGCTGGATGACCTGGAGAAGGAGGCCAAGGATTGGGATCCCAATTCGGATGAGGCCCGCCTGGTCAAGGTCACCCGCCGCGAGTACGACCAATCGGTTAAGGTACCCGCTGCAATGATCGTGGAACAAGCAGAACTGCGCGCCGGTGGCAACGCTGCCTGGCAGGAAGCCCGCGCCAAATCCGAGTGGCCGATCTTTGAACCCTGGATGGAAAAGATCCTCGATTTCAACCTGCGCTTCGTGGATCTCTTCAAACCTTATGACCACCCCTACGATGTGCTGCTGGACATCTACGAACCCAACATGAAAGCAACCGACGTCAAGCAGATCTTTGACGACCTGCGCCCCAAGCAGGTGGAATTGATCCAGGCGATCAGCGAGCAGCCGGAGATTGACGATTCCGTATTGCACCGCCACTTCCCCGAAGCCGACCAATGGCAATTCGGCAAGGAAGTGATCACCGCTTTCGGCTATGACTGGGATCGTGGCAGCATGGATAAGACCACCCATCCCTTTGCCGCCACCATCAGCTATGGCGATAACCGCATCACGGTGCGCGTGGACGAGAATTTCTTCAACCCCTTCTTCTTCGGTGCGCTGCACGAATCGGGGCACTCGATGTACGAGCAGGGTATTTCCAAATCGCTGGCGCGCACCCCGCTTTACGGCGGCACCTCGCTGGCAGTTCACGAATCCCAATCGCGCATGTGGGAGAACCTGGTCGGGCGCTCGCTGCCCTTCTGGGAGCACTTCTTCCCCAAACTGCAGAAAACCTTCCCAGAGGCGCTGGAAGGCGTCAGCCTGGAAGAATGGCATCGCGCAGTGAACAAGGTAGCCCCCTCCTACATTCGTGTAGAAGCAGACGAAGCCACCTACAACCTGCATATCATGCTGCGCCTCGAGTTGGAGATGGCCATGATCGAGAACAAGATCAAGATCAAGGACCTGCCCAATGAGTGGAATGCACGCTTCGAGGAATACCTGGGCATCGTGCCCGCCAACGACGCGCAAGGCGTGCTGCAGGATGTGCACTGGTCCTTCGGGCTCTATGGCTACTTCTCCACCTACGCATTGGGCAATCTGATCAGCGCCCAGCTCTGGGAAGTGATCGAAAAGGACAATCCCAAGATTTGGGAGCAGGTCGGCAAGGGCGAATTCAAACCGCTGCTGACCTGGCTGAACGAGAAGGTGCACGCCAGCGGCTCCAAGTTTGAACCGCAGGAACTGGTGCAGATGGTGACCGGCTCCAAGATCGACGCCGCACCCTACGTGCGCTACCTGACTGACAAGTTCAGCGGGATCTACAAGCTTTAAGCAAGCATGCCAAAGAGGCCCGCGAGTGTTCGCGGGCCTCTTTTTGTGCGCCCAACCTTGATTCAGGTATCATTGCCACATGGCCAGTATCCTGTTCGTCGATGACGAGCCCCTGACCCTGAAACTGCTCAGCCAGGCGGCCAGCATCCTAGGCCATCAGGCGCTGACCTCGTCCACCGCGGAGGAGGCGCTTTCCATTGCCGCGATCCAGCAGCCCGACCTGATCGTGACCGATATCAACCTGAGCGGCCGGGCTAGCTGGGCCTTTATCGAAAGCCTGCACATTGGCGAAGAGACTAGCAAGATCCCGATTGTGACCCTCTCCGCCCTGGACCCCGCCGAGGTTGAAGAACAAAGCCGCCAACGGGGAGCGGTGGCCAGCCTGGCTAAACCGATTCGTTTGCAAACTTTATTAGAGGTGATTGGTGAGTACACAAAGTAGCACAGCGCCCAAAGTCGTGGTGATGCACGGCGACCAGACGGGCGAGGAATTATTGCAAGAAGCACTGCGCATGGCCGATGAGGCCGTGCTTGGTTTTCCGCTCGAATTCGAGCATTTTGACCTTAGCTTGGAGCATCGCCGCGCAACCAAGAATCAGGTTGTGCATGAAGCCGGTGAAGCCATGTTGGCCAGCGGCCTGGGCCTGAAAGCCGCCACGATCACGCCCGAAATCTCGGGCGACGTAGGCAGCCCTAACGCCCTGCTGCGCGAGGCCCTGCACGCCGAAGTGATCCTGCGCACCGGCCGGCGCATCCCCAATGTGCTGCCGGTCGGCGGAGTGCACGCTCCCATCGCGGTGGCGCGCATGGCCCGCGGCGACGCATACGGCGCCAAGGAATGGCGCGAAGAAAAGGACGGGGATGAAATCGCCTACCGCACTTCGGCGATCCTGCGCTCCACCTGCCGGGCGGTGGCCGAATTCGCGTTCCAATACGCCCAGAATAATGAAGCCACCGTATTTGGCGGCCCAAAATACACAGTTAGCCCGGTCTACGAAGGCATGTTCAAAGAGGAATTGGATGCCGCGGCTGAACGCTATCCGGATGTAAAGTACCGCCCGCTATTGATCGACGCCACCTTGGCACTGCTGCTGCAGGCCGAAGGCCAGGCGCTAGTGATCCCGGCCCTGAATCGTGATGGCGATCTGCTATCCGATTTGATTCTACAGATGTTCGGCAGTATTGCCGGCTCCGAGAGTCTGGTATTGGGTTTTGACGAGAGCGGTAGCACGCTGGAAGTAGTGATGGCCGAGGCGCCGCACGGCACCGCCCCCGCCCTGGAAGGCAAGGACATTGCCAATCCCATGGCCATGATTCTGGCGCTGGCTTCCCTGCTGCAATATGTCAAAACCAAAAAGGCGGGCAAAGCTTCGCGGGCGATTTCCGAAGCCGTGTTCGAAGCCATTCATGAAGGCCACGCCACCACCGATTTGGGTGGCCACATGAGCACAACCGCCTTCACCGACGAGGTCATGCAGCGCACCAAGAACAAGCTCGAAGTGTGGTCCTCGCTCGCCTGAGGTCCACGTGCGCCGCACAGCTGTCGTTATCAGTCTGATTGCCTGCGCCCTAGCGGCCTGCGCGCCGTCGACAGCGCCGCAAATCCCAGCTGCATCGGCAACCCTGACGGCCACGGCCCCCGCCCCCAGTGCGTCCCCCACCTCAACAGTTTCCAGCACCCCGGCCGCTGCGCCCACCCTGGCGCCGCCCGACCGAGGTGTCCGCATTCTGGGGCCCGGCAGCGGCTCAGCCGTGGCCTCGCCAATCAGCTTGCATGCCTTGCTGCAGCCCGGCGCCGAGCGAATGCATATCGAGTTGGTCGACCAGAGCGGAGCGCTACTTTACCGGCGAGTGCTGAACGCCCCTGGCGTCGAGTTGCGACAAAGTATCGACTTCAATGTACGCGCCGTGGGGCCGGCCCGCTTGACGCTACTCGTCTTTGATACGCTGGGCCGCACCAGCTTCGCCTCCTCGCTGGCGCTCGAGTTATTGACGGATGGCGCGCCGCACGCCGCCGGGCCGGGCGCGGCAGGCGAAACCCTGATTGATGCGCCCGTTATGGGGGCTGAACTGGCTCCGGGCCAGGTGATAGTTTCCGGTCGGGTGCGCGGCCAGAGCGGCCGCCCGCTGGTGATTCAATTGCTCAGCGAGGCTGGGCGCGTCCTCTACTCTCAGGAGGTCTATCCTGGTGATCCAGGCGCAGACAGCTTGCGGCCATTCAGCCTGGATCTGCAAATCAGCGTGAATGAGGACACTCCAGTCCTGCTGACCGTCAGCCAGAGCGGCGGCGCGGTGCCGGGTCTATGGATGTTGACTAGTGTTGAAGTGATCCTGCTAGCCGAGTAGCAGATTGTAGAGCGCCAGGGTGGGCTGCAGAATAACATCCTCTAGCAAATCAATCCCCATATACGGCAAAACAAAAATTAAGGCCAACAAAATCAGAAAACCTTGCGGTCGGATCGAGGCCATAAAGCGCTTTCCAGCCGACGGCAGGAAATAGGTCAGCACTTTTTCACCGTCCAGCGGGGCAATTGGGATCAGGTTAAAGAACATCAGCACCAGGTTGATGAAGACAAATTCACTAATCAAGCCGAAGGCGCTGGGCAGCACACCACTGCTGAATTGGGTGATGTTCACCAGACCAGCCTGAACAGGGATCGCCGCCAGGATCGCCAACACCAGATTGGAGAGCGGGCCGGCCAGGGCCACCAGCATGGGCGCCGCCGGTGAACGGCGCTCGAGAGCGACCGGATTAACCATCACCGGGCGCGCCCAACCAAAGCCGGCCACCACCAAGAGCAAGGCGCCGAGTGGGTCGATGTGTACCATCGGGTTGAGCGTCAGGCGTCCCTGGCTGCGCGGGGTGTCGTCGCCAAAGTAATTGGCAGTCCAGGCATGGGCAAATTCATGCACGGTGAAAGCCACCACCAGCACAAACAGGCGGGCAATGAGTTGCGGCAAGGTGAAATCAAGCATAAAAGTGGCTCCGGCGGCGATTATATCAGCCAGTGCTATAATCGCCGCCAGACCCCTTGGTACTGGTTCGCTATGCTCCCTGATTTGCAACTAGACGATGTTGTGCGCCTGAAAAAGACGCATCCCTGTGGCAGCACCGACTGGAAAGTGGTGCGCCTGGGCGCGGATATCGGGCTGGTCTGCCTGGGCTGCGGCCGCCGCGTGCTGCTGGAACGGCGCAAACTGGCCAAACGGCTGAAGACGATACTGCCTCCGGAAGAGCCTGCCGAATGAACACCCTTTATCTGGTGGCGACCCCGATCGGCAACCTGGGCGACATGAGTCCGCGGGCCGTTGAAACCCTGAAAGCCGTGCACTTGATCGCCGCCGAGGACACCCGCCACAGCGGCAAATTGCTGAAGCATTTTGAGATTAGCACGCCGCTGACCAGCTACTACGAACACAACGAGCGCGAGAAATTAGAACAGGTGGTGGCCGCACTGGCTACCGGCGACGTAGCCTTGATCTCCGATGCGGGCATGCCGGCGATCAATGATCCCGGCTATTTGCTGGTGTGCGCCGCGCTGGACGCCGGCCACGAAGTGATCCCGATTCCGGGGCCTAGCGCCCCGATTACTGCGCTAGCGGCCAGCGGCTTGCCCACCGATAGCTTCCTCTATCTGGGTTATCCAGCACGCAAAACTACTGAGCGCAGTACGGCCTTCGAGGCCGTCGCCAACGAGGCGCACACGCTGATTTGGCTGGAGTCGCCGCACCGTTTGCAGGCGACGCTGGCCGACATGTTGGCTGTGTTTGGCGATCGCCAGGTGGCGGTGGCGGCCGAGATGACTAAGCTCTATGAACGTTTCTTCCGCGGCGCGCTCAGCGAAGCGGTCAGCTTTTACGGCAAGGAACCTGCCCGCGGAGAGTTCACCATTGTGCTGGCCGGCGCTCCACAGGAAAGCGGCGCCTGGGACAAGGCGCGGGTGCAGTCGGCGCTGGCCGCCGGCATGGATGGCAGTGTGTCGCCTTCCCAATTGGCGCGCCAGGTGGCGGCCGATGCCGGTTGGAAGCGCAGTGACGTGTACGATTTATTGCGGGGGATGGATAAGGGCTAGTCTCATTTCACGGTTGACTCGAATCTACAAGGTCGTCGCCTATATCACGCGCGAAGACCACTTGCTGGTCTTCGACCAAAAGGGCGCCCGTTTCCCCGGCTTCCAGGTGCCGGCCGGCAGTCTGGAAGCCGGGGAGGATCCCTCCGCTGGCGCCCTGCGCGAGGCGATTGAAGAAACTGGACTGGAACAGCTTTCACTGGTTGGGTTGCTGGGCGTGGCGCAACGCGACATGCGTGATTACGGTTTTGATCAGATCCACCACCGGTTTTTCTTTCATATCCTCTGCGAACAGCCGACGCCGGCCACCTGGCAGCATACCGACCCCGATCCCTCACTGGTCAGCGAGGAGATGCCATTGCTGCCCTTTGACTTTCAATGGGTGCGGATGCCCGATAAAGTGCCCCACCTGTTAGCCGATTTTGGTTATCATTTGCCCAGTCTCTATCAAACCCTCGGTATTAAGGATCAAGCATGAACCTCAATGACACCAAGCGTTTCAAAGAACTCGACAGCCAGGACATGATCGGCGCCATCAACGAATTGCCCGATCAGTTAATGCAAGCCTGGGAACTAGGCCAAAAACTGGAGCTCCCCGCATACGAGGGCGTGCGCCAAATCGTGATCTCCGGCATGGGCGGTTCGGCGATTGGCGGCGACCTGCTGGCCAATTACGGCGAACCGATGCTGGACGTCCCGATCTACGTTCACCGCGATTACGACCTGCCCGCCTGGGCCAAGGGCTCCGAGACGCTGGTGATCTGCTCCTCCCATTCCGGCAATACCGAGGAAACGCTTTCGGCTTTTGAGATGGCCGAAAAGAATGGCTGCCAAATCCTGGCCGTCACCACCAACGGCGAGCTGGCCAAGCGCGCCAAAGCGGCCGGGGCCGGCCTGTGGGTTTTTGAGCACAAGGGCCAGCCCCGCGCGGCAGTGGGCTTCTCGTTTGGTTTGCTCTTGGCCGCGGTTTGCCGCCTGGGCTTCCTACCCGATCAGGGTAGCGAAATGGCCGAGGCGGTGGCCGCTATGAAAGCCCAGCAAGCCCACTTCTTGCCGGAGGTACCCGCCACCAGCAATCCATCCAAGCGCATGGGCGGCCAATTTATGGGACGCTGGATTACGGTCTTCGGCGCCGGTTTCCTGGGCGTGGTCGCCCGCCGCTGGAAAACCCAGCTGAACGAAGTCTCCAAATCGGTGGCCACCTTTGAGATTCTGCCTGAAGCGGATCACAACACCCTGCAAGGCGTCATGGCGCCCGACGAGGAATTCGGCGCCAGTATGGTGATCTTCCTCGAATCAGATCACCTGCACCGCCGCAACCAGCAGCGCACCGAGTTCACCCGCATGGGCATCATGCTGCAGGGCCAGAATACCGACACGATCAAAGCCGCGGGCGAAGGCCGCCTGGCGCACATGTGGACTACCCTGCACTACGGCGACTATGCCAGCTATTACCTGGCGATGGCCTATGGGGTCGACCCCAACCCGGTGCCGATGATTGCTGAATTGAAAGAGCGGTTAGACCAGGCCAAATAGCCCCGATAAGGGGGGTTCTGGCACGCGAGTTGCATCCATTCAACTAAGCGCAATTGCGCCAATCTGAATGCGAAGGCAACGGAGTGTGCCATGTACCTGAACGGAAAAGGCATCTTCATCTGGCAAATCAAGCCGATCCTCAACGGCGACCCGGCGGCGATCGCCAAGGCGGCGGCCGAGGCGGGCCTGACCCATGTATTGGTCAAGGTGGCCGATGGCCGCTACAAATACAACTTCTATAACGGCCAGGACCTGGTGCCAGCCGTGGTGCAGCAGCTGCGCCAACGCGGTATCAAAGTGTGGGGCTGGCATTATGTGTATGGCGCGCACCCCACCGAAGAAGCGGATATCGCCGCGGTGCGCATCCAGCAGTTAGCGCTGGATGGCTACGTGATCAACGCCGAGAAAGAATTCAAGGTGGCGGCCGGCAAAACGATGGCCAAGACCCTCATGCAGGCCCTGCGCGCCAAGGTCAGCGGTGTGCCCGTCGCGCTCAGCACCTATCGTTACCTCTCCGTGCACCCCGAGTTTCCCTTCCAAGCCTTCCACCCCTACATTGATTTGTGCATGCCGCAGGTTTATTGGCAGGCCGCGACAAACTCCGCCCAGCAATTACGCAAGTCCTATAACGAATACAAGGCCGGCATGCCTGGTCTGCCGGTTATTCCCACCGGCCCCTGCTACCGGGTCACCGGCTGGGCCCCCACCCCAGAGCAGTTGGTGGCCTTTATGGATGAAGCCCGCGTGATCGGTTTGACAGCGGCCAATTTCTGGGACTGGGGCGGCGCGGCCGACAAGAACGGTGTACTGTGGAATGCAATTAAGGCTTACACGTGGCCAGGCAGCACGCCCACGCCGCCGCCGACCCCCAGCCCCGCACCGGGGATAGACCCCGGGGAACGCATTTCGCGTCTGGACGAATTGTCACATGCCCTGAGTTATTACCGCAACCGCCGGGAAACCATTTCGGGCAACGCGCGCATCACGGAATTGGAATTACTGCGCGCCTACCTGGATAGCCGAACCGCCAGCCTCAACAAAGCCTAAAAGAAAAAGCCCGGTCTCCCGGGCTTTTCTGAACTTACTCGCTGTCTGTTTTCTTTTTGGTGGTGGTCTTTTTTGCAGCCGGCTTGGCCTCGACCACTTCACTGCCGGCGTCTGGCGCCTCGGGCACCACCAACCACATCACGAAGTACACCAGCGCCCCTGTGCCGCCCAGGAAAATGCTGAAGGCGAAGATCAGGCGCACAATGGTCGGGTCGATTTCCAAAAAGTCGGCCAGGCCAGAGGCCACCCCGCCCACCATCACGTTATCGCGCGAGCGATAGAGTTTCTTAACTGTGTCGTTCACAATATCTCCTTGTTGAATGCTTGGAATGAATAATACGGATTTCTGTTTCCCAAGTTGCTCGTCAACGGCGCGGAAGCAGCACCGCAGCGCGTTCCAATAAATGCAGGTAGAACGAGCTGGGCGCGGGCAGGTCCTGGCTGACAATCTTATCGGTGTTGGTCCGGATCGGCTCCGCACTCTCCCAATCGATGTAGATGCCAAAATCATCGCCGGGCGCAATCTGATCCAGCAGCCGAACGCGGTCACCTTCAACAAGGATCAAGATCACATTCTCGTCAGTTAACTCCTGACCACTGGTCTCAATCACTAGGTCACGCCGAACTGCCATGTATTTGTCGTAGACCGAACTGAGAATCGCACAATTCAAATCGCGTTGTAGATAGAGCATCTCCAAGCTGGGCCCGCAGCCGGAATTCCCGATCGGGCCATCAATAATAAAGAATACGGTGTCCGCGCGAACGTGTGGCACCACGTCTTTCAAGCCGCTATAGAAAAAAACCTCGGCCGCTTCTCCTTCAATCACACGAGTAGATTCCTGGGAGAGGACGAAGAGCCCCACAGTGGCGAATAGGACGATCAGTACCAAGGCCAGCCGGCGCACGACTGGTTCAGTCCTTTCATAGTTAAGCATTAGCAAGAGGAATACGCCGAAAATTGCCGAAGAATAGACCCGCGCTCCGGCGCCAAAACCCGCCAATATATAGGGCAGCGGCCCAAAGAAAAGGAACCACAAAGCAGCCATGAAGATAGAGGTCCAGCGCAATTTGGTATCTGGATCCATCTCAGGCTGTGGGCTGCGATGAAGGCGCACAATCCAAAGGCTCGCAATCAAAATGACCGCCAATAAACCAATTGCGACCAGCATATTCCAAGGGCCTTGCCCAAAATTGACGACCTGCCCAAAGCCCACATAAACCGCTGGCCCGTATCGGGATAGCTGTGCAAAGAATTCGCCGATCGCAAAATTGCGCGCCGGGGTCGCCACCGATCCCAGGCCACTTTGCAAGATGAAGCCGTACAGCCAATACGGCATTAAGAGGATCAGTCCACTGAGGGCTGACAAGCTGCCAAAGATCAGCACGCGCTGGCGCCAGTTGGCGCGCTTTTCGGCTGGCAGCAGCGGCCAGGCCAGCAGCACGAGCGCCGGAAAAAGAAACACCGCGTTTTCATAGGTCATCACACAGACGAGGAAGAGTGCATAGCTTAGCAGCAGCCAGCGGCCGCGTTGGCTGGCAGCCCAGCGCTGCAAGGCCAGGCCAGCGGCAAAGAAAAAGATCATGGACAGGCGGCCATTGTCGTAGGAGAGCCGTAAAACGTTCGACAGAACAATCCAATTTAGGAAGAGCAGAAAGATAAACAGATAAGGCAAGGCTTGGCTGCGCCCCTTGCGAGGCCAGACATTCAGGAAGCAGGCAGTCGCCAGCAGCGCGAGGATCAGCAGCAATACAAAGGAAATCGCGTGAAAGAGCAGCGGTTGGTAGCCCAGCACCTCGTATTCATAGGTCCAGTACAGCGCTTCAATGAGGCGGCCATTCTGGAAAAAAAATTGTTGCCAGGCTTCGGTATGAGCGAAATTGCTGGCGTAGTGATAGACGAGGAATTCTTCGCCGCTGAAGTAGTTTTGGATCAAGCCGCTGAAGGCCGCCACCGCAATCAACAGCAGGCCCGCCAGGCCGCTTATCCACCAGGGCCCCCATTGGCTTTCGTGCAGGGCGATCAGGCGTTGGCGCATAGTCCCCTAGTCGCCGATCCATTCCACGATGGTGGCTTCGCCCTGGCCCACTCCGACGCACAGGGTCGCCAGCCCGTAGAAGGGCCGCGGCGTAGGCGCCGCCCGGCGGCGCATCTCGTGCATCAAAGTAACCATCAGGCGCGCGCCAGTGCAACCCAGCGGGTGGCCCAACGCAATCGCGCCGCCATTCACGTTGACGATACTTTCATCGAAGCCCAGCTCGGCCAGCACGGCCAACGATTGCACCGCGAAGGCTTCGTTGAGTTCCACCAGGCCGATATCGCCGACCTGCAACCCGGCGCGCTGCAGCGCCTTGCGGGTGGCCGGCACCGGCCCCAGCCCCATGGTGCGTGGGTTGACGCCGGCTGCGGCCGAGCTGACCACGCGCAATTGGGGCTTCAGGCCCAGTTCAGCCGCCTTCTCGGCGCTGGTCAGCAGCAGGGCTGCGGCGCCATCGTTGAGCCCTGAGCTGTTGCCCGCCGTGACGGTGCCATCCTGGCGGAAGGCGGCCCGCAGCTTGCTCAATGCCTCCAGCGTGGTATCGCGGCGCGGTCGCTCGTCCGTATCCACCACCAGCGGCTCGCCTTTGCGTTGGGGGATCTCGACCGGCACGATTTCGTCGGCGAAGCGGCCCTCATCCATGGCGGCAATCGCACGCTGGTGGCTCTGCAGCGCGAAGCGGTCCTGCTCCTCGCGACTGACCGGCATCTGGTCATAAATGTTTTCGGCGGCCTCGCCCATGCTCTCGTTTTCGTAGAGGCGTTTCAA
>OMJR01000038.1 GCA_900299355.1 Anaerolineaceae bacterium
CTGCAGCTTCAGCTTCTCCACGCGGAATTCCTCGCGCAGCTTGCTGATCTCGGATTTCACTTCGCGCCGCAGCTCAACAAACTCAGCCTCGTGGCGTTCGATCTGCTTGTGCTTCTCCAGCAGCAGGCAAAGCAGGAAGGTCACCCCCGGCACCACGTTGGAGGCATAGCCCGCGGCCGGCAGATGTTGGCGCACCTCGCTCAACAGGCTCTCCAGGGCGACCTGGTCGGCCTTGCGTAGGGCGCGCTTGAAGGCCGAGAGATGACCCATAAAGCGGTCAAAGTGATTGGTGATGGTGGCGAGTGTGTGTCCCATGGCTACAGCAAATGGCCCTGATAGCCCGCAGGGCGATCTTCGGGATAGAGTTCCAATTGGTAACCGCAATGCGCCTGCAGCATTTCCCGCAGTGAAGGACGTTCATCGCTGAAGGCTGCACTGATGAAAAGCGGCGCACGGGCATTCAGCCGCTGCATATGCCCCAGGCAGCGGCGCACCAGCCGGGTCACTTCCGCCAAATCCAGTCCCTCTTCATAGAAGCTATCCAGGAAGTCGGTGATAAAGATCGGCGCGCTTTGCGCCGGAGTGGTCTCCAGCGCGTGCAGCATTTGATAGGCTGTCTCGGCGCGGGTGAGTTGAATGCGGTTGAGTACTTCGTAGATGCGGTGTGCCTGGTCACCCAGCAGAATCGGCAGGCGGTCCACCGAATAGCGGTTGCCGCCCAGGATCAGGCGCAAGGGGCCCTGAATGGCGACCTTGTCAGCCAGCTCCTGGCCCAGCTGCCAGACCAGGCGCCGCTCCCCACTGAGCAGGTAGCTTTCACCCGGTTGCAGACGAGTTACCAGGCTATACAGTTGTTCGAGGTCGCGAGGGATCAGGCTATGGGCAATCGTCGACATGCTGGCACCAGTGAGGTGCCAACCATTCTAATAGAACACACGTTCTATGTCAAGAAAGGCCGTAAAGATCAGGCCTTGAGAGGGATCACCAAATCCAGCGGATAGGGCGCCAACACTTCCGGTTGGCCCTCCGGATTGATGTAGATCGCGTCTTCGATGCGGCAGCCCATGCCGCGCTCCGGATAGTAGAGTCCGGGTTCGATGGTCACCACCGAGCCGCGGCGCAGGATGTCTTTCTCGGTGGCATCGCGGCTGAAGCGCGGCGCTTCATGCACATCCAGCCCAAGGCCGTGGGCCAGGCCATGCACGAAGCCCACCTGGGTGGTGGGATCCTCTGCCACGGTGGGATGGCCTTGCGCGGCGAACAGCTCGCAGGTGCGCGCCTGATACTGGGTGCAGGGCGTATCCGGCTGCAATTCGCCCATAATTGTGTCATAGACCGCGCGCACGTCATCATAAAGCGCCTGGGCTTCCTCGCCGGCGTGGCCAATGCACCAGGTGCGGGTGAAATCAAAAAAGTAGCCACCGCCGCCTTCGCAGGGGAAGATATCGAATACGATCGGTTCGCCCAGACGCAGCACGGCATCGTTGCTGCCGGCGCTGTGCGGCACGCCGCCCTCGGCGCCGGGCGCGAAGATCAGCCCATGGGGATTGTCCAGTCCCTGTTCCGCCAGCCACAGGTTGATTTTCTCCTTGACCTGCCCGACCGTGACCGGCTGGCCTGCGGCATCCACCAGCACACCATCCTGGGCCTGCTGGCTGGCCAGGAAATCGGCCACCTGCCCCACTACTTTCACGGTGCGCTCGCCTACGCTGCGCATCTTGGCGATCTCTTGTTCATTCTTGGTGGCGCGGGCGGCCAGCAGCACCGAGTCACGGAACTCGCCGACAAACTCGATGCGCGGCAGCAACTCCTCCAGGGCGGTGATCAGGGCGTGGTGCTCGCCGGCGTCCCCTTGTCCGTACACGGCTACCCGCCCAGACTCAACGCCCATATCCTTGAGCAGCAGTTGGTAGACGCGCGCGGTGGCCAAGAGGGCGTCTTTGCCACTCTCCTCGTACAACTTGCTGTAGTTGTAGTCATTCAGATTGCGGCTGGCCAAGCCGGTGGCGGCCGCCTCGTCACGCTCCATCGGGTTGGCAAAGAGCACCGGCTCCTCGCCGCGTTTGAGCACCAGGACGCCGCTGCTGACATGCGCCAGCCCGGTGAAATAGACCATGGGCGGATTGTGGAAAGCATCGCCCATAACCAACAAGGTATCCAGGTTACGTGCTTCCATAAGTGCCGAGAGATCAGATTTCATATAAATCCTTTAAGGGTTCCATTGGCTGCGCTCGCGCAGGCGCAGCACATATTCAATGCCGCCAAAGCCCAGTCCAATAATGATCGCCAGCGCGCCATTGAAGACGCGCCCATTCTGCAGCCAGGCCAGCGTGGCGGCGAAGATGCCGACCCACAAAGCCTGGCGCAAAATCACCTGGCTGCGGGTCGGTGGGTCGCTGGGAAAGCGGTGATTCAGATAGGCGCTGAAAGGCATCGCCAGTCCGGTGCCGGCGCACACGATCAGGAAGTAGAAGAGCCAGCGCGGCCACAGGGTCGGCAAGGTGAAGTTGAGCAGGAGGGCCATGCCACCCAGGCCGACCAGGATCAGCAAGGCGCTGGTGGGCAGGAAGGTGACTGGGGAAGGCGTGCTGGCGCGCGACATAGTGGGGATATTCTAACGGGGTTTGGCTGTGGTAAATAGTAATTGGTAACTGGTAATTAGTGATGGGTGATTGGTGACTAGGGATTAGTGGTCGGGAACGTACATACCTATCTGAACAAAACATGACTAACCGGTGATTAGTTATTGGTTATTGCTCCATACCCGATACGAATAGCTTACAAGCTTACGGCTTAGGACTAATAGCTGACAGCTGATCGCTGAAAGCTGTTTCATCCCCCC
>OMJR01000039.1 GCA_900299355.1 Anaerolineaceae bacterium
CCAGTTACCAGTTACCAATCCCATTTAGTCCACAACGCCAAATCAATTTGCACCGCCAGCGCGCCGGCATCCAACAGGCTCTGTCCATCCGCGGGGCTAAAGATCCCGCCCGCCGCGATGGTGGGAATAGACGCGGCCACCAGCTGCCTGGTCGCCGCCAAGGCCTGCTCCAGCACCTGGCGTCCGTAAACCCGTCTTTCCTGTCCGTCGGCATTCGCCAGCCGCGGCGCGCCCAGGCTGACCGCGCTGGCACCGGCCTGCATGGCGCTGGCCGCCAGTTCGTGTATGCGCTCCAGGCCGATATGGGCGACCACCGGCCGCTCACCCACTGCTGCGGCAACCAGCGCCCGCGCCAGTTCCGGCGCGGCGTCTGGCGGGATGCCGACCTCAATCGCCTCTACGTTCTCCAAACCCTCCAGAGGCGCCACCATGCGGGCGATTTCATCCGGCTGATTGGCGAGCAAATGGGGCACGATCGGCAATGGCGCGCGCACCCAGGCCGCGCGGTAACGATCCAGCACACGCCGGATGCCCGGGTTGGGGTGACCCGTGTGCAGCCAGATAACCCCCGCCAGCTGTTGCAGGCGCGGTGGCCGGGCAGCTTTGCGCGGGCGCAGGCTTATCGGATTGGTGACGAAGGCGCCTAGCTGGTCTAAGTCCAGCGGCCCACGGCTATCCGGGGCGAAGCCCAGCGTGCCCGGCGCATTCAGCCAGGGCCTACGAAAATGCAATGGCAGCATGGCCGGATTATAGTGGCGCACAGGGATATAATCGGGCGCATGAGTATGGACGATCAATACCGCGATGGGCAGCCGGAAGACGACGGCGTGCTCACCTTCCAAGTCAAACGCAGCCACTTTTACGCTGTTTTAGTGCCCCTGGCTTTTGTCCTGGGGATCGCCGCCGGCTATCTGGCCTGGGGTCGTGCAGCTGCGCCCAGCGCAGCCCTCGAATCGGATGACGTTGCTTCGGCGGGCAACGAGGTAACCGAGCTGGCCCAGCCCACTGAGACTCCACAGAGTCTTGAGGAATACTTGGCCAGCCTACCTCGGTATAACGATCGAGTTACCATCGAAGACCATGATCCAGTATTCGGACCTGAAGATGCCCCAATTACGATTATTGAGTTTAGTGATTTCGAATGTCCATTTTGCCAACGTCACTTTGCACAGGTCTATCCCCAATTGCTGGCCGAATACCCAGACCAGATTCGCTTCGTCTACAAGGATTTCCCGTTAACCAGTATCCACCCGAATGCCCAATCTGCTGCGCTAGCAGCCCAATGCGCATTCGAACAAGGAGAATTTTGGGAATATCATGACCTGCTTTTTAGTAGCCGATTGCCACTCAATGTCTCTAGCTACCAACAATATGCTAGTGAACTAGAATTGGATGTCGAAACGTTTAGTGCTTGCATTGAGGAAGAGCGATACGCTGCTCAAGTAGCCGCAGACGTTGATCAGGCCCACTCCTTAGGTGTTCAATCGACCCCCACATTTCTTGTGAACGGCATAGTTATTGTAGGAGCTCAGCCTTTTGAGGCATTTGCCCAGGTGATTGATTACGAATTAAGCCAGGCTGAAGCGGAAGGTAACTAAAGCGCTTCCTTGAAGTTGTAAATCCCGTTTTGATAACCCCAACGTGAACCGCAAGACCCGCACTCGATGTGGGTCTTGTTCTTTTCTGGCAGCGGGCTGCCGCATTCCGGGCACTTGAAGAAGGCGCCCGGCGCTGCCGCCGCCACGCGCTCATCCGCCTGCGATTTGACAAATACGCTGGGCGTGTACTGCCACAAGTTGCCGGTGGGC
Organism: Anaerolineaceae bacterium; assembly: GCA_900299355.1. Classification (GTDB taxonomy): domain Bacteria; phylum Chloroflexota; class Anaerolineae; order Anaerolineales; family UBA11579; genus OMJR01. The sequence continues at coordinate 1,809 of OMJR01000039.1, forward strand.
TGAAAGACGCTATCCAGGGCCACCAGCAACCCGGTGGGCACCGTGCGCTTGAGCAGGCCCACCCGGAAGTGGGAAACGGTCAACTGCCGCTGCACCCGCAGGCCCAGTTCACGCAGCCAGCCGCGCACCGCCGCCGGATGAAAGTTGAAGTTCAATTCGATGAATTCAATCGGTTCGCGGCTAAAAGGATTCCAATCCTGGCGGCCCAGCAGGCGGCGCAGGATCGCCTTGACATTGCGCTTGTTGGCGTATTCCAGCAGGAAGGTGGCTTCCGGCGCCAGCGTCTGGCGGATGCTGGCCAGCGCGGCGGGTGCATCCGCCATGTGGTGCAGCACGCGGATCATGGTGGCGCCATCAAAGAGGCCATCCACAAAGGGCAGGCGGTAGACATCCGCCGCCACATAGATGTAGCGTTCGCTATCGCCCAGCCGCTCGCGGGCTTGTTCCAGTTGGGTGGTGGAATAATCCATGAGCACGATCTGCTCATAGCCTTGATAACGGGGGCTGTTGCGGCCCGCGCCGGCGCCGACTTCCAGCAGCCGCTGGCCGCTGGTGAGCAGCAGGCGCTTGATGGCGATCGCTTCGGTGCGGTCTTCGTACTCGCGTTCCCCCTGGTCCCAAAAGCGCTGCTGGTAATCCGATCCTTCGTAATCGCAGACCGGCGGTTGTTGCCCGGCCTGATTAGACGGCATTCGTGGGAACTTTGACCTCGGTTTGCACTTCGCCGGCGCCGTTGTAGCCGCGGCCGACGCCCCGATAGGTGAAGCCCAGGGATTTCATCTGGTCGGGGAAATAGATATTGCGCCCATCCAGCAGCACCGGGGCGGCCATGCTGTCGCGGATGCGTTCCAAATCGAGGTGTTTGAACTCGTTCCAATCGGTGACCACGATCAGGGCGTCCACACCTTCGGCCAGGCTGTAGGCGTCATCCGCCATCGCCACCTTGGGCAAATCGCGGGCAGCCACCTCCATCGCCACCGGGTCAAAGGCCCGCACCGTCGCGCCGGCGGCCATCAAGGCGTTGGCGATATCCACGGAGGGCGCATCACGCATGTCATCGGTGTTGGCTTTGAAAGCCAGACCCAGGAGGCCAATCGTCTTGCCGTCCAGGTCGCCGACCAAATCTTTGAGGCGCTCCACGATCATGCCGCGGCGCAGGCCGTTGACGTGCATTACCGCGTTTAAAATGCGCGGTTCCTGGTTCATTTCCTCGGCCATAAAGGCCAGCGCCTTCACGTCTTTGGGAAAGCAGGAGCCGCCATAGCCCAGGCCGGCTTCCAGGAAGTGCTTGCCGATACGGGCGTCAAATCCCATCCCAGCGGCGACTTCTTTTACATCCGCACCCAAACTCTCGCAAATGTCGGCGATTTCATTAATGAAGGAGATCTTGGTGGCCAGGAAGGCATTCGAAGCGTACTTAATCATCTCGGCGGTGCGCAAATCGGTAATCACGATGGGCGAGCGCAGTTGCAGGTGTAGTTGGGCAACCTTGTCGGCGGCCTCGCGGTCCAGCGAACCGAGCACGGTGCGGTGTGGGTTCATGAAATCGGAAATCGCCGCGCCCTCGCGCAGGAATTCCGGGCAGGAGACCACCGCGAAATCAATCGCCTTGGGCTGCGCTTCGGCCATGATTTCGGCCACCCAGTCGCCGGTGCCGACCGGCACGGTGGACTTGTTAATCACAATCAGGGGGGCCTGCATGTTCTCGGCAATCGAGCGCGCGGCCGATTCCACATACTTCAGGTCGGCCTTGCCATCCACGCCGGACGGCGTGCCCACGCAAATAAACACGAATTCGCTGTCTTGTAGGGCGGATTTGTAATCGGTAGTGAAATCCAGGCGGCCGGCGGCCACGTTGCGCTCCACCAGTTCTTCCAGGCCCGGCTCATAAATCGGCATTTCGCCGCGCTTCAGGCCCTTCACGCGCTCTTCGTTTACATCCAGGGCAATCACTTTGTTGCCCAAATCGCTGAAGCAGGCCGCGGTCACCAGACCCACATAACCCACGCCAACTACGGTAATTTGCTTCATAAATGGAACCTCCGGACCGGCTTCCAGCGGCCGGCAGCCGCATAGTATAGCGCTTTAATCATACCATTGGGCCGCTAGCGATAAAATAAGGCCGTGAAGCCGATTTACTTGCTTATTTGCCTGCTTTTAGTGAGCGCCTGCTCCCCGGCGGCGGAGCCGACGCCGAGCCTGGCTCCGTCCCCCACGGCCAGCGCCACCGCGACGGAGGCGCCGACCCCCACCGAGACGGAGATTCCCCCCTCGGCGGTGTGCACCCCCTTGCAAGACCACAACCTGGTTGAGCTCAGCCAATACATTACCCAGCGTCTGATTTTGCCGCTCGGCGAAAACAAGGAAACCGGTCACCACGGGGTCGACTTTGCATACTATCGGCGCGGCGGGGTTGGCGGCCACGTCGAGGGCACGCCGATTCAATCCGTGCTGGATGGGGTAGTGGCCGGCCGCGGCTATGCTACCGTTTACGGCAACTACATCATTATCGAGACGCCCTATGCGCGCCTGCCGCTGGCCGCCATCGCCGATTATCAGTTGCAAGCGGGCCAATCCTTGTACTTGCTCTATGCGCATATGCAGGCCGATGCGCCCTTCTCGATTGGAGACCCGGTACTCTGCGGAGTGTCCTCGGTCTGGTGGGCGGCAGTGGCGTCTTTTCCACCGACCCGCATCTGCATTTGGAGACGCGCTCTGGCGCCCCCGGCGAGACCTTCGGCGCGATGAATTTCTACACCACCCAGGCCAGCGAAGCTGAGAACGCCGAATACAAACGCTGGCGTTCCAGCGGCGATTTCGCCTTGTTGGACCCGCTAATTCTGCTGGAGCTTCAACCCTAAGCTGAAGTAAACTGGGCCTAACCCACCAATAAAAGGAAGACTGATGAGCAAAGCCCGTGAAGTGCGCGCGCCGCGCGGCAGCCAATTGCACTGCAAGAATTGGTTGATTGAAGCGCCCTATCGCATGCTGCAAAACAATTTGGACCCCGAGGTGGCCGAACGCCCGGACGACCTGGTGGTCTACGGCGGCCGCGGCCAGGCCGCCCGCTCCTGGGAAGCCTTCGATGCCATTCTTGATTCGCTGCGCAATTTGAACGAAGACGAGACTCTGCTGGTGCAATCCGGCAAACCGGTGGCCGTCTTCCGCACCCACACCGATGCGCCCAAAGTCCTGATTGCCAATTCCAACCTGGTGCCGCATTGGGCCACCCAGCAGCACTTCGATGAGCTGGCCGCCCAGGGTTTGATGATGTACGGCCAGATGACGGCTGGCTCCTGGATTTACATCGGTACCCAGGGCATCTTGCAGGGCACCTATGAGACGCTTGGTGCCCTGGCGCAGCAGCGCGGCTGGGGTTCGCTGAAGGGCAAGTTCGTGCTCACCGCCGGCTTGGGCGGGATGGGCGGCGCCCAGCCGCTGGCCATCACCATGAATGAGGGCGTGGGCTTGATTGTGGAAGTAGACCCGGCCCGCGCCAAGCGCCGCCACGAGATTGGCTACGTGGACGCCGTGGTGGATAACTTGGAAGAAGCCATGACATTGGTTGAGGAAGCCGTGGACGAAGAAAAACCCTTCTCAATCGGTTTAATCGGCAATGCGGCCGAGATTTTCCCCGAGTTGGCCGCCCGTGGTGTGGTGCCCGACGTGGTTACCGACCAGACCCCGGCCCACGATTTGCTCTTTTATGTGCCCGCTGGCATGAGCCTGGAGGAAGCCGAGGCCCTGCGCGCAGCTGCCCCCGCGGCTTATGAGGAGGCTTCACAAGCCTCCATGGCCCGCCACGTGGAAGCCATGTTGGAATTCCAAAAGCAGGGCAGCGAAGTCTTTGATTACGGCAACAACCTGCGCCAGCGCGCCTACGAATATGGCCTCCAGAACGCTTTCGACTTCCCCGGTTTCGTGCCGGCCTACATTCGCCCGCTCTTCTGCGAGGGCAAAGGCCCCTTCCGTTGGGTGGCCCTCTCCGGCGACCCAGAAGATATATATCGCACCGATGAAGCCATCGCGGAACTCTTTCCGGAGGATGAGCATTTGCATCGCTGGTTGGCCATGGCCAAAGAGAAAATTCCCTTCCAGGGGCTGCCTTCGCGCATTTGCTGGCTGGGCTACGGTGAGCGCGCTAAGGCCGGGCTGCGCTTCAACGAGATGGTCGCCAACGGCGAGGTTAGTGCGCCAATTGTGATTGGGCGCGACCATCTTGATTCAGGTTCGGTGGCCTCACCCAATCGCGAAACCGAAGGCATGCGCGACGGCACCGACGCGGTCAGTGATTGGCCGATTTTGAATGCGCTGATTAACGCTGTGGGCGGTGCCACTTGGGTGTCCTTCCATCACGGCGGCGGGGTCGGCATTGGCTACAGCCAGCACGCCGGCCAGGTCATCGTCGCAGACGGTACCCCGGAAGCGGCCGCGCGGCTGGAGCGCGTACTCACTAGCGACCCGGGTATGGGCGTGGTGCGCCACGCCGACGCCGGTTACGAACAGGCCATCGCCGCGGCCAGGCGCCACGGCATCCAGATGCCCATGTTGGGCAGCGAATAAATCATGGCCGAACCAGGAACATCACGCACTGCGCGCCTCCGTGTGCTGGTGCCCCTGTTTACATTTGTGCGCTTCCTGAGCAGCACCGCCTTCCGCATGGTCTATCCATTTCTGCCTGCCTTTCGGGACGGCCTGGGCGTATCGGTGGCTTCGTTGAACACCGCGATTGGCGCCCGCTCGCTGGTGGCCGGTTTGCTGGGCCCCTTCATTGCCACCTGGGGCGACATACGCGGCCGCAAGACCGGCATGCTCCTGGGCATGGCGCTTTTCATCGTGGGGACTGCGACGGTTGCCTTTTGGCCCACCTTTGCCGGTTTTACGCTGGCGATGATGCTGACCATTCTGGGCAAAATCACCTTTGACCCGGCGATCCAGGCCTACCTGGGCGACCGCGTGCCCTATGCCCGTCGCAGCCAGGTATTAACCCTCACCGAGTTGAGTTGGTCCGGGGCGTATATTTTAGGCATCCCTGCTGTGGGCTGGGTGATCGCGCGCGCAGGCTGGATCGCCCCTTTTCCTTTACTGGGCTTGCTGGTTTTACTTTTGGCCGTTCTGATTTGGTTTTGGGTACCCAAGGATCCCCCTGTTGAAGGTCGCGATACGGGCCGGGTCCTCAAGAAATTTGGCGAGATACTCTCCTCGCCCACCGCGGTTACGGGTTTGGTGTTTGCTGGTCTGATCTGTGTCGCCAATGAAATCATCAATCTCACCTTTGGCGTGTGGATGGAGGCCAGCTTCGGTTTGCAATTGGCCGCGTTGGGCGCCTCGGCCGCGGTGCTGGGCGCCGCGGAACTGGGCGGCGAAGGACTGGTCGCCCTAATCACCGACCGGCTTGGTAAACGGCGCTCGATTCTGTTGGGCACCCTCGTAAATTGCGTTGCCGTGGCCGCGTTGCCTTTTGTGGGCGGTTCCCTGCCGCTGGCCCTGACCGCGCTTTTCCTTTTCTACATCAGTTTTGAGTTCACCATTGTCAGCACGATCCCCCTGATGACCGAGGTGATGCCCCAGGCGCGGGCCACGATGATGGCCGGCTTCTTCACCTTCGCCTCTTTTGGGCGCGCCCTGGCGAGCGGGCTTAGCACTTGGCTGTATGAGATCGGTTTCGGCGCCAGCGTATCCGCCGTGCTGGCCGCCAACCTGCTGGCCATTCTGGTATTGCGCAACCTGCGCCTGGAACATGATGCGTAACTTTGATCCTCTAAGGCGCGTCTTAATGGCGCTGGATATAATGCCTCCGATGAGACGTCTGATACCCTTTGCCTTCGTGTTCGCTTTGCTGGTCACGGCGATTCCCCAAGCTGCCTTTGCCGAGCCGCAAGCGGACGATACACCCATCTGTCTGCCCAGTCCCTTTGCGGCGCTGCCCGACGACTGCATGCCTTATGGCCCCAGCGCCTACCTGGATCATGCCGCGCGGCAGGGCATCCAATTCCCCATGGCTCCGCTGCCAGCCACTCCGATTGATCAGAGCCTGAGCGACCTGAACATTAATTACGCCACGGTCAGCACAGTCAGCGGCGAACAAATTGTGGAACGCCCCTTTTTCACCACATTGGATGACGCGGTCGCTTATCTGAACCCGGCCGGCTATATGAAGTACGGCACCAGCAGCCAATATGTGTCCTATAGCTCGGTGCAGGAAGTCAACGGCACCAATTATTATCTGACAGAAAACGGCTGGATGCGCCGCACGGATTTGTCGCCCGCCCAGGTGCGCCGCTTTAGCATCGGAATGGAATTCGAGGCTACTCCCGCGCTGCCTTTCGGCTGGGTGTTGGAATACGCCAACGCCGAGACCGCACCCTTCCGCGGTTGGCAGGATGGCAGTATTAGCGCGCCCCGCACCGAAGCTACTTACGAAGCCTACAGCCTGTTGCAGGTTTACGATATCCGTGAGGAAGGCGACCTGACTTGGTACCTGGTGGGGCCGGATGCCTGGCTGAATTCCCTGCAAATGCGCCTGGTCTTCCCGACCAGCGAAGCGCCGGAAGGGGTGGAAAATGGCCGCTGGATCGAAATCAACCTCGAGCAGCAGACCTTCGCCGTCTACGAGAACAACCAGATGGTCTTCGCCACTATGGTGGCTACCGGGCTGGACAATTTGTGGACCCGGCCGGGCCTGTTCCAGGTCTATGAAAAACATGAAACCACCACAATGAGTGGCGATTTCTCCGGCGGCACGGGTGGTTACTATTATCTGGCGGATGTGCCCTGGGCGATGTACTACGACGAAGCCCGCGCGATCCACGGCGCCTACTGGCGGCCCAAGCAGTTCTTTGGCTACCAGGGTTCGCACGGCTGTGTGAATCTGGCGATCGGTGATGCGCATTGGATGTACACCTGGGCCCAGGTGGGAGATTGGGTCTTTGTGCATGATCCGTCGGGACGCACCCCGACCGACGAAGAGTTTAGCTACGGCCCCGGCGCACCTTAGGCCCGCCCCTGACTTCAAGCTATCTAACGGCGACCGCTTAGGTCGCCGTTTTGCTCTCTATGGTAAACTCTCGTAATCAAGCATTTCTCACCCCTATTCGCGTGGAGTCCGATGCTTAGCACCCCCGAAAAGATCATTTTTATCCTGGCAGCACTACTCACTGTGGTCCTCGTATTGCGGGCCGTGCGGCGCATTGTGCGCACGATTGGCCGCGGCCACGGCAAACCGGATTGGCGCGTGGTGCCGGGCCGCTTGGCGGATGTGCTCGTCAAGACTGTCGCGCTGACCCCTGTATGGCGCAAGCGCTTCTGGGCCAGCCTGTTCCACGCCATGGTGGTGTGGGGCTTCATGTATTATCTTTTTGTGAATATTGGCGATGTACTGGAGGGCTTCCTGCCCAACTACCGCTTCCTGGGTGAGGGCGCGCTGGGTAATGGCTACCGCCTGCTGGCCGATGTGCTCACCCTCAGCGCGCTGGTGGGCATGGTCGCCTTGCTGGTGCGCCGCTTTGTCTTCAATCCCAAGGCGCTCACCGTGCGGGAAAGCACCACTCTGCATCCCAAGGCGCGTGCCGGTATCCGCCGCGATTCGCTGCTGGTCGGTATCTTCATCCTGCTGCATGTCGGCGGCCGCTTCCTGGGCGCCAGCTTCCGCCTGGCCCACGAAGGCGCCGACCCCTGGCAGCCCTTTGCCAGCGCGCTGTCCACCCTATGGAGCGGGATGAGCACCTCGGCCCAGATTGTCGGTGAGCACGCTGGCTTCTGGCTGGCGCTGGGCCTGATTATGGCCTTCTTCCCCTACTTCTTGTACTCCAAGCATTTGCACTTATTTATGGCCCCCATCAACTTCCTTCTCACTCCCGAATTCAAATCCCCGGGCCAATTGGAAGCCCTGGATTTTGAAGACGAGACCGTGGAACAGTTTGGCGCCACCAACATTGAGGACCTGGCCTGGCACCAGATTATGGATGCCTACGCCTGCATTATGTGCAACCG
>OMJR01000040.1 GCA_900299355.1 Anaerolineaceae bacterium
CTTGTTGGTGAAGGTGACCGCCAGGATGTTGTAGGGGCGCACACCGAGTTCCTGCACCAGGTAGGCCACGCGGTGGGTGAGCACACGGGTTTTGCCGGAGCCGGGCCCAGCCAGCACGAGCACCGGGCCGCTGCCGGCGGTGAGGGCTTGCTGCTGTTGGGGGTTGAGGCCGTGGGTGAGATCGGTCATGGTTTGGGGTGATTATACGGTGTGGCCGCAAGGTTGGAAGTTGTAATGTTGTCATGGCGTGACACAGCTTTGTTACAACTTGACAAGATGCGGTATGAGAGCGGGTTGAAGGTTGGATGGTTGCAGCGTGTAATTGATGAAGTTAACGGTGCCACAACGTCATTATTGCATCCTGTGGAATTGGATTGCGATAAAGAAGGTTGGTTGTGAAGGGATGCATCTTTATTTATGTCCTTCTGAGCACTTCGCTACGCTCAGCATAAACTCCGCGAAGAATCCATCCAGAAGATGTTTACTTATGAGAGTCTGTGTAGGCTTATGCGCTTCTTTGTGGGGTCTCCGACCTCACACCCCGCCGGGTGGACATTATCGTTTGGTATTGCCAAACGCTTCGGCGAACGCTTTGCGTTCGCTACGCATTCGCCCCCAAACTCCACAGCCGACGCAGTCGGCTAAGCATCATTCAGCCCCGCGCAGAGTCCCTAAGCCCTGAGTATGACGTGTTGTGCCTCAAGCTTAAAACCGGCCGCCACCCGGCGCCTGTAATGATTCCGAGGCGGGCTCGTTAGCTGGAATCCAGTGACTAATAGGAGGCTGCCATGGAGAAACGCATTGGCAAAATCACGCATTACTATGCCGAACCCAACGCAGCGGTGCTTGATTTGCGCGACAACCTTTCGGTGGGCGACCGGGTGCATATCCCGGGCGAGACCACCGATTTCACGGAGACGGTGAAATCAATGCAGATTGACCGCAAAGATGTGGAAAGCGCCGGCCCCGGCGAAGACGTGGCGATTCTGGTGAAAAACCGCGTGCGTGACGGGGATGAAGTGTTTTTGATGGCTGGGCAAGGCTAGGCGGGGTTAGATTGAAAATGGTGAGGGGTACAGGAGCATTTTGACGCGTCTGTGTTGATGGTTTCTTTTATTGTTGAACCACTGGCCTTGTGGTTCGCGTGAGAACCATGTTTTATGTCATTCCGAGCGCAGCGAGGAATCCCTGTGCTAATTCTTAGCAAAACAGACATTGTTTTCCACTATTTCTTCTCTGTGGGGCCGCTGGCCCCACGCCCCGCCGGGGGAGAATTGTTCTCCCCCGGACCCCCTCCAAGGTTGGCTGCGGTTGGGGGAGAAGACTTGCGGGCGCTGCATGTTGCAGCGCCCCACACATACGTTGTTAATTTTGCAAGACGACGTTAGTGGCAACCAGAGGATTATTTGCCGCAGGGGCGGGTCTTAGACCCGCCCGCTGGACTCCAGACTGGTGGGTGGCCAGACGGAAAGGCTCAGACCCGCCCGGCGCAGTAAAATACGTCCGATGTCCGATTTCAACTGGAACTTAATCGGCCACCAGTGGGCGGTAAACCTGCTGCGGGCGCAGATTGCGGGCGGCAAGCTGCGGCATGCCTACCTGTTCACCGGGCCGCAGGGCAGCGGGCGCCGCACGCTGGCGACCCGTCTGGCGCAGGCCCTCAATTGTGAGGCGCCACCACAGTCGGGCGAGTATTGCGGCGAGTGCCGCGCCTGCCGCAGGTTTGCCAAGCTGGCGCACCCCGATTTGCACATCGTGGAGTTGCAGGAAGGCGACCGCGACATCAAGGTGGATGCGGTGCGCGAGTTGGGCCGCGCCCTGGCGCTGACGCCCTACGAGGCGCGCTACCAAGTAGCGCTGCTGCTGGATTTTGAGCAGGCCAGCGAATCGGCGGCCAACGCGCTGCTGAAGACGCTGGAGGAGCCGCCGGGCTCGGTGGTGCTGCTGCTGACCGCGGAAAGCGCAGAATCCTTGCCGGCCACGATTGCTTCGCGCTGCGAACTGGTGCGCCTGCGTCCGGTGGCGGTGGACGAATTGGCCGCTGGGCTGACCGCCCAGCACGGCATCCCCGCTGAACAAGCGCAGCTGATGGCCAGCCTGAGCGGCGGGCGGCCGGGCTACGCTTTGCGCCTGCACAAAGACCCGGAGGCGCTGGAGCAACGCGCTGAGTGGCTGAACGCCGCCAGCCAGCTGCTATCCGCTGACCGGGTGGCGCGCTTCGCCTTCGCGGAGGAGGCTAGCAAGGACCGCGAACGCCTGCAGGACTTGCTGCTGGTGTGGCTGTCTTTCTGGCGCGATGTGCTGCTGCGGGTGGGGCGGCCGGATGCGCCGGCAGCCAACCGCGACCGCGACGCCCAGTTAACGGCAGTGGCCGGGGCTTTGGATTTGGCCGGGGCCAGTACGGCGGTGGCGGGCATCGAGCGCACCCTGGGGCTGCTGGCGGATACCAACGTCAACGCGCGCCTGGCGCTCGAATCGCTGCTGCTTTCACTGCCTTCCGTATAAATTAGCCTCACAACGACCCTATGCTATACTTGCCAACGGCTGGTTTTTTTGACCGCCGCTAGATTTCTGTGTGCAAAAACATGAAGAAAACAAGCATCCCTCATGGCCAGTGACGCAGTAAAAGCGGGCGCCTCGTCGCGCGAATCGCTCGAGCTGCTCTATCACATCAGCCGGGAACTGGCTTCGGCGCTGGAGCTGCGCACCGTGTTGGAGCGCGTGCTCAAGCTGTCGCTCGAAAATGTGGAAGGCATCAGCGGCAGCCTGATCGTGCTGGATAACAAGGGCCGCGCACTCGATTCCATTATTGTTTACAAGAACAAAGTCATCGAAGAAACCAACCTGCAATTGAAATTCACGTTGGACCAGGGTCTGGCCGGCTGGGTGTTCAGCCAGCGCGAGGCGGCGCTGGTGCGCGATACCAGCCAGGACCCGCGCTGGCAGCGCACACCACGCACCGGCGAAAAGGCCGAACCGCCCAAGTCCACGGTCAGCGCGCCGCTGCTGGTGCGCGACGAGTTGGTAGGCGTGATTACGCTAACCCATCCCGAGCCGGGCTTTTTTAACGACGACACGCTGGCACTGGTGCAGGCGATTGCCGACCAGGCGGCCTTTGCGGTATTGAATGCGCGCCTGTACGCCGAAAGCCAGCGCCGCACCCAGGTGTTAGGCGCGCTGGTGGAAAGCGCCGCCAGCATCTCGGCCAGCCTGCAACTGGATGAGGTCCTGAAACGCATCCTGAAGCAGACCACCAAGGCCATGGAAGTGGAAGCGGTGTCGCTGGCGCTGGTGGAACCGGATGGCAAAAACCTGGCCTTTCGGGCGGCGACCGGCGGCAGCGGCAAAAAAGTGGAGGGCGTCAAAATTAAGATGGGCCAGGGCATCGCCGGCTGGGTCGCCAATGAAGGCAAGGGCGTGGTGGTGCAGGAGGCGCAGGACGACCCGCGCTTCTACCCGGAGGTGGACGCCGCCACGGGTTACGAGACCGAAGCGGTGGCCTGCGCCCCAATTCGCGCCGACGAGAAGGTGATTGGGGTGCTGGAAGCGCTCAACCCGGTGTCGGGGGCCTTTGCTTCGGATGCGCTGCTGGTGCTGGAAGGCATCGGCAATCTGGCCGGCACTGCCATCCAGCATACGCAGCTCTTCCAGCAGGTGGAAGTGGCCCGCAAGCGCTATTTGGAATTATTTGAAGACAGCGTCGACCCCATCCTGATTACCGACTGCGAAGGCAAGATTCAGGAAGCCAACCGCCAGGCCGAAATCCTGTTGGGATTTGACGAAGAGACCCTGCACCAGATGGACGTGCATCACTTCCACCAGGCCGATTGGAAGGCGCTGGGGAAGGACCTGAGCAACCTGGGTCCCGATAAATCGGTGTCCTACGAATCCGTGTTGCACAGCGACGGCAACGAAACCAATGTGGAAATGTATGTGCGCCAAGCCGAAGTGGATGGCTATGACGTGCTGCAATGGATTATGCGCGACATTACCGAGCGCAAAAACCTGGACAATTTACGCGAAGACTTAGCGTCCATGATTTACCATGATTTGCGTTCGCCGCTGGCCAATGTGGTCTCCGGCCTGGACGTGCTGGAAATGATGCTGGCGGCCGACGAGGACCCCACCATTCGCTCGGTGCTGGATATCGCCATGCGCTCGACCGAGCGGGTGCAGCGCCTAGCGACCTCGCTGCTGGACACCTCGCGCATGGAGGCCGGCCAGTCGATTGGCAATCCGGAACCGACCGCTGCCACCGATTTGGTGCAGGCGGCGCTCGAGGCGGTGCTGCCCGGCGCCGAGGCGCGCCAGGTGAAGTTGGAAGGCGCGGTGGCCAAGAACCTGCCCAAGGTGCTGGCGGATGCGGAAATGATCCGCCGGGTGATGATTAACCTGCTCGAAAACGCGATCAAGTACTCTCAGGAAGACCAAACGGTAACGCTGGGGGCCAAGCGTCACGGCGATGAGGTCGAGTTCTGGGTGCAGGATCAGGGGCGCGGCATTCCCAAGGAAGAACAGGAACGCATCTTCGAGAAGTTTGCGCGCGTGCAAATCGGCGCGACGGGCAACACCAAAGGCCTCGGCTTGGGATTGGCCTATTGTAAGCTGGCCGTGGAAGGGCATGGCGGCCGCATTTGGGTGGAAAGCGAACCGGGGGAAGGCGCCAAATTCATCTTTACCTTACAAACTGCCTGATAGGGGATTATGAAGAAAATCAAGGCTGATATTTATCTGGAGACCAAGTACCCGGGCGTGGCGGTGGGCGCCGTGCTGCTGGAGCGCGGCACTGTGCTGATCGACTCGCCGCTAAAACCCGAAGACAGCCGTGATTGGCTGGCGCAATTGAAGAAAGCTGGCGCCAGCGAGCGCCGCGTGTTGATTAACCTGGATGCGCACCCCGACCGCACCCTGGGGGCGCAGACGCTGCAGGCTGAGGCGGTGGCCCACCGCGACACGGCGCGCCAGTTCCGGCGGCGCGCCTCGATTTTCAAGGCGCTCAAGCAGGAGACCGGCGCGGAATGGGAACAGCTCTCCGGGCTAAGTGGCTTGCGCTGGGTGATGCCGCGGGTACTGTATTCGGAGCAAACTGCGCTGCAATTTGGCGAAGAGCCGGTGCGGATTGAGTACCATCCCGGGCCGCACCCCGGCGCCAGTTGGGCGCTGCTGCCGGAAGCCAAGGTGGCCTTTATCGGCGACACGGTCTCGGTGGGCCAGCCGCCCTTCCTGGCGGCAGCCGACATTGAGGCATGGGTGGAGAGCCTGGACTTGCTGCTGTCGCCCGCATATAAGGGCTACAAGTTGATTTGCAGCCGCGGCGGCGAGGCCAAAGCCAAGGATGTGCGCGAGCAGCGCCGCTTCCTGAAGGATGTCGAGAGCCGCCTGGACCGCCTGGGCAAGCGCAAGGCCAAGTCCAAAGAGAGCGAAAAGCTGGCCCCCAAGCTAATCGAAAAATACAAATACCCCAAGAAATACGAAGCGCTGTACAGCCAGCGCCTCAAGCACGGCCTGAAGCAATATTACGAACGGGCCTACTAAGCCCCACCCTCACATGACTGACAACTACTACCAGCCCGTCTACCAATACAGCCGCGGCGGTCATCCCGAGTCGCTGCACTACGGCGCGATCGCGGTGGTGGATTCGGGCGGCTTGCTGGTCGCCTGGTACGGCGAGCCGCAGGCGGCGCCCTTCCTGCGCTCCAGCGCCAAACCATTCCAGGCGCTGCCGTTGCTGCTGGCCGGTGGCGCAGAGGCCTTTGGGCTGAGCGACCAGGAATTGGCGCTGATGTGCGCTTCGCATTCGGGCACCGATGAGCATGTGGCCGTGCTGGCCGGCCTGCAACGCAAGCTGGGCATTGAGGAGAGCGACTTGCAGTGCGGTGTGCATCCGCCCTTTCACAAGCCAACCGCGGATAGCCTGCGTGCCGCGGGCCTGGCACCGACGCCCGCGCGCCACAATTGCAGCGGCAAGCACAGCGGGATGCTGGCCCTGGCCGCGCTGAAGGATTGGCCGTTGGAGAGCTATTTGGACGAGGACCACCCGGTGCAGGTGTCGATTCTGGAGGCCACCGCGCGGTTGTGCGGGATGGATGCGGTGGATATCGCGGTGGGCACGGATGGCTGCTCGGCGCCCAATTTCGCGTTGCCGCTGCATAACGCCGCCTGGGGCTTTGCTCGCCTGATGGACCAATACGATTTGCCCGAGGATTATGCGGTGGCGGCGCGCCAGGTGCGCGATACGATGCTGGCCTTCCCCGGCATGGTGGCCGGGCCGGAGCGGCTGGATACCGCGCTGATGCAATGGGGCGGCGGGCGCATCTTGGCCAAGGGCGGGGCTGAGGGCTACCAGGCCTTCGGTTTAGCGGCTGGCGCGCTGGGTCCCGGTTCGCCGGCGCTGGGGGTGGCGCTCAAGGTCAGCGACGGCGATGCGCGCAAAGCGGTGCGGGATGCCGTGGCGTTGGAGGTGCTGCGCCAGCTGGGGCTGGAGGAGTTGGACGACCTCAAGGACTATGGCCCGCAATTGCCGGTCTACAACTGGCGCGGCCTGGAGGTGGGGCGCGGCGAGCCAGTCTTCCAACTGGAACTGGAGCGGCGCCGTGGATGATGCCGCGCGGGCATTGAAGGTGCATGAGCGCCTGCTTGATTTCTATGGCGCGCCGGATTGGCCCACGCCGCAGGGGGCGATTGAGGAACTGGTCTCCACGATTCTTTCGCAGAACACCAACGATATTAATCGCGATAAAGCTTTTGCGGCGCTCACCGAACGTTATGCGAGTTGGGAGGCGGTGCGTGACGCTGACGCGGACGAGGTGGTGGATACGGTGCGCGTGGCCGGGCTGGCCAACCAGAAGGGGCCGCGCATCCAGGCCGTGCTGCGCGATATCAGCGAGGAGCGCGGCGAACTGTCGCTGGATTTCCTTCGCGATTTGGAGCCGGCGGCGGCCAAGGAGTGGCTGCAATCCTTCAAGGGCGTGGGCCCCAAGACGGCCGCAATTGTGCTGCAATACGGGCTGGGCGTGCCGGCCTTCGCGGTGGATACCCACATTCATCGCATCACGGGGCGGATTGGCCTGCGCCCGGATAAGCTGAGCGCGGATAAGACCCACGACTTGCTGGAAGAGCTGCTGCCGCCGGAGACCTGGTATGCGGCGCATTTGAACATTATCCGGCTGGGCCGCGAGATTTGCCAGGCGCGCAAGCCCAGGTGCCCGGAATGTCCGCTGACGGATTTGTGTGACTATTATGCTGAGGAGTATCAGGGGGAGTAGTCGGGCTGATCGGAGGTTTTTCCGAAGACATCGTTACAGGGGTTCCTCGGCTAGCCGGGTTCGGCGTCCTGGTGCGTGCTTTTATTCCCGCCTCGGAATGACGATCAAGCGGCATAGCCGCTTGATTCAGGAGAATGCTGCGCATTCTCCACCCAATCAGGATCCTCTCATTTGTCATTCCGAGCGAGGCTGGCTTTGCCAGCCGACGAGGAATTCTTATTGGGTTGGAACTTACTCAACGACATTTTGAGAGGGGATTTTTCCGAAGACATCGTTTTATGGATTTCCTTCGACTTCGCTCAGGACAGGCTCTCGGCTAGCCGGGTTCGGCGTCTTGGTGCGTGCTTTTATTGCCGCCTCGGAATTACAAAAGAGAGGGTCGCTCGCCCCGTTTCCAAGCGATAGCCAGGACGCTGGTTTTAATGCCAATACAAAAACCCGGTCCACTTGAACCGGGTTTTTGCTTTTAGCCGTGCTTGGCGAGCTTCTTTTCTTTCTTTAATTTGCGCTTTTCTTTGGTGCTTAGTTTGGCTTCCTTCTTCGTTTCGCGTTTACCTTTGTCGCGTTTGCCTTTGTCGCCCATGGGCTGTCTCCTGATCGGAACCACTTGGTTCTGATGCGTTTAATTGTACGCTTTCAGAAACGAATTGCAATAGCCTGTGGGCGACCCGCTTGACGGCGCATCCCGCGGGGCGATATACTCTTCACATCAACAGCACGGGGAGCCCGCAAACGGGCTGAGAGGCAGGTGCGCCCTGCGACCCGTACCCAAACCACGGTTTGGGAAACCTGATCCGGGTAATGCCGGCGGAGGGATGCACAATCTTGCGACCAACCTCCGGCGCCCGCTGGAGGTTTTTCTTTGCGTATTGTGATATTTGCCAATGGGGATTTTGAAGCTCCGCCCGATCTGGAAGCCCTGCTCGATTCGGCCGGCGCGATCATCGCCGCCGACGGCGGCGCGCGCCACCTGGCCAAGCTGAAACGCCGTCCCGACGTAGTGATCGGCGACCTGGATTCGTTGTCCAAGCAGAAGGTGGCGGCCCTCAAGAAGGAAGGCGCGCATGTGCTGGACTTCCCCGAGGACAAGGACCAGACCGATTTGGAGCTGGCCCTGCAACACGCGGTCATGATCGGCGCCGAGGAGATCTATGTGCTCGGCGCGCTGGGCGGCCGCTGGGACCACAGCCTGGCCAACCTGCTGCTGGCGGCAAATCCGACATTTGCCGGATTACCGCTGGTCTTCCTGCACGGCGCCGAGCAGGCCTTCCTGATCCGCGATGCGGTGCGCCTGGATGCGCCGTTGGGTACGCGGGTGTCCTTGATCCCAGTGGGTGGGGACGCCAAAGGCGTTTCGACCGCCGGGCTGGAATTCCCGCTGGAGAACGAGACGCTGGCCTTCGGGGCCACCCGCGGGGTCAGCAATGTGATTAACGAAGCGGAGGCGGAGATCGGGCTGCGCAAAGGTTTACTGTTGTGCCTGCTCTCACCGCCCGAGATGGAATAGGAGTACCTGATGCGATTACGAATGTCTTTTGTCTTTATGCTGCTGGCCATTCTGGCGGCGGCCTGCGGTTCGCCTGAAAGCGGTGCGCCGGAAGCTGAGGGGCCGCGCGAATTGACCGTGATGACCCACGATTCCTTCGCCATCTCCGAAGAGGTGCTGGCGGCCTTTGAGACCGAGCACAACGCCACGGTGACCTTCCTGCTGGTGGGCGACACCGGCTCGGCGGTAAACCAGGCGGTGTTGGCGGCCGACAATCCGATCGCGGATGTGTTCTACGGGGTGGATAACACCTTCCTGAGCCGGGCTTTGGAGGGCGAGATCTTTGAACCCTACGAGTCGCCGCTGCTGGCGCAGATCCCCGACCAATTCAAACTGGATGAAGAGCACCGCGCGCTGCCGGTGGATTATGGCGACGTGTGCCTGAACTACGACATCGCCTATCTGGAGCAAGCCGGCATTGAGCCGCCGGCCAACCTGGAGGCGCTACTGCAGCCCGAGTACGCCAACCTGCTGGCGGTGCAGAATCCGGCCACCTCCTCGCCGGGACTGGCCTTCCTGCTGGCCACCATCGGCCACTTTGGCGAGGATGGCTTCCTGGATTACTGGCAGAGGTTGGTCGATAATGGTGTCAAAGTGGTCAACGATTGGGAGACCACCTACTACACCGAGTTCAGCCGCTGGGGCGGCGAGCGGCCGATCATTGTCTCCTATGGTAGCAGCCCGCCGGTGGAGATGATCTATGCCGAAGAGCCAATGGAAGAACCGCCCACCGCGGCGGTGGTGGCGGATGGCGCCTGCTTCCGCCAGATCGAGTTCGTCGGTATCCTGCGCGGTACACAGCAGCGCGAGCTGGCCGAGGCCTGGGTGGATTTCATGCTCTCGCCGACCTTCCAGGAGGACATGCCCTTGAATATGTTCGTCTTCCCGGTGAATCCCAACGCCGCGTTGCAGCCTGAGTTTGTGGACTACCTCGCTGTGCCGGAGGAAACCGCCTACGTGGATCCGGCGGCGATTGACACCCACCGCGAGGAGTGGATCGAGGCCTGGACGGAGACGGTGCTCAGGTAAGCTTTTGGCAATCTGGGCGCAGCCGAAGGCTGATGGTTCGGGTGGATGCTTCGGTTTAGCGCTTGCAACGGCAAGCGCTACCTCAGCATGACAGAGGGGGTGGAGGTGCGCCACTCCTTCAGAATGACAAAGACGAGTGTGCTGGTCGAAAAACGAGGTAACAGATGAAGAAACCGCAAGTAGGACGCCCGCATATGCCCGGCTACGGGATTAAGCCGGTGGATGAAGGCGAACTGCTGCCCTGGTCCTTTGTGAGTGAGCGCATGGCGGCCGCGCACAATTACTGGGTGGCCAGCACGCGCCCGGATGGCCGCCCGCACGCCGCGCCGGTGTGGGGGCTGTGGCACGCGGACGTTTTCTACTTCAGCTCGGGCGCCGAGTCGGCCAGGGCGCGCAACCTGGCGGCCAACCCGCGCGCGGTGGTGCACCTGGAGAGCGGTGACGAGGCCGTGATCCTGGAAGGCCAGATTGGCTTTGAAGACGATGACGCGCTGTTGTCTGAATTGAATGCGCGCTATGAGCAGAAGTACGGCGTCGGCCTGGTGGGCGCCGGGCTGGTCTACCGGCTGGAGTTGGAGCGGGCGCTGGCCTGGCGCGAGGCCGATTTCCCAGCAGTGCCACGCGCTGGGTGTTTGAAGAGTTGGACTGATTGCCGATTACCTTGTCATTCCGAGCGAGGGCCGCAGGCCCGACGAGGAATTCCTACTGTCTTCCGTCCGGCATTCGTTGCGCAGGGAATAAGGCGCATAGGAATTCCTCCTCGCCGGCTTCGCCGTCTCGTTCGGAATGACAATCAAGCGCCGCGGGCGTTTGATTCAGGAGAAGGCTCCGCATTCTCCACAGAGTTGTGTAGTAGAGTAATTAATGATTGAGTCTCGATGACATTCCCCCAAAAAGCATTCCGGCCATTGCTGTGGCTGCTGCCGCTGGGCTTTCTGGCGGTTTTCTACTTCTACCCGCTGGGCAACATCCTGGGCCTCAGCCTGGGCGAGGGCGGCCTGGGCGCGGCGCTGAGCGACGTTTTGGGACGCGCCAGCCTGCGCGGTGTGCTGGGTTTCACCATTTGGCAGGCGCTGCTGTCAACGCTGCTGACCCTGGTGGTGGGGCTGCCGACCGCCTACCTGCTGGCGCGCTACCGCTTTCCGGGCAAGGGCCTGCTGCGGGCCGTCAGCGGCATCCCCTTTGTGTTGCCCACGCTAGTGGTGGCGGCCGCCTTCAGCGCCTTGCTGGGGCCGCGCGGTTGGTTCAACCTGGGCTTGATGGCGCTGTTTAACCTGAGCAGCCCGCCGTTAAATTTCGTTAATACCTTCGCCGCGATCCTGGTCGCGCACGTCTTTTACAACACCACGATTGTGATCCGCATGGTGGGCGATTTCTGGGCGCGGCTCAACCCGCGCATTGAGCAGGCCGCCCGCGCGCTGGGCGCCAGCCCTGGGCAAACCTTCCGTCGTGTGACCTTGCCGCTGCTGGCTCCAGCGCTGGCCGCCGCCAGCCTGCTGGTTTTCATCTTTGATTTCACGTCTTTTGGGGTCATTTTGGTGTTGGGCGGCCCGCAATTTGCTACCCTGGAAGTGGAGATCTACTACCAGACGATCAGCCTCTTCAACCTGCCTACCGCGGCGGTGTTATCGCTCTTGCAACTGGCCTGCACGTTGGGGCTGACTCTGCTCTACGCGCGATTGTCGGCGCGCCTGTCGCGTCCGATTGAGGTGGCCGCCCCGGAGCGCAGTGCCCGCCCGCTGCGCGGCACAGCGCGCTGGCTGGCCGGGGCCTGGCTGGCGGCCTTGATGATCTTCTTTGCGCTGCCCTTGTTTGGCCTGGCCGCCCGATCGGTCACCCGCCTGGACGCCGAGCGCCAACAGCGCAGCGCGGTGGAGACCGGGCTGACCCTGGATTATTACGCCGCCCTGGGCGACAACCCCGAGAGCAGTATTTTCTTTGCGCCCCCGCTGGAAGCGATTGGCAACTCCTTGGGCTATGCGAGCGCCACCGTGTTGCTGGCCCTAACCATCGGCCTGCCGGCTGCGTGGCTGCTGGCCCGCCGCAGCGAAGCACTCTCCAGCCGGGTGCTTGATCCGCTATTGATGCTGCCCTTGGGCACCTCGGCGGTGACGCTGGGCCTGGGCTTCCTGATCACGCTGGACCAGCCGCCGCTGGATTTGCGCGCTTCGCCGCTGCTAGTGCCGCTGGCCCACAGCCTGGTGGCGCTGCCCTTCGTGGTGCGCAGCCTGGCTCCCGCCCTGCGCAGCATTCGCCCCCGTTTGCGCCAGGCGGCGGCCGTGCTGGGCGCCGCCCCGGCCGAGGTACTGCGCCATGTGGACCTGCCGCTGGTGGGCCGCGCGCTGCTGGTCTCGGCGGTGTTTGCCTTCACGATTTCATTGGGCGAATTTGGCGCCACGGCCCTGATTGCCCGCCCCGAGCATCCCACGATCCCGGTGCTGATCTTCCGCCTGCTGGGCCGCCCGGGGGCGCTGAATTACGGCCAGGCGCTGGCGCTGAGCACGATCCTGATGAGCGTGGCCGGAGCCGGAATGCTGGCAATCGAGCGGCTGCGCTTTGCCGAGGTGGGTGAATTCTGATGCTGACCTTACTCAACGTATCCAAGCGCTATGGCGATTTCGCCTTGCAGGACATTTCCTTTGAGGTGGCGGCGGGGCAGACCGTGGCCCTGCTGGGGCCCAGCGGCAGCGGCAAATCCACGCTGCTCAATCTGGTGGCCGGGCTGGAGCCGCCCGATAGCGGGCAGATCCTGTGGAATGGGACTGATGTGGCTGGCCTGCCGCCGCACCAGCGTCATTTCGGATTGATGTTCCAGGACTTTGCGCTCTTCCCGCACCGGGACGTATCTGGCAATGTGGCCTTCGGCTTGGAGATGCAGGATTGGCCCAAAGCCGAGCTGGCTGCCCGGGTGGCGGAGATGCTGGAGTTGGTCGGGCTGCCCGATTTTGCCAGGCGGCCGGTGGATCGCCTCTCGGGTGGCGAGCAACAGCGGGTAGCCCTGGCGCGCGCCCTGGCGCCGCGTCCGCGCTTACTGATGCTGGATGAACCTTTCGGCGCGCTGGACCGTGGCTTGCGCGAACGCCTGCTGGCCGATTTGGCGGCGATCCTGGAGGCCAGCGGCCAGACCAGCCTCTACGTCACCCATGACCAGGAAGAAGCCTTTGCGATTGCCGACCGGATTGTGCTGCTGCGCGCCGGGCGGGTGGCGCAGATTGGCGCGCCGGAAGAGCTGTATCGACAGCCGGCCAGCGAATTCGTGGCGCGCTTTTTGGGGCTGGACAATATCTTTTCGGCCACTGCACTACAGGAGGATGGGCGCACCTTCCTGGATACGCCCTTTGGGCGCTATGCGTCTCCCGATCAAGCGGCCCGCGGTGCGGTCAGAGTCTTGTTCAGACCCGATGCAGTTGAATGGGGCCACGCTGCTGAGGCGACCCTGAAAGGCGTATTACGCCAACGCCAATTTCGGGGCAACACCGTCTGGGCCGAGGTGGAGGTACAGGGGCAGCGGATGCGCTTTGAGTTTGCGTCGCGAGCGCCCTTACCCGCGCTGGGCCAGCCTGTTGAGCTCAGCTTCGACCCCCGAGAGGCATTGCAGATTCTCCATGAAGACGGACATCAGCATCAGCAAGTGTGACCATGCCGGCAACGAGACCATCCGCTATCCGGCCGTGGTGATGAATAGTGACGACCAGGAAGTTGTGGTGGAGGCCCGCTTTGGGCTGGAGGGGCGGCAGGTCGGCTCGATGCATATCGATACCAACGACCGCTTCGTGGAAACTTATTATCCCGACCGCTGGTACAACATGCATGCGGTCTTCGGCGCCGAAACAGATGAATTCAAGGGCTGGTATTGCAATATCACCTACCCGCCGGAGATTGGCCGCGACCTGATCACCTACCGCGACCTGGCCCTGGACCTGGTGGTGAGCCCGGGCGGGGTGCAGACGGTGCTGGACGAGGATGATTTCGAGGCGCTGGATATCCCGGAGGCGGACCGGCGCAAGGCGCTGGATGCCCTGGCCGCCCTGCGTAAGGAATTTAGCGACCGGCTGGGAATATAAAAAGAGCCCGCATCCGCGGGCTCTTTTCTGTTTGATCTGACTTACATCATCGAAGCGAGGAATTCAATAATCGCGTCACCCGTAAACCAGAGGGTGGCCACAGTGCACAGGCAGCACAAGCCCAGCACCACCAGCACACCAATGATAATGCCGAGTGTGCGGCGGTTGCCGCCCCCCGGCTGCTTACCGCTATCGATCATATCGGGCGCGGCCTTGGTGGTGCTGCGGCTGGCCTTGCCGGAAGACAGCGTGCTGCTGCCGGCCTTGGCAGGGGTCTTGGATTTGCTGCGCTTGGGTTCAGAGGCGCCTTTTTCAGCCATGAATAACTCCTTAGGGTCGTTCTTGTTGGCGTTGAATGCGGTTTGCGCGCCGCCACATGATCCAGATCACCCAGGAGGCGACGACTACCAGCAGGGTGCCGATGATCACCGGGATCAGGATCGAGAGAATCGAGATGGAAGCGGCGACAATGTCTTCCAGGACACTGACGGCGGCATTGCCCAAACCGCCAGTGGTGCCCGTGACGGCTGGGCGCAGGGCGCCCGCTTTGGCGGTGTGTACGCTGCCGGCGATCAGCAGGCCGGCAGCCAGCGCCAGCACCGGGTGAATATTAGTCACCGCCTGGGTGGTGGCCGCGAAAGAGATCGCCCCGGCCGCCGGGCGGATCAGCGTCTGGATCGCGTCGTTGGCGTGGTTTACCGCCGGGATCTTATCGGCGAAAAACTCGATGATGGAAAGCACCACCAGCAGGCCAATAATCCAGCCGTTGGTCAGCGTGTCCCATGGTTCTTCGAGCGTGATCAGATTGGTGAAACGGCCCAGGAGCGATACCACCAGCAGGGGGATGTAAGCGTTTAATCCCGCACTGGCCGAGAGCCCGAAGGCCGAAAAAATACCGTTAATGACGTCCATACCTAGTCCTTATGTGCTTGAAAAGCGAGAGGATTCTATCATCTTTGGGGGACAGAATTAGTACCTTTGCGCCGTGCGCGTTTTGAGCGGCTTGGCTAAGATTATGCCGCTATGCGTGCGCAGCGACTCTCTATACGGATTCCGCGGGCCCTGGTTGCAGGGCTTTTGGCCATTGTGGCGCTGGCGCCCAGCCTGCTGCCCTCGGGGGCGGCGGCCCTGATTCAGCCCACGGCTACGCCTACGCCGGATGCGGCCTCCTTCGCCTCCCTGAATAAAGACAGCGATTTACCCTACGAATCAATTGGGCCGGATTACTTCTTCCCTTGGATCAATCCGCTCACCGGCCTGCAGGTGGAGGACCAAAGTCTGCTGCAGCGGCGGCCAATGGCGATCAAGGTCACCAATTATCCACGCTACACACGGCCGCCCTCGGGCTTAGCGTACGCCGATGTGGTTTACGAGTATTACATGGAGCGGGCGATCACGCGCTATATTGCTATCTTTTATGGCCATGATGCCAGCCGGGTGGGGCCAATCCGCTCCGGGCGCTTCTTCGACGAGCACATTTTCACCATGTATGACTCCAGTTTCACTTTTGGTTATGCCGACGAATTGGTCATGGACTACTGGAAGGAACAGGGCCCGACGACCTTGCGCCGTTTTGGTTTGGAGGGGCGCATAGATTACTTTTATGATTGCGAAGCGGGGCAGGCTTACTCGCTGTGCCGCGACCGCAACCTGGTTACCTACAACAACCTGTTTGCTAACACCAGCGCATTGAACGAAGCCATGGTGCGTAACGGCCTGGAGAACATCCAACCCGATCTGACCGGCATGCGCTTTGCGTACCGCCCACCGGATGGCGGCGCAGCGGCCACGCGGCTCTATTTCAATTATTCGCTGATCATTTACAGCAAGTGGGAATATGCGCCGGAACGCAACCAGTATCTGCGCTTCCAGGAAGATGAAGGCTATTCCGATGAACGCGGCCCCAGCTATGCCCCGCTGGAGGATTTCACCACCGGCGAGCAGCTATCTGCCGATAACGTGGTGGTGCTTTTTGTACCGCATCACTATTACAAGAAGACCGACACGACCGAGATTATCCAGATTGATTTGGTTGGCTCCGGCCAGGCGATGGTCTTCCGCGATGGGCAGATGTTTGCTGCCACCTGGGTGCGCCCCGCGGATGGCAGCGTGATCAATCTGCTGACCGCGGATGGCGAGCATTTCCCGCTCAAGCCGGGCCAGACCTGGTACCAGGTGGTCAGCGAGGAAACCGAGTTTGGCCGCGATGGCGATGAATGGGGCTTTGTCTTCCACGCCCCGGAAGTGCCGGACGAGCCGATTTACCCGCCGACGCCCACGCCAACAGTCAGCCCCTAACCGCCCAGATTGCCCCAATCCCAGTGCTGCATTTCGTCCATATAGTCATGGGCGCTCATATCCATATGGATCGGCGTCACTGAAACATAGCCATCGTTCATCGCGCCGATGTCGGTACCCTCTTCGGGGACGCCGGTGGGCGCCTCGCCGCCGATCCAATAATAGGGCCGCCCGTAGGGGTCATCGCGGCGCACCAATTCATTGCGGTACACGCGCAGGCCCAGGCGGGTGACCCGCAGCCCTTTGATGTCTTCCAGGAACAGAAAGGGGATATTTACATTGAGCAGGGTGTTGCGGGGCAACTCGTGCTTGGCGGCTTCCTTCACGATCTGGCCCGCGATGTTGGCAGCCGGCCCGAAATCTTTGACCCCGGGAAAATCCAGGGGTGAATCCAGCGAGAAGGCAATCCCGGGCAGGCCATTGATCGCCGCTTCCATGGCGGCGGTGACGGTACCGCTGTAGGTGACATCGTCGCCCATGTTGGCGTAGGGATTGATACCCGAGACGACCATATCGATTGGTTTTTCGATGAAGCCCAGGGCGGCCAGGGCCACGCAATCGGAGGGGGCGCCGTCGCTGGTGAAGGCCGGGGTGCCGTCGGCCAGCTCGGTTTGGCGCACGCGGATTGGGCGGTGCAGCGTTTTGACGTGGCCGCTGGCGCTCCAGTTGCGGTCCGGGGCCAGCACGGTGACTTCGCCCACCTGCTGCATGCTCTGCACCAGCGCCAAAAGTCCGGGATGGGTCACGCCGTCGTCATTGGTTACCAGGATATGCATTTGTGCCTCACAATGTCTTGAATGCCCTGAGGGCAGGGTATTATACTTAGCTAAGGCCCACGAGATGACGATGCAAACCAGCCAGCAGCTCCCGCAAACGACCCAGCCGCCGCATGATTGGCTGCGCCACATTCGCGTCGCCTATGTGCCGGGCATCCAGGCGCCCTTGCTCAACCAGGTGGCGCACGGTTTGCTGGAGCGTTTTGCCGAACTGGGGCACGGCGTGGACGAGGAACCCGGCGATGCAACCGATGTAATCTTTACCACCGCGGCCTTTGGCGAAGCGGTGCCCTGGCGCCAGGCGCTGTTGTTCACCGCCCGCCGCCGCTTTGGCCTCAAGAAGACCCCCGTCATTTATACGCTGGTGCAGGCCACCCCCGCGCAATTTGAACAGGAAATCGCGTATTTTGAGCGCGCGTTGGCCAAAGCGCCGCGCGACCCGGACGATTTTCAATTTGACGGGTTATCGCCCAGCGCTCACCGCGTGCTGATTGAGCAGGGTTTGCGCGGCGGGCCGATTCTGGCCCTGCAGCGCCGCCTGCAGGCGCAGGCCAAGAGCATCCGCGTGCTGCTGGTGGTCGGTGAGGAGACGCCCGAGCGGGTCTACCATTTTGATTTGGTGGGCGCCTATCCCACCAGCGAGGCCGGCGAAGGCTTCTATACCGATATGGCCCTGCGCATTGTCACCACCGAATCCACCGAGGAAGTCACCGACCATGCAGTCGTGGGCGACGTGATTTCGGCCGAAACCTGGCAAGGCTTGAGCACGCCGGAAGCCATGCGCCGCGCCGGCCAGCAGTTGGGCGAGCGCAACTTCTTCACCGATATGGTGCGAATTGAAGACCTGGTGCATGTGCCCGCGGTGAACGATTCGGTGGCCAGCCAGTATAGCGAAGGCTGCTTCGCCACCTGGGACCCACACATTGAAGCCCTGATTGCCACGGTAACGGGCAGCGCCCGCCCGGTAGACAAGGGCAATATCGGCGACGATGATTTAGCTGTAATTGTCGGCGTGCGCGCGGACGGCGCCGGCGCGCAAGTGCGCGAAGTGGAAGGCAAGCGCAACGACCCGCCCTCCAGCGAGGCGGTGGAGATGATGGATTTGGATATGCCGCTGCCCCAAGTCACGCACAAGACCGTTGCCGGCGTAGAAAGCCAGGTGCCGGTGGTGCGCAGCAAGCTGCACGGCCATCGCGGGGTCAAAGCCTTCAATCCCGAGTTGGTTGAGTACGTGCCGCTCGACCCGCCCTATTATCATTATCTGGTCTCTTGTGCCACCGCCGCCCAGGCGCGCGGCATCAAGGCCGCTTTCAGCCGCGCAGAATGCCTGAACAATCCCGCTGACCCGCGCCATATCGCCTTCACGGTGCTTCCAGGGCATGGCGTGGTGGTGCTGGAGAAGTGGCAAAAGGGCAAGGCTGCCTTCCAAAGCCTGTGGGAGGCGATGGACAACGAAGACCTGGTGATTGACCCGCATGTGCCCCAGGGGCCGATGCGCTATGAACCGGTCAGCGACCAGCGCTGCGAACTGCGCGAGGAGTGAGCATGAAGAATGAGATTAAGCCGCTGCACTTGTTTTTAGTTATCGGGGCATCCACGCTCCTGTGGCCGCTGGTGCACTACCTGAGGTTTGTCATGGAATTCCCTGGCGGCGTGATGGAGCCTTCCGCGCTGATCTTTGCTCCCTTTGGGGCTATTGCGGGCGGCTTCCTGGCTTTTTGGTTGAAGGAAGCCCAATCGCAGCAGCAACGCCTGCTGGTCGTGCTGGGCTATCTCGTCGCTAGCCCGCTGGCATTTATCGGCTCGCTGGGCGGCGGCTTA
>OMJR01000041.1 GCA_900299355.1 Anaerolineaceae bacterium
ACCGGCACCGACGGCAAGACCACCACCAGCAACTTTATCTATGAGATTTTGAAAGCTGCCGGGCATTCCACCGGCATGATTTCGACCGTCAATGCCCAGATTGGCGACGAAGTGCTGGATACCGGCTTCCACGTGACCACCCCGGAGGCTTTTGAGGCGCAGCGCTACTTGCGCCAGATGGTGGATGCCAGCCTGACCCACGCCGTGCTGGAGATGACCTCGATTGGTTTGGCCCAGCAGCGCGGCGCACGCCCGAGCGAATTTGATCTGGCTGTGGTCACCAACATAACTCACGAACATCTCGATAATCACGGCAGCTACGAAGCTTATTTCGAAGCCAAGGCGCGCCTGGTGGACGGCTTGGAGCTGCCCACCGCGAAGCTGCACCCTATCGAGCGTTTGGCGGTGATCAATCATGACGACCAGTCCTATGCGGGCCTGGCCGAACGCGGGGAAGCCCGCCGCCTCAGCTATGGGCTGAGCGATAATGCGGACTTGTACGCGGTGGATATTGAAAACCGGCCCGGCCAGCTCAGCTTCCGCTTGCAAGGCGCCGGTCTGGATTTCCCGGTGGAGACCAGCATGTTCGGCGCCTACAATGTCTACAACGCGCTGGCCGCCATCGGCGCGACTGTGATTGGGCTGGGGATCGCGCCCGAGCACGCGCAGGCGGGCATCGCCAACCTGCAGGGCGTCCCCGGCCGCATGGAGCGCATTGATCTGGGCCAGGATTTCACCGCCATCGTTGATTTCGCCCACACGCCCTTTGCCCTCGAAGCGGCCCTGAAGGCTGGCCGCCAGCTGACCGAAGGCCGTGTGATCGTTGTCTTCGGCTCGGCCGGCTTGCGCGATAAAGCCAAGCGGCGCATGATGGCAGAAACTTCGGCCGATTTGGCCGACCTGACCGTGCTCACCGCCGAGGATCCGCGTACCGAATCGCTGGACGATATCCTGGCTGAGATGGCCGCTGGCGCCAAAGCCAAGGGTGGCGTGGAAGGCGAGACCTTCTGGCGCGTACCCGACCGCGGCGCGGCAATCAGTTTCGCACTGCTGCAGGCGCAGCCCGGCGACCTACTGCTAGTGCTGGGCAAGGGCCACGAGCAATCAATGTGCTTCGGCGAAATCGAATACGACTGGGACGACCGTACGGCCCTGCGCGCCGCCCTGGCCGAATTGCTCGGCGTTGAGGGACCTGAAATGCCGGTATTGCCGACATCTAAATCCTAGAGAGAAAACACATCGCCGATTTGAACCTGGGGGTGTAGAATCCGAGTTCCCCGTGGGGGACAAGGAGCTGCGCGTGGAATGGAAAAGCCCTCACTCGTCGATTTAGCCAAGGCGCTAGTAAACGACGAATTTTTCTATCATATTCATCCCGTTGTTTCGCTGGAGACCGGCACGATTATTGGCGGGGAGTGCCTGCTTCGCTGGCGGGATGAAACCGGAAGCATACATTACCCGGGAGAGTTCATACCGCTTGCCGAAGAAAGCGGCTTTATTGTTGATATTGGCCGGGCAATGCTGCCCAAACTGGCCGCACATTTAAGAGAGCTGAATTCGAGCTTCCCCGAATTTTTCTTAACCGTCAATATTTCGCAACCCGAGCTCGAATCAAACAGATTTGTGGAGGATTTTGTTAGCGCAATTCAAGATGCGGGGGCGAACCTGGCTAACATCCGAGTAGAAATTACAGAGCGGGTCTTCTTTCCGGGGTATGAGAAAACCCAATTAGCGGTTCAAAGGCTTTCTGATCTTGGGGTTCAGATGTTGCTGGATGATTTTGGGGTTGGATATTCCAGTGTTGAGTATTTATCTCAGCTCCCGCTGGTCGCTTTGAAAGTTGCTTTTGAATTGGTTAACAGTATTCACGAACAAGTATATAACTTCAAGGTGATGCGTCACCTGATCGGCCTCGGTCATCAGTTGGGGCTTTACATCATTGCTGAGGGTATTGAGAGTGAGGAAGGTCTCACTTTATTGGCTTCAAGTGGGTGTACGGAAGTACAGGGCTTTCTCTTTGGTAAACCACTACCTTTTGACGAGTTTCTTCGACAAGTTCAAGAGGGGCGCCGGATTTGGACAGGCTATCCCTTTGGCTTGGACTATCTGGCCCAATTCGACCATATTGACCTGCGCCGTGATTTAATTCGCGAAGTACTTGTGTTACACACAAGACATGATGAAGAGACACGGCAAAGGTCTCTAGCCCGCCTGCCCAATATTGATGCTCACTCCTGTTTATTCGGCAAATGGTATTACGGCGCGGGCCGATTACGCCTCACCAATGCGGAAAACTACAAGGCCCTGGGCGTAGCTCACGAGGACTTTCATGAAAGCTGTCATCGTCTGCTGGAGGCCGCTAATGAGGGGCAGCCCTTGCAGGTGTTGATAGCAATCATTAGTGAACTTTCTGAACAATCCCGTGAGGTTATGTCTTTGGCTTAACTGGTCTCTACCCAGGCCATGCTGGACCATTTTGTCGATAACCCCTCGGCGTTATAACTAAAAAGGACGGGCATTTGCTCGTCCTTTTAGTTCTCGCTTGCTTGGCTGGCGTTTAGCGTCGGCCCCCGCGTCCCCCGCGGTCGTTGCCGCCGCGGCGTCCCCCGCCACCGGAGCGCCCACCACCACCACCGCCCTTGGGGCGATCCTTTTCGCGGGCTTCTTCGGCGGTCCAGCCTTCCAGCACGGCCTGGCGGCTGAGGCGGATCTTGCCATCCGGTTGGATGTCGGTGATCATCACCGTGATCTCGTCGCCGACCTGGGCCACATCTTCAACCTTCTCAACATGGCTGCTATCCAGCTGGCTGATATGCACCAGGCCATCCTGGTTGGGCATGATCTCCACGAAGGCGCCGAAGTCGGTTACGCGCACCACCTTGCCGGTGTAGATGCGTCCGATTTCGGGTGTCTCGGTCAGCGCTTCCACCCGTTCACGGGCGATGGCGGCGCTTTCCTCGTTATCCGCCGCGATGAACACGGTACCGTCGTCGTCGATATCGATCTTGGCGCCCGATTCTTCCTGGATCGCGCGGATAGTCTTGCCGCCTGGACCGATCACTGCGCCGATCTTGTCCACCGGGATCACCACGGTGGTGATTCGCGGGGCATGCGGCTTCAGGTCCGGTCGCGGTGCGGCCAGCACCTTCAGCATTTCGTCCAGGATGTGGGCGCGGCCGGCCTTGGCCTGCTCCAGCGCCTCGGCCATCATCTCGGTCGTCAGGCCTGAAATCTTGATATCCATCTGCAGCGCGGTAATGCCCTTGGGCGTACCGGCTACTTTAAAGTCCATATCGCCGAGGTGGTCTTCCATGCCCTGGATGTCGCTCAGGATGCTGTACTTCTCACCGTCGGTAATTAGGCCCATGGCAATGCCGGAAACGGGCGCCTTAATCGGCACACCGGTATCCATCAGCGCCAGGGTCGAACCGCAGACCGAACCCATCGAGGTCGAGCCGTTGGAACTCATGCACTCGGAGACCAAACGCAGTGTGTAGGGGAATTCCTTTTCGGACGGAATCACCGGCTCCAGGGCCCGTTCGGCCAGGGCGCCGTGCCCGATTTCGCGGCGGCTGGCGCCACGCAGGAAGCGCGTCTCGCCCACGGAGAAGGGCGGGAAGTTGTAGTGGTGCATGTAGCGCTTCTCTTCGTAGGGCGTCAGGTTATCCAGCATCTGCGCATCTCGCGAGGTGCCCAGGGTCGCTAAGGTCAGCACCTGGGTCTCGCCGCGGGTGAACAGGCCGGAGCCATGGGCGCGCGGGCTGTAATCCACTTCGCACCAAATCGGGCGAATCTCGGTTGGCTTGCGGCCATCCGGGCGCATGCCCTGCTCGATGATGCGCTTACGCACCACGGCCTTTTCAGCGGCGCTGAAGGCGTCCTTCACGTCGCTGGCCAGCTCCTCATCTTCGGGGGCCATCTCGCTGACGATGGTGTCGCGCAGCGCATAAATGGCTTCCATGTGTTCGTGCTTGCTCAGGTCCTGGCCCAGAATCTTGTCGATTTCGCTCTCGGCGCGCTCGGTAACCTTTTTCTTCAGGTCTTCGTTGACCGCGAACTTGGGATAGTCACGCTTTTCCTTGCCAATCGCCTTGGCCAACTCAATCTGGGCGTCGATAATCGGCTGGATGGCCTTGTGGGCTTCCTCCAGCGCGGCGACCATCACATCCTCCGGCACTTCGTTGGCGCCGGCTTCCACCATCAGGATGGCGTCGCGGGTGCCCGCTACGCGCAGGTCCAGGTCGGATTCCTTGAGCTGGGTGTAGGTCGGGTTGATGACGAAATTGCCATCCACGCGGCCTACGCGCACCGCGCCCACGGGTCCATCCCAGGGCGCGTCGGAAATCATCACCGCGGCTGAGGCAACGTTAATTGCCAGCACGTCGATGATGTTCTCCTCATCCGAGGACAGGGCGTAGATGATGACCTGCACATCATTGCGCATGTCCTTGGGAAACAAGGGGCGCAAGGGTCGGTCAGTGAGGCGCGCGGTCAGAATGGCATTCTCGGTGGGGCGGCCTTCGCGGCGGAAGAAACCGCCGGGGATGCGCCCGCCGGCATACATGCGCTCTTCATAATCTACGCTCAGGGGGAAGAAGTTGATGCCGGGGCGCGGCTCGGGGCTCATCGTTGCTGCGCAAAACAGCAAGGTGTCGCCATAACGGATTTCAACGGCGCCGCCGGCCTGTGCGGCCAGTTTGCCGCTGGCGAATGTGAGCGTCTGTCCGCCCACCTCCGCGGTGAACTGCTTTTGTTCGGGTTTCATTTGTACTCCCTGCAGCCCACCAGTTCAGGAACTGGAGATTGGGGATTAATGCTGCCCGGCAGCTTAATTCACAATATCCAATGCCCTAACCAGCAGGCTACAACTAGTGAGTTAGAACGAGTATATCAAGCTTGGTCTTATCTTGCCTCGTTTAAGTAAATTGCGAGGGCCTAAGCC
This sequence comes from Anaerolineaceae bacterium, assembly GCA_900299355.1. Taxonomy (GTDB): domain Bacteria; phylum Chloroflexota; class Anaerolineae; order Anaerolineales; family UBA11579; genus OMJR01. Next base: position 4,943 of record OMJR01000041.1, read on the forward strand.
CTCGCAGTTGGGTAAACGTTATTTTCGGCGTAATTCCAGCTTTTCGGCCAGCGCCACGTAGGTGTCGTAATTCTCCTTGCGGAGATAATTCATCAGGCGGCGGCGGCGGCCGACCATCTTCAACAGGCCGCGGCGCGTGGATTCATCATGCTTATGCGTTTGCAAGTGCGTGGTGAGTTCGCGAATGCGGTTGGTGAGGATGGCAACTTGTACTTCCGGCGAGCCGGTATCGGCATCGTGCCGGCGGTTATCGGCGATAACCTGGTCTTTTTGCTCTTTTTGCATGACGTCTGCTCTCCTTTGTGCAGGTCTCCGGGCAGCTAGTCGTAACCGGCTGCCGGTCTTAGTCAACGCGGGATTATACCAGTTGGATTAATAGAGTCAAGCGGGCTGGGATTTAGAGCGCCGCCCGCAATGCTGCCTGGTCCTCGGCCCCTAAATGCTCCAGCAATTGGCGCGCCACCCAATGCAGCCCCTGGTCCTCGCTGGCCGCCAGGCGCTGCTGCAGGTGGTATAGCGTTTCCTGGGGCGCCTTATCCAGCATGGCCACATACACATCCAACCAGTAGGCGCGCAGGCGCTTTTCAATTGGTTCGGTTCCTTGCTCCAGGGCTTTGTAGACTGCGGGCAAGTCGGGAAAATCGGTCTCGCCCAGCAAGGCTTCCAGGGCCAGCAAGCCGAGGGCGTGCTGGCGCCAGGTATCCGCATCTAGGCAGGCGCTGAAGAAGGCAATTAGGGCATAGGGCTGCGCCTCGCGCAGCCATTGAGTAGCCTCAACCGCCAACTCGTCCAACAGGGCCGGTTCGCGGTTCTTCTCGTTCCAGGCCCGGATACGGTTGCTGATTTCAGCCGTGTTTTCGGTGGGGGTGTGGCCCAGCAGCAGGGCGGCCAGTTGGCGCGGTTCAAGCATGCGCCGCTGCCACAATTCGTCGCATACGGCTAGCGATAGCTCTGGTGCGTCGGCGGCTAGCGCGCGACATTCCAACAAGATTTGTTTGAGCACTTGGGCCGGCGCGCGGTAGCTGGGCAGCACAGCCTGCTGCGCGCCCTTAACCTCGCCCTTGCGGCTGGGCTTCACGGAATAACTCTCCAGCAGCAATTCCAGCCGGCGGGCAAAAGCCTCCGGCTGGGGAAAGAATTCGGCCAGTTCCACTGCCTGTTGGCGCAGGCGGGTGAGTTGCACGCTGGGCATCAGGCGGCGAGCAGGCTTTCCAGGTTGCGCGCGGCTTCGTCCACATCTGCGGCGTAACTCAGCAGCGGGCGGTGCGCTTCGGGCACGTAGGTCGGCAGGTGCTGAATCATGGTCTCAATGGTAGCTTTCCAACCCGCGCCAATCAGCACCAGCGGACGGGTGGGCGAGGAGGCGGTCTGCATCTGGCTCCACATGCTGGCGATTTCGGCCAGGGTGCCGATGCCGCCCGGCAGGGCGATGGCCGCGTCGCAATCATCAATCAAGGCGTAGAGTCGCTCGCGCAGGGTGGGGTAGCTGCGTTCTTCAATGACCCAGGGATTGGCCTTGGCGTTGCGCCAGCTTTCAATTTCGGTGCAGGTGATGCCGATGACATGGCCGCCGGCTTCTTTGGCGCCGCGCGAGACAGCCTCCATGGTGCCCATATAGCCGCCGGTTAGCACGGTGTGGCCGGCCTGGGCCAGCAAGGCGCCCAGGCGTTGAGCATCCTGGTAGGCGGCTTCTTCCGGTTGGGGGGCCGAGCCGCCGAATACAGTGACGTTCATATAAATACTCCCTAGCTGGGCCACACGGCGCCGGCGCGCACGATGCCCTCGGCGGGCACGTCTTCCTTAATCACTGCGCTATTGCCGATGCGGGCGCGCCGCCCGATGCTCACATTCAGGTTGATGGTCACGGCCATGCCAATCAGGCTGCCATCGCCGACGCGCACCCCGCCGGCCAGGATGCTGCCGGGGGCCAGGTTGGCGTAATCCTCCAGCACGCAATCGTGGGAGACAATCGCGCCAGTGTTGACAATGCAGCCTAAACCTAATTGGGCATCCGAACCCACATAGGCCTGCGGGAAAACCTGCACGCCCGCGGCCAGTTGGGCGCTGGGTTCCACCACCGCGCTGGGATGTACCAACGCGGGCAGCTCAAAGCCCGCGGCCTGGATGCGTTCGAAGACCGCGATGCGGGTGCTGATGGCGCCGATGCCGCCCACGGCGTTAGCCGCCAGCTGGCAGCCTGCCTCTTTGAGCGCGGCCAGCGCTGCGCCGCCGCCAATCACGGGCACGCCCAACACCCGGTCGCGGGGCGCCAAGCCATCATCAATCAGGCCCACCACCTGATAGTTGCCGCCAGCCTGGATTAATTCGATGACCGCCTTGCCATGCCCGCCGCCGCCGTAGACCACGATGGCGTTCTTGTTTGCGGCGTGTTCGGGAATCTGGAATTCGGCGGGCTGACCCTGTTTCAAGGCCACGCGTACTTTATCTTCAGTGATGATGGGGCCAACTGGCAAAGTGCCCAGGTCCAAGCCCTCTTGCTGGGCCAGCAACAGCGCCGGCTGGGTGATGCGCAGTCCCTCGGGCACGCCGCTAGGCGCCTCGGAGGGCTTGGCTTGCTCGGGCGCTTGCCATTCTTTATCCGGTGCGAGATAGCAGAACAAATCGCCGGCGTGCAGTAAGTCGCCTACGGTGACTTTCAAACCAGCCACATAGCCTGCGACGGCAGCCTCTAATTCAAAGGTGGACTTGGTGGTCTCCAGCGTGGCCAGGGGGTCGCCGACCTGCACTTGCTGCCCATCTTCGACGTGCAAGCTGACCAAACGGGCGTCGGTCTCGTTGGGATTGAGCAGGGGAACAAGGATGCGCGTGGCGTCGGCCATGGCGGCTTTATACCATTTTCCGGGCGGCGGCAACGATATCGTCCACTCCCGGCAGGTTGGCGCGCTCCAGCGGCACGGAGGCCGGAATCGGCGCCTCGGCCGCGGCCACGCGCTGCACCGCTTGCAGCGCCGGACCCAGCGCCTGGGCCGCGCGGGCGGCCACTTCGGCGCCCCAGCCCAGCGAGTAGCTGCCTTCTTCAATCGTTAGCAAGTGCCTGGTGCGCTGGATGGATGCCAGCAAAAGTGGATCCAGGGCGCCATCTGCGCCAAAGGGCGCCAGTTGGCTGGGCGCCACCAGCTCGCAGAAGATTTCGTGCTCAAAGGCCAGGCGTTGCTGGGCTTCTCGGGCCAGCTCGGCCATGTAACCATAGGCTACCAGGGTCAGCGTCGGCTTGGGCGCGCCCTGGATTTGCAGACGGGTCGTGGCGGCGTAGCTGTCGGTGGGTGTGTTCTGCTCGACTTGATACTCAGCCAACGCCTCCTGACCGAGCACTTCCTTTAAATAGAGCAGCTTGTTTTCCACAAAGAAGACGGGTCCCGGGTCGCGCAGGATGGCGTCCAGCAGCAGCTGGCCGGGGTCGCTCAACGTGTTGGGGGCCAGCACGCGCAGACCGGGCACCCCCAGGAACAGCTTCTCCAGGGTCTGGCTGTGGGTCGGGCCGTAGCCGCGGCGGCCGCCCATCGGCGCGCGAATCACCACCGGCACATCCACCGCCCCGTTGTACATCGCCCGGAACTTGGTCAGGCTGTTGATGACCTGGTCGGCAATCAGGGTGCTGAAGTCGCCGAACATAATCTCCACCACCGGCAGCAGGCCGCGCAGCGCCATGCCACCCGCCACACCGGAAATGGCGGCCTCGCTGACCGGGCTGGTCAATACCCGCTCAGGATAGGCGCTCGACAGCCCTTTGCTCACCTTGAATGCGCCGCCATAGGGGTCCAGCAAATCCTCACCAATGAGATGCACACGCGCATCCTGCTCGAAGGCGCTGTATAGGGCCTGGTTCAGGCGCTCCATTACCGTGCTCACGGTTGGTGCTCCGGGTCGGCTTGCGCCTGGGCGAAGGCTGCGGCGACCTCGTCGGCCACCTCGGCTTCAATGCCTAGGCGCTCGGCCTCGTCCAGTGTGGCGGCGTGAATCGTCAGGGGGTCGCGCTCGGCGCGCAGGCGGGCCACGGCGGCCTCGTCGCGGGTGTCGTCGCCCTTGGAGTGCGGCCCGAAGCGCGCGGTGTGCAGCACCAACGCCTGTGGCCCGCCCCCCGAACGCAGCTCCCCGAACAAGGGCGCCGCGGCGTCCGCAATCTCGGTCAGGTCGCTGCTGTCCAGCTCGGCCACCGGGATGCCGAAGGCGGCAAAGCGAGCGGCGATGTCGCCGGCCAGGTTCAATTCAATCGGGGTGGTCTGGGCGATGCGGTTGTCTTCCAGTACAAACAGGATGGGCGCCTGCCACAGCGCGGCGATATTGAGACTCTCATAGAGCACGCCTTCGCCCAGCGCGCCGTCGCCCAGAAAGATGACCGCCAGCTTGCCGCTGCCCTGCACCTTTTCGGCCAGCGCGGCGCCCGTGGCCACCGGCGCGGTGCTGCCCAGCACGCCATTCGAATAGAAATCGCGCCAATGAATGTGCTGCGAGCCGCCGATGCCGCCCACCACGCCGCTGGGCTTGCCCATAAGCTCGGCGAAGAGGGCGCGCAGGTCGCCGCCGTAGGCGATGAAGTGGCCGTGGCAGCGATGATTGCTGAAGACGATGTCGCCCTCCGCCAGATGGCTGAGCACGCCGACCGCGTTGGCTTCCTGGCCTATGTAGGTGTGGGTGGTGCCGTAAAACAGCCCGCTGGAAAATTGCTCCAGCACGGTTTCCTCAAAGCGGCGGATGCGCGCCATCTGGCGGTAGTAATCGGCAGACATGGCGGCGATTATACTTTCGGCTCCGCATCGGGCCGCTTGGCTTCTTCGCTGCCCATAAATTCCATCGCGGTGGCGTTGCCGGGCTGGTTGATGCCTTCGCGGCGCAGCACCTTGAGCGGGGTCAGCAGCAGAATGCGCAGGTCCAGCAAAAGCGACCAGTGCTCCACGTACCAAACGTCCAATTCAAACTTATCCTCCCAGGAGACGTTGTTGCGCCCGTTGATTTGGGCCCAGCCGGTGATGCCCGGCAGCGTGTCGTGGCGGCGAGCCTGCTCCGCGGTGTAGCGCTCCAGGTATTGCATCAGCAGCGGCCGCGGCCCCACCAGGCTCATCTCGCCGCGCAGTACGTTGTACAGCTCGGGCAGTTCGTCCAGGCTCAGCGCGCGCAGCAGCCGCCCCAGCGCGGTCATGCGCTCGGCATCCGGGCGCGGGCGGCCATCGGGGTCATGCGCCACCCGCATCGTGCGAAACTTGTAGAGCGTGAAGGGCTCGCCGCGGTAGCCGGGCCGCACCTGGCTGAATAGCACCGGGCTACCTAGGAAGAGCCGCACCAGCAGGGTGGTCATCGCCAACAGGGGCAGCGCAATCAGGCTGCCAATGAGGACTAGCAGCAAATCAAGGATGCGTTTGGAAAGCGGCATGCCGGGCGGCAGCAATCGGGCGGACACGCCCGGATTCTATCAAAGCCGGGGGCTGTGAGCGCCTATTCGGCGCTAAACATCTTTTCGATGGCCTGGGCGTAAATTGCCTTAGCGGTCTCGCGCTGCTCGGGATAGTGGCGCACAAAATATTCCATCATGACCCCCGAATTGACCTCCAGCACGGATAGCTGGCCGCCGACCTGTACGATGTCCACCGAAGCGAAGCGAATGCCTAATGTCCGGCGGGCTTGCTCCGCCAGCGCGGCCAACTGGTCGTAGACCTCACCTCGCTCAATCAGCAGCGGACGCGCCCCGGCGCCCAGGTTGTGCTTCCAGCCCAGCAGCAATTCCTGGTCCTGGTCGAGTACGCGCTTGAGGTCGCCAGCCGCGCCATCCAGCGCCCGGCTGGCCAGCTCGCCGCTGATGCGCCCCGCCAGCAAAGCCTGCTCTATCAATTCCAGCACGGTGGCCTGCCCGTCGCCCACCAGGCTAGGGCGCCGCTTGGCGTACAGCAGCTGGCAACTGTCATCCAGCACGATTGCGCGGTACTCCTGCTCAATCTCCAGGAAGGGCGAAATCGTGATTGCGCGCTGGGTCTCGAACAGTTCCATGACCTGCTCTTCCAACTCGGCGGCAGTGGCCACCTTGAAGACCTCGTCGCCGCCGGTGCCCATGTTGGCCTTGACCACCACCGGGTAGCCCTGCTCCTCGGCGTAGGCCAGCATGCGGCCCCAGTTGCCCGCCGCCGGCACGTATCCGCCCAGCCGCGGATGCAGGAAGAGCCGGTGGGCCACATGCGCAATGCCCGCGGCGGCCAGGATATCGGCCGTCGCGGCCTTGTCGGAGCTAATCATCTGCGCCGTGGCCGAGTTAATTTCGAAGTTGTAGCCCAGGATGTGGCGCGCCCGGCCGCCGCGCTCCAGGCGCAGCAGCCAGTCGTGCGAAAAGCTATCCAGCTGGATAGCCTGCTCGGCGGCGATCTCGCGCACCAGGCTGACCAGCACGCGTTCACGGTTGGGGAGGTTCATGGGGATATTTTACTTTGGTACGAAATGCGCATATGAGCCAAATGCCTTTGCCTCACGTAAATTATTCAGTGTCCACTCCAAAATTCTTCTTTAATTTTTCAATCTGTTCGGCCGACAATAAACTAAAGCCAAGCGGTATTCTGAAGCTCTCTAATATGACTCGAATATCATTTATTTGGAGATTCGTGATTTCTCTTCTTAGTCGTCGGGAAGATAGGCGAATGGGATTGGGATTTGAAATAACGTTCAAAAGTTTCTGGGTTGTAATAGGTCCAGTATAGTCCTCGACATCTATTTGGACCCCAAATTTTCCAAAAATAATGGCTAGTGGCTCTCTCTTAATAAACCTTCCGAGAATAGAATAGTCAAC
>OMJR01000042.1 GCA_900299355.1 Anaerolineaceae bacterium
AGTGCCGACCCCGGTGGCCGTCTCGCCCACGGGCGCTGCCGGCTGCGTGTCTTCGGTCTTCCTGACCTGGAACGCGGTCTCGCACCCTAATGGGATTGACTACTACGAATGGCAGGTCAGCGGCGCGGCTACCGATAGCGGCACTACCACCAGCACGTCGGTGGAGTTCTTTGTGGCCTGCGGCGCAGATTATGAATGGAGTGTGCGCGCAGTCGCAGTAGGCGGCCTAAGCAGTGCCTACTCCAGCCCGCTTAGCTTCGATACCCACTAATCCTTACATCAAACAAAAGAGCCCGGCGTTGCCGGGCTCTTTTTATTTCTCACCATTGGAGTTCGCGATGCGTGTGCCGTATTCCATCAGGGCCTTGAGTATCTCAGGGCTGCGCCCCTCGGCGTAAACGCGCAGCACAGGTTCGGTGCCCGAAGGGCGAATCAGCAGCCAGGAGCCATCGTCCAGGATGTACTTAACCCCATCGGTGGTGGCGACTTCAGCCAGCGGGTGGCCGCCGATATCGGCTGGCGCGCCCTCGGCCAGTTGCTGGCTCATCTGGGCTTTGTCCACCGGACGCTTGAGCCGCAAATCGTTGCGCTCGTAGAAGACCGGGCCGTAGGCAGCCAACAAGTCATCCACTAAAGCCTTCAATGGCTTGCCCGAAGTAGCCACGATTTCGGCCAGCAGCAAGCCCATCAAGACGCCATCGCCCTCGGGAATGTGGCCCTTGAACGAAATACCGCCCGATTCCTCGCCGCCAATCAGGACGCCGTTGGCAATCATATGGTCGGCGATGTGGTTGAAGCCCACTGGCGTCTCCAGCAGCTGCAGGCCCTCTTCAGCGGCCATGCGGTCCAGCATGTGGGTGGTGGACACCGTGCGTACCACGCTGCCGCTTTCACCGCGCGCTATCAGGTGGCCCAACGCCAGGGCCATAATCTTGTGCGGGTCCACGAAGGCGCCCTCTTCGTCCATGGCGCCGATGCGGTCGGCATCGCCATCGGTGGCCAGGCCGAAGGCGCCCGGGACGGCAGCCAGCGCCACGCGCAAGTCGCCCAGATAGCGGTCAATCGGTTCGGGGTGGATGCCGCCAAAGCCGGGATTCATGTCGGCGCGGATTTCGGTGACCTGCCAACCGCATTCGCGTAGCAGGTTGGCTAGCACGCGGCGACCGGAGCCAAACATGGCATCCACCACCACTGGGCGCGGGTTAGCCTTGAGCGTTTCAAAATCAATCAGCGTTTCCAGGTGGGCGCGGTAGCGCGGAATGGGGTCGAATCGCTTAATCAGGCCGCGTTCCTGGGCTTGCTCATAATCCATCAAATTGGGACCGCGGCCCTGGGTTTCGTTGTCGCTTAGATAAACCTCAACGCGGTGGGACTGTTCCTTGGAGACCGAGCCGCCGTAGCTGGCCTTCAGCTTGATGCCGTTGTAGCGCGGGGGGTTGTGCGAGGCGGTAATCATGACTCCCGCTAGCGCCTTGTTATCAACAACGGCGTAAGATATCGCGGGAGTAGGGCAATCGGATTGGGCCAGCAGCACCTGCAGGCCGTTGGCGGCCAGCACGCGGGCCACATCAATCGCGAAGCGGTCGGACAGGAAACGCGTATCGAAACCGACCACCACGGTGGGAGCGCCGTTGGCAGGCTTTAGTGGGGCCGTCTTTTTGATGTCAGCAATCAGGGCGTCGGCAATGGCCTGGGCGACCATGCGTAAATTAGCAAATGTGAAGGTGTCCGAAATAACGGCGCGCCAGCCGTCGGTTCCAAAATGAATAGGCATTCAGTCTCCGTCGAGGGGAATTATCGGCGGAATTCTAACATGAAGGGCCTTGCGCGACCCGCCCCACCCCGCCGGAGCGCGCCTGAAACCAAAATGCTACAATCGCCGCGTGCGCACAAGTATCGGACAACGCATCCTGTTCTTAAAGGAAAGCGCGCTCTTCCAGGAACTGCCGGAGGAGGCGCTGGCCGAGCTGGCTGAGCGCCTGCACGACTATCATCTGGCGGCCGGCAAGCTGCTGTATGCCGCTGGTGACCGGGCTGAAAACCTCTATTTGCTCTACGGCGGCCAGATGGCCAGCGCCGAGCCTGAAAGCGAAGCCCAGCCTGCCATCCTGGAAGCAGGCGACGTGTTCGGCGAACGCGCCCTGCTGGAGCGCACGCCGCGCCAGTTCACCGTCAGCGCGGCGGCTGACAGCCAGCTGCTCTACCTGCCGCGCGCCGACCTGGCCTGGCTGCTGGAACAATTCCCTGACATTGAAGAGACCCTGCAGCACCACTCAGCAGGCGACGAATTGCGCCGCGAAGTGGAATTTGAGTGGTTGCGCACTGGTGAGCAGGTAAATTTCGTGGCCCGCAAGCACGGCGCCCATCTCTGGTTCCGCTGGGCGCGCGCGATTTTCGTGGCCATCCTGGCCATGCTAGCCTTCCTGCGCGCTATCGAGGGGCCGCCCGAGCAGCAGTTCACCTGGGTGGCGGCGGGCGGCGGCGGTCTGCTGCTGGCTGGCATCATGGTGCTGTGGGAATACTTGGATTGGCGCAACGATTTCTACATCCTCACCAACCTGCGCGTGGTCTGGCTGGAGCAGGTCCTACTGCGTTCTTCGAGCCGCAAAGAAGCCCCGCTGGAAAGCATCCAGTCCATCAACATCCACACCAACCTGCTGGGGCGCTGGCTGGGTTTTGGCGATGTGGTCGTGCGCACCTACACCGGAACGGTGCTGATGCCGGTGGTGGCCAACCCCTACAGCACCAAGCAATTGATTGAGGAGCATGTGGCCCGTTTCCGCCGCCAGCAGCGCGAGGAACAGCATGACACCATCCGCCAGGCGGTGCGCGCCAGCCTGGGGCACGCTGACGAGGGCACTGGGCCAGGTGAAACGACCCCAGCGCTGGAAATGGTGGATAACTCCGGGCGCTATCGTTTATTCAAAACCCGCATCGTGGAACCCGACGGCATCACCTATCACAAGCACTGGTTTGTGCTCTTCGGCAGCCTGCTGGCGCCGGTCTTCTTCCTGGTGGCAGTTATTTATCTGCTGACCACGCTGAACGGCGGCCTGCCGCAGGATGGGGCCAACTGGCTGTTGGCCATGGTAGGCATGAGTGTGCCAATTGGCGTCTTCATTTATCGTTTGCTGGATTGGCAAAATGATATTTATCGGGTCACCGCCGAGAGCCTGATTGACAGTGAGAAGAAACCGCTGGGCAGCGAAGTCACCAAGACCGCCTCGTTAAGCAACGTGCTCAGCCTGGAGAACCACAAGGTGGGCCTGATTGGTCTGATTTTGAACTACGGCGTGGTGCGCATCAATGTCGGCGACAGCAGCCTGGAATTCGTGGATGTGCACAACCCGGCGCTGGTGCAGCAGGATATCTTCCTGCGCATGCAGGCTCTGAAACAAAAGCTGGAAGCCAGCCAGGCCGAAGAAGACCGCCAACGCATGACCGAGTGGCTGCGCGTCTACAACGAAGAACGCCAGCGCGATGCCGGTTGATTACCATCGCCAGGCGTTAAAATAGTTTCATCGTATTTGCCCCGAAGGATTTTTGTGAATGGCTATTCGTACCATCGTCACCCCGCCCAATGAGACCCTGCGCCGCAAGGCGCGCGCCGTCTCCGAGTTTGGGGATGACTTGCAAAGCTTGATTGACGACATGATTGAGACCATGCGCGACGCGCCCGGGTCCGGGCTGGCCGCCCCGCAGGTGGATGTGCCATTGCGCGTGTTCGTGGCTGAGTTCGGCCCCGAACCAGATGTAGACGAAGACGGCGAAATCATCCACGAGTACCCGCGCAAGCTCTACACCATGGTCAACCCGGAAATCACCCGCCGTTCGGTGGAGCTGGTGACGGCCACCGAGGGCTGCCTCTCGCTGCCAGATTTGCTGGCCGATGTCGAGCGCGCCGAGGGCATCACGGTGAGCTACCAGACGCCGCGCGGGCAGTCGGCCAAAATCAAAGCCGAAGGCTGGCTGGCACGCATTTTCCAGCACGAGATTGACCACCTGGATGGCGTGCTGATGACCGACCGGGCCGAGAAGCTCTACAAAGTGGAGCCGGAACTGGAAGGCGAGGGCGAATAAGCCCTGGCCCGCCGGCCCCATGCAGCTCACCCGCCTCTCCCTATCCAACTTCCGCAATTTCGCCCGGCTGGACGTGCAAGTGCCGTCCGGGGCTACCTTGTTGGTGGGCGCCAACGCCCAGGGCAAAACCTCACTGCTGGAGGCGGTCTACTTCCTGGCGACGCTATCCTCCTTCCACGCCGACAATGACCGGCAGCTAGTCAACTTTCTGGAGGCGCGCAACCCCACCGCGGTCGCCCGTATCGTGGCCAGCTACCAGCGCGGTGAACGCAACCACCAAATGGAAGTGCGCATCATCCAGGAGCAGACCAAGGTCGGCCAGCGGGCGCGCAAGGAAGTGTTGATTGACGGTGGCAAGTTAAAGATTGGCGAAGCGGTAGGCCATTTCAACGCGGTGCTGTTCCTGCCGCAAATGCTGCAGATTATTGACGGCGCGCCGCGCCACCGCCGCCGCTACCTGGACCTGGCCTTGAGCCAAGTGGCGCCCCATTACGCTGAGCAGCTGAGTGAATACGAAAGCATCCTCAGCCAGCGCAATGCGCTGCTGAAGCAAATCAGCGAGGGCGGCGGCGACCGCAACCAGCTAGATTTTTGGGACGAGCGCTTGAGCCTGCGCGGCGCGCAAGTGCTGGCGGCGCGCTTCCTGGCGCTGAAGGAACTGGACGCGCTGGCCGGGCGCATCCATCACGAATTGACCCGCGGCGCGGAAGTGCTGCGCCTGAGCTACGAGCCAACCTATGACCCGCTGCCCGGCAACGGCAGCCAGCGCACCCTGATGGAAGCCCCGCCGGACCGCAGCGGCGTCAGCGTGGAGAAATTGCAAGCCGGCTTCCGCGCTGCCCTGGAAGCCAAGCGCGGCGAAGAAATCGGGCGCGGGGTGACCAGCATCGGACCACACCGCGACGAGCTGCGCTTCCTGGGCAACAGCCTGGATTTGGGCAGCTACGGTTCGCGCGGCCAGGTGCGCACCACCCTGCTGACACTTAAACTGGCGGAGATGGAGTGGATGCAGGCGCGCAGCGGCCGCTGGCCGGTGCTGCTGCTGGACGAGGTGCTGGCCGAGTTGGACGAAGCGCGCCGCTTCGACCTACTGGGCCGCCTGAGCCGAGACCGCCAGGTGCTGCTTACCACCACGGATGTGGATTTATTCACGCCCGAATTCCTGGGTGGCGCCCAGCAGTGGCGCATTGAGGGCGGGCAGTTGAAGAGTTAGTTGGTTACCTAAAACTTCACCGACAAATCAAACTTGCTGTAATCGCAGGTGAGTTCCTCGCCGGCAGCGATGTCGCGACCGGCGACATTGATGCCGTCGGGGCCTTCCAGCAAATTGGGCGCATCGGAGTGATTCATGTGCTTGGCCTGGTCGCCGCACAGGGTCATCATGCGTTCCCCGTCGATATCTTCCTCATAGGCATACATGTTCAAGTAGGCCTGCACGCCGGGCGGGAAATCGCCGAGTTCAGATTTGGGGATACGGCGGTCGAGCCGCCCGTCGTATTGCCAAACAGTAGCCCCCTGCTTGATGTCTTCGGTAGTGAAACAGCCCAGCCCGTGTATTGTGCTCGGTGCAATCCGTGTGGAATAGAGCAACATACGATGCGAGACTCCTTCGCAATGTATAAGATGCCGATATTGTCGCACCAATTCGGTGAAATGTATCCAGCCATTTTAGGGGGTTAGGGATTTCTAATCCAGCGCTTACACCCTCACCCCAGTCATGAGCAAGAAATGATTTCCTGGGTCGTTGCCCTTCTCCGGCCAGCGGGACAGGGGTGTTAAGAGTCGTTCTGGACTTTCATGGTTTGGGCAGAGGGACAAGGTGCGGGCACAGTTTGCCGGGGCGCGTTAGCAACAAGCACGCTCTTGTTTCCTGCAATCTTTCGTTCGGGCCTGGTCGTGTAGGGGCGGGTCTAAGACCCGCCCCTACGAAGATCAATGTGATTTACTGCCTGCAGGTAAAAAGTCTTTTTTTTTGGGTCGAGAGGATGTGACACCAGGTTATCGCGTCTGAAGCCCAAGGTTGACCCGAAGAGGAAATTGCTTCGCTGCGCTCACAATGACGAACATGTGTGGCGTATTTGATTTTAGGAGTCTGGCTTAGCCAAACTCAACGTTTTCATTACTCTATTCCAGCGGGCGTTTGCTGGGCATGCCGGGGCGGCGGGGATACTTGGCCGGGGTCGCGGAGACCTTGTTGATTTCCACCAGGTAGCGTTCCTCGTCCAAGCCGGGCACCTGCACTTCGTGAAGGGGACCCAGCTCACCGCCGAGTTCGTGGATGGCGGCGCGGCCGGCCTCCATCTCCGCGCGCACATCGCGGGCCTTCATCGCCAGCGCCGTCCCGCCGACCCGCAGCAGCGGCAGCAGGTATTCAGCCAGCACCGGCATGGGCGCCAGCGCGCGGGCGACGGCCCAATCATATTGCTCGCGGTGGGCGGGGTCCTGGCCCACCTCTTCGGCGCGCATCGCCAGCACGCTCACGCCCTCCAGGCGCAGAACTTGCACCATATGAGTTAGAAAGTCCGCCTTTTTGCCGGTGGCTTCCACCAGCGTGAGGTCCAGCGCGGGGTGCAGGATTTTGAGCGGCAGGCCCGGTAAACCGGCTCCGGCGCCGACATCAATCACCCGCCCCGTGGGCGTGGCCCGCAAGGCCAGCCAAGCGCTGAGCGAGTCAAGGAAATGCTTGACTTCAATCTCCTCCGGCTGGTCCAGCGCAGTCAGGTTGATGCGCTGGTTCCACTCGGCCAATTCGGCGGCGTAGCGCGCAAAGGCCGCCTCCTGCTCCTGGCTGAGTTGGAGGCCCAACAGGCTTTGTACAGCCGAAGTCAACGGGCTCATGCGCGGATTATAGCGTCCCCCCTGGGGACGGTCGCGGAGGCGACGGAGCTTATCTATACTTATATGGAAATGCCGAACCAGAGACTGGACCTTGCCTTAGCCATCGCCATTTTGTTGGCGGTGTTCTTCCCCATCCTGCATGTCGGCGCTGCCCAACTGCCGGATGAGGCTTATATCTCCGGCGTAGTCGGCCACGCCCAGGGCTACTCGCTTTCCTGTGAGTCGCGCTCGGCAGCCGATTGGGCGGCCTACTGGGGCGTCTACATCGACGAGACCGAGTTCCTGAATACCCTACCGCGTTCGGATGACCCCAACTTGGGCTTTGTAGGTAACCCCAACCACACCTGGGGCGCCACGCCGCCCAACGCCTACGGCGTGCACGCTGCCCCGGTGGCCGAATTACTGCGCGGCTACGGGCTGGAGGCCGAGGCCGTTTACGGCATGACCTGGGACCAAGCCCGTTTGGAAGTTTCCGAGGGCCGCCCCCTGATTGTGTGGGTGATTGGCAGCGTGTGGTCGGGCACATCGAAGAGTTACACCACCAACGCCGGAGACAGCGTCACCGTCGCCAATTACGAGCACACCATGATTTTGATTGGCTACAACGAGGATGTGGTGCACCTGGTGGATGCGCTCACCGGCCACACGGTCAGCCACAGCGTGGATAATTTCCTGGAAAGCTGGGCGGTGCTGGGCAACATGGCCGTGCGCGGCGGAGGCGCCGAGCGCGCTGATTCAGAAGTGGAAACCTACGCGGTGCAGCCCGGCGATACCTTGCGGCGGCTGGCAGCTCAATGGGGCGTCACCTGGCAAGCGATTGCTGACTGGAACGGCCTGGCCTATCCCTACACGATTTACAGCGGGCAATTGCTTTACACCGGGCCGCTGGCCCAGCCAGTAGTCCAGCCTAGCACGACCGAAATCTATTACGTGCAAGAGGGTGAGCACCTGATGCAAATCGCCCAGGACCTGGATATGGATTGGCAGTACCTGGCCGACATCAACGGCCTGCAGCCGCCCTACGCGCTGGCGGTAGGCCAGGCCCTGCGCCTCAGCGTGGACGACGAATCCAGCGACGCAGACGGCGCTGCGTCCATCGAGCTGCCGGAGTTCTACACTGCCTGGCGCGTGGAAAGCCTGGTCTCCATTGCCGAATACTATGAATTGGATTGGGTGGTGCTGGCCGGCATGAACGGCATCAGCTATCCCTATCTGGTGCAGCCCGGCCAGACATTGCGGCTGGTGCCCTAAGCATCACCATCCCCAAAACAAAAAGCCCTGCACATGCAGGGCTTTTTTGATTGCGAGGGAGAACTTAATTGGTATCGCCGGGCGGGGGGCCGCTGTTCTTGTTGTAGCGGTAAACGATGCGGCCGCGTTCCATGTCGTACGGCGACATTTCCAGCGTCACACGGTCGCCCAGCAGGATGCGGATATAGTGGCGGCGCATTTTGCCCGCCAGGTAAGCCAGCACCTCGTGGCCATTTTCCAGCTCGACCCGGAATTGGGTGCCGGGCAGGGCCTCGATAACGGTGCCTTCTACGCGAATTTTGTCTTGTTCTTTTGCCATTATGTCCTTAGCCCAAGTCTATTTGGGCGACGGCATTATATCATTGGCTGAATCAAAAACGGACGCGCCGGGCTGGTCCGTTTTTGGGTCGCTAGCCGCCCAGGGCGCCGCGCATTTGCTGCACGTAGGCGTCGAAAGCATTACGACCGGCCTCAGTGAGCTGGCAATCGGTGTGCGGCACCTTGCCGTTGAAGGATTTGGTGATTTCGATGTAGCCGGCTTCCTCCAGCTTGCTCAGGTGGGCGGACAAGTTGCCTTTGGTCAGCCCGCTTTCCTTCAGCAGGTAGAGGAAGTCCGCGCTCTGCACCGCATAGAGAATAGTCATCAAGGTCAGGCGGGCCGGTTCGTGGATGATGCGGTCCACATCACTGAGGTCAGCCCACTGCCCCGATTTGTCGTCCTTTGCCATCAGGCCTCCTCAGTTGGGTCGGGATTGGCTGCCAGGTAGCTACGCATGGCCAGGATACCGGAGAGCAGCAGCGCCAGCCCGGCGCCAGCCATTATCAACGCCGAAGCGAAAGTATCGTCTATGCCGAGGTAAGCGCTCACCAAGCCAATCAGCAGGGGCAGCAGTGCAATCCACTGCATGCGCGCCAGTAGGGCGCGCCGCCCGGCAAAGAAGAGCAGCAAGGCAATCGTGGCACCCACAATCGCGCCCACACCGGTGTACCTGCCTTCGATGAAAATCGCCCCGCCAGCCACCAGCAGCGAGGCGCCGATGAGCAAAATCGCATCCCAGGCCTCGGCGCTAGCCGGCCGCTCGTAGTGCACCCGTCCGGTGCGCGGATAGGTGATGCGCTGTTTGTAGCGGCTTACCAGGCTGCCGACAACGGCAGCGCTGACAAAACTGAAGGCCAACACACCAACAGCATACAACCATTTGTATTGGCCGCCAGTACTCATCGCATCGAACAGCCACAGCAGCACACCCAGGACGGCGTATACCGCACCGTGCCCAATTTCGATGGTGCCATCTTCGTAGTCGTAGCGAGCAGCGCGGCCGCGGGCCTCTTGTAAACTTTGTTCAGTCATTGTATGTCTCTCTTTCGTGTTAGTTTGTTATTGGGAATCTGGGTCGCCCGAATCCTGGCCGGTCAATACGGCGATAAGTAACCCTACAATCACACCAGCCGCCGGGCCGAGCGCCACGCCCAGGGCCACGTTGCCAAAGGCGGCGCCGAAACTGGCGCCCAGGCCGGCCCCGAAAGCCGCTCCCAAGCCAATGCCCCACATCAGGCGCTTATTCATAAATACTCCTTATCCGTCGTCACTTCATTCATAAACTAGTTTGTATAACAAACTAGTGTGTTTTGATTATAGCAGCGTCGCGGTCTTTGTCAAGTCCCACCCGGCAACCGACTGGCGAAAAGGCCTGCGGTATACTCGCCGCACATGAGCTTCAAAGATGAGAAATCACGCTGGGAACAAGACAGCCTGCGCCCTTTAACGGACAAATTTCCGGAGCGGCAGCCGGAGTTCACCACGCCCAGCGGCATCCCCTTACCGACCACGCTGGTCCCGGATGACCTCAACCTTAACTATCTAGCCGACCTGGGGTTTCCCGGCGCGTATCCCTTCACGCGCGGCGTGCAGCCCAATATGCACCGCGGCCGGCTGTGGACCATGCGCCAATATGCCGGCTACTCCAGCGCACAAGAAACCAACCAGCGCTTTAAGTACCTCTTGGCACAGGGGCAATCCGGGCTTTCGGTCGCCTTCGACCTGCCGACCCAAATCGGCTACGACGCCGATGACCCCATCGCGCTGGGCGAGGTCGGCAAGGTGGGGGTTTCCATCAGCCACCTGGGCGATATGGCCGCCCTGCTGGAAGGCATTCCGCTGGACAAGGTGTCGACCAGCATGACGATTAACGCCCCGGCGGCCATCCTGCTGGCCATGTACATCGCAGTGGGCAAGCGCCAGGGCGTGGAGCCGAAGCAACTGCGCGGCACGGTGCAAA
>OMJR01000043.1 GCA_900299355.1 Anaerolineaceae bacterium
ATAGCTACAATTTGGACTTATACATACTAGGGAAATTCAGGAGTCCCATGAAAAAACAACTTGCCATCAGTTTGGCCTTACTGGCCGCGCTTGCGTTAACCGCCTGCGGCCCCTCCGAAGCAGAACTGCAATCCACGGCCGCTGCGGTGCAAACTGGCGCAGCACAAA
Source organism: Anaerolineaceae bacterium (assembly GCA_900299355.1). GTDB lineage: Bacteria > Chloroflexota > Anaerolineae > Anaerolineales > UBA11579 > OMJR01. Next base: position 169 of record OMJR01000043.1, read on the forward strand.
CCGTGAGCGCTCAATTCACCCAGAACGCGGCGCTGACCCCCAGCGCGACGACCACCCCCACGCCCAGCAACACGCCGACGGTGACGATGACCCCCACGGCAGGCACGCCAAGTGCCACTGCTACCCGCTCCGTCAGTAGTGGCGGCACCGGTGGCAGTGGCGGAACCGCGGGTGGCGGCTGTGATGCCATGGCCTTCGTCTCCGACGTGACCGTGCCGGATGGCAGCGATTACGCCGCCGGGGCGACCTTCACCAAGACCTGGCGGGTGCGCAACAGCGCCACCTGCACCTGGAGCACCTCCTACAGCGTGGTCTTCGTAAGCGGCAGCCAGATGGGCGCAACCTCGCCCCAGGCGCTGACCGCTTCGGTGGCACCGGGTAGCACGCTGGATATTTCGGTCAATATGACCGCCCCCAGCACCAACGGCAGCTACACTGGCTATTGGGCGCTGCGCAACGCCTCCGGCGAGAACTTCGGTTCCTTCTACGTACAGATTGATGTGACCTCCGGCGGCTCCAGCGGTGGCACGGGCAGCGGCACGCCGGTCACCCTGAACACCAACAGCCTGGCCCACATCAATTCAAGTGGCACACCGGGCAGCGGCCTGATGGCCGGCGACGATGCCAGCAACACCGGCATCCGTGGTTTGTTCTCCTTTGACCTGAGCAGCATTCCGGATACAGCCACGATTACCTCCATCTCGCTGAACCTGGGCAACGGCAACACCACGACCAACCCCTTTGCCCAAAGCCCCAGCTTTGCGCCGTTGACCGTGCAATTTACCGGCGCTACCGCGGGCGGCTACTCCGGTTCGGGCACACAGATGGGCTCCTACAGCACCTATGCCGAGCTCTCGACCGCCATCACCTCGGATGCCTTGAAGACGGCTATCCAGAACTTGATTACAGGTGGCACAGATGTGGCTAACTTCCGCATCCAGTTCACCACCGAAACCAACAGCGATGGCACCGCCAACCAGCTCAACCTGTTTGGTCCCACGCTGACCATCACCTACACCACCCCCTAATCGCTCAAAGAATCCAAAAAGCCCCGCCACATGGCGGGGCTTTTTTCTTGCGCCTGGGGCCAACGCCAGCCAGCCAAAAATGCTAGAATTTTGCCGAGGAGTTGCCTTATGAAGAAGTTATCCGTTGTGACCCTATTGGCTGTCCTGGCACTGGTACTGGCCGCCTGCAACCTGCCCACCAATGAGGGCAGCGGCGCCGGCGCAGTGCAAACTGCCGCAGCCCAGACGGTGAGCGCCCAGCAAACCGCCAACGCCGCCGCGGCGACCAACACGCCCGCGCCCAGCAATACGCCGGAGCCGACCAACACCGCGGCAGCCACCAACACCAGTGCGCCTAGTGCCACGCCCACTCAGGATGACTGTGACGCGGCCGACTTCGTGTCGGATGTCACTGTGCCGGATGGCACCGACTTCTCGCCGGGTGAGACTTTCACCAAGACCTGGCGCCTGCGCAACGTGGGCACCTGCACCTGGACCACGGATTACGACCTGGTCTTCATCAGCGGCAACGCGATGGGCGGCCCGGCCAGCCAGGCGCTGACCGCCAGCGTGGCCCCCGGCAGCACGGTAGACATTTCGGTCGACCTGAACGCACCGGCCAGCAACGGCGATTACCGCGGCGATTGGAAGCTGCGCAATGCCGGCGGGGTGGTCTTCGGCTTGCCGGATACCTTCTATGTTGAAATTGACGTAGTGGGCGGCGGTGGAGCCGGGACGACCACGGTAACCATTGAGCAGGACGACGAAGGCTCGGTGCGCTCGGATGGCACCACCAACGCCAACCCCAATACGGGCGACACCACCGGCAATGCTGGGTCGCAGGCCTTTGTCGCCTTCGATTTGTCGAGCATCCCCAACGGGTCGACCATCATCGAAGTCAAGGTGGATTTCAGCGATTACGATACGCTGGGCGACCCCTTCGGCAGCCTGGGCTGCCTGCGCGGCTATCAAGGCAATTTCTTTGACCTGAACGCCGGCGACTATGACGCCGGGGTAGCCTCGGGCGCGCTGCTGCGCTGGTGCAGCACGGCTCAGTTGAATGTTGAAAGCATCGAAGGCGACCTGAAGACTGCCGTGCAAGCGGCCTTGGCCTCGGATGTGATTGAGCTGCGCCTGCGCTTCAACGAGAATGCAACCGATAGCGACGGGGTCGCCGATATGGTCCGTTTCGGCGACGTCAAGCTGGTGATTATTTACGAAGCGCCCTAGACAGGGCCATCCAGAAACGTTACAAGTAGGGCCTGGGCTGTTGCCCAGGCCCTTTTCTATGGATACACAGGAACTTACCCGCCAGGTGAAGGACAAGGCCCGCAGCCTGGGCTTTGGCCTGGTCGGCATCACCCATCCAGAGCCGCCGCCCCACCTGGACGTATACCAGCGCTGGCTGGCCCTGGGCCGCCACGGCGCGATGGACTACCTCGCCCGCCCGGACGCGATGTCCCGCCGCCGCGACCCGCGCGCGATTCTGCCGGAATGCCAATCCATCCTGGTGTTAGGAATCCCCTACAGCAATCCCCAAAGCCAGCTGGCGCCCGCCGCAAAGGGTCCGCTGGGGCGCGTGGCGGCCTACGCCTGGGGCGATGATTATCACGAATTGCTGAAGGCGCGTTTGCGCGCATTGGCCGACTTTATCGAGGAAGCCGCCGGGCAGCCGGTGCCCAACCGCTGGTACACCGATACCGGTCCCATCCTGGAACGCGAGCTGGCCCAGCGGGCCGGGCTGGGCTGGATTGGCAAGAACAGCATGCTCATCAATCCCGAGCAGGGCTCCTATTATTTGCTGGCTGAAATCCTGCTGGGCATCGAACTAGCGCCTGATGAGCCGCTGAGCACCGACCACTGCGGCAGCTGCACGCGCTGCATTGAGGCCTGCCCCACGGATTGCATCCTGCCGGACCGGACACTGGATGCCAATCGCTGCATCTCCTACTTGACGATTGAATTGAAAACTGAGATTCCGTTGGAATTACGCGACCAGTTGGGTGAATGGATTTTTGGCTGCGATGTGTGCCAGGTGGTCTGTCCCTGGAACGAACGTTTCGCGGCGGATGCGGGCGAGCCCGCCTTCAGCCCGCGCGCCGGCCTGCCCTGGGTGGATTTGGAAGCGGAGCTTAAACTCAGCCCGCAAGACTTCAACGCCAAGTTCAAGGGCAGCCCGGTTAAGCGCGCCAAGCGGCGCGGCTACCTGCGCAATGTGGCCGTGGCCTTGGGCAAGGCCGGGCAAGCCGGCAGCCTGTCCACTTTATCGGATTGTCTGTTTAGTGAAGAGGAACCATTGGTGCGGCGGCATGCCGTCTGGGCCATCGGCCAAATTGGTGGGGACAGGGCGGCAGATGTCCTGCGGGAGGCGGCCGCCATCGAAGAGGATGCCGAGGTGCGGGATGAAATTCAATCGGCGTTGGCCGCGCTGGCCGAATAGCTCGCACGCGCCCGGGCGCGAGTGACGGCCTGGGCAGCCCACACCAGGATAAAGATGGCGGTACAGACCAGCACAATCGCCGCCCCCGAAGCCACATTCGCATAGTAGGAAATATACAGCCCGGCCACGCCGGAGAAGGCTGCAATCAGCACGGCCAGCGCCATCATGCGCGGCAGGCGTTTGCTGACGAGTGAAGCCGTGGCGGCCGGGGTGACCAGCATGGCCACCACCAGGGCGACCCCCACCGTCTGCAATGAGACCACGATGGCCACCGCAATCAGGATCAGTAGCACCGCTTCCAGCGCGCGTGCCGGTAGGCGCAGGGTGCTGGCCAGCAGCGGATCGAAGGATAAGACCAGGAATTCCTTGTACAGCAGAATAATCAGCAACACGACCAGGGCGGCCAGCGCGGCATTGAGCCACAGGTCAGCCGCCGAAACGCCCAGCACATTGCCGAAGAGGAAGTGGGCCAAATCCAGAGCATAGTTGCGGATGGTTGAGATCATGGCGATGCCCAGCGCAAACATGCCGGCGAAGATAATCCCGATGGATGTATCCTGCTTCAGGTTGGCGGCCCGGCTGAGCGCACCGATGCCTAGTGAAGACAGCACCGCAGCCCCCAGCGCCCACCAAAAGAGTCCCCCGCCCGCGCCGCCCTGCACCAGGTAACCGGCGGCCAGGCCGGGCAGGATTGCGTGGGCCAGCGCATCGCCAAAGAAGGCCATCCCGCGCAGCACAATGTAGCACCCCACCAGGGCGCAGACCAGGCCGACGATGATCGCGGCCAGGAAACCGCGCTGCATAAAGGCATAAGCCAAAGGTTCCAGCAGCCAGTTAACCATGCGCTTCCCCGTGATCGTGGCCGTGTTCATGGTGGCCGCCCATGTCGCCAATCGCGACCGGGCCATCGGCGGTATCCAGCACCTGCATGTGGCCGCCATAGGCCGCCGCCAGATTCTCGCTGGTCAGCACCTGATCCGGCGGGCCGTAGGCCACCAGGCGACGGTTGAGCAGCAGGATACGCTCAAAACGCTCACGAGCCAGATTGAGATCGTGGGTGGCGAAGAGCAGGGTTACCTGCTGGGCGCTGAGCGTATCCAGCAAGCTGAAGATTTTGTCCTGGGATTTGAGGTCCAAACCGGAGAGCGGTTCATCCAACAGCATCAAGTCGGCTTGCTGGGCCAGCGCGCGGGCGATAAACATACGCTGTTTCTGCCCGCCGGAAAGCTCCCCGATTTGGCGTTGGGCTAGATGCGTCATTTCCATGCGGTCCAGGCTGTCCTGGACCAGCTGGCGGTCGGCCGCCGAGGGCCGGCGCAGCAAGCCAATTTCGCCCACGCGGCCCATCATGACTACATCACGCACGCTGACCGGGAAATTCCAGTCGACCTGGTTGCTCTGGGTAACGTAGGCGATGCAAACGTGGCGTTCCGGGCGGTGGCCGTGGATCAGCACGCGGCCGCGATCGGTTGAGAGCACACCCGCCAGCAGGTTAAACAGGGTTGATTTGCCGGCTCCGTTGGGGCCGACCACGGCGACTCGCCGCCCCGTCTCAACGGTCAGCGAAAGATCCTCCAGCGCCAGACGGGCGCCGTAGCGCACGCTGACGCCGGAGAGATCAATCGCATAGGCGGAATCACCGTGATGGTGTCGGGCTTCCATAGGTGGGGAATTCTACTCGACGGTCAGGGCGTCCACAATTGCTACGATGTTGTAGCGGAACATAGCGATGTAGGAATCCGCCGGCCCACCCGCTTCGCCCAAGGATTCGCTGTAGAGCGGCACCAGCTGGGCGCCAGTATCCTCGGCGATGCGTTCGGCCACCGTTTCATTGACGGTAAAGCCAACGAAAATGGCCGGTACATCATGTGCGTCGATTAGTTCATGCAGTTCGGCAATCTCTGCGGCTGACGACTCACTTAGTGTGCTGGCGCCCGGGATCACGGCGCCGACGACTTCAAAGTCATAGCGTTCGGCAAAGTAGCCGAAGACTTCGTGGTCGGTAACCAAAAGGCGGCGCTCAACCGGGATTTGCCCGATTTGCTCGACGGCCCAGGCATCCAGGGCTTCGAGTTCAGCGATGTAAGCCGCGGCATTCGCCTGGTAGGTATCGGCATTGGCCGGATCCACCTCAGCCAAGATCTCGGCGATGTGCTCGACCCAAACCACAATATTCAGCGGGTTGGTCCATACATGCGGATCGGGACCTTCATGGTCGTGCTCATGGCCTTCTTCGCCCTCGTGCTCATCTTCATGCTCGTCTTCGTGCTCCTCGCCCTCCTCATAGTCATGTTCCTCACCCTCGTCATGATCATGGTGTTCGCCTTCTTCAAACACGATCGTAGCGATGCCCTCGGACAGATCAACCAGTTGGGCATCACCGCCGGCGTTGGCGATTAAGTCCTCGAGGAAGCCTTCCAGGCCCAGTCCATTGCTAAAGACCACATCCGCATCCGCCACGGCGGCGACGTCCTGGGCGGAAGGCTCATAGGCATGCGGGTCGGCGCCTGAAGGCACCAGGACCAGCACTTCCAAATCAGCTAGGCCGCCAGCCACCTGGCTGACCACATCAGCGATGATTGAATTGGTGGCGACGATGCTCACATCTGCGGCCGGGGCAGCCGACGGGCTGCACGCGGCCAGCAGGGCGATGAGCGAAAGGTTGACTACTAAGGAAAACATATGGCGTGACACACAAACCTCCAAGTATATGAAAATGATTTTCATTTTCATTATACCTGTGGCATTGACAGTGTCAAGGGTTAATGGCAATCAGCGCACAAACCAGTAAATTGCAGCCAGTGGTCGTGGATTTCGAAGCCGCTTTCCCCTTCCAGGCGGCGGCTAAAGTCCCCCAAATCGTCACCATCGAAGACCTCCACCCGGCCGCAGTTTTCACACATCAGCAGGTGCTGGTGGCCGTCAAAGGCCGGCAGATAGGCATGGGTGCCATCCGGGCGGTGCACCTGCTGGACGTAATCCAGTTCTTCCAGCTTCTCCAGCGTGCGGTAGACGGTCACCAGACCAAGCTTATCGTGGTGCGCGCGTGCCAAATCATAAATCTCATTGGCCAACAAGGCCTGCTCAGCGGCGGCCAGCACGGCGACCACCGCCCGGCGCGAATCGGTGATGCGGTAGCCGTTGGCCTGCAAGCCTTCCAGCCAGGCGCTTTCGCGCTCGGCCGGCTGCTGGGCGGGAACTAACTTGGGGTCAGCCATAGCTGCATTATAGACCGTCAGGGCAGCCAGACCGGCATGGTGCCGTCCGGCACGACCTGCTCCAACTGGTTGTCTTCGCGGGTCCACAACCAGATTTCCTGGTCGGGGAAAGAGACCCCCAGCGCAATGCGCTTGAAAAGTAAGCGCTGACCGGAGGAATCCCACTCCAAATCAGAATGAATGTAGCCCTCGTCACCGGAGACCACCAGGGCGTAGGCGCCGTCGGCGGGCGTAATCCAGACCTGGTCGCCCGGCCCGACTTCCAGCGGGCGCACCCGGAAAGCGACCCACTCGCCATCCGGCGACCAGGCCGGGCTGCTGTAGCTGGCATCGCTGGGCAGCGGGTCGAAGAGCGGCAGCACGTCCTGGTTGGCGAAATCAGCCCGGTAAATTACATTCAGCGCCTGGCCGCCCACGGTTTGGATGTCATAGAACAGCATGTGCTGGCCGTCGGGCGACCAGGTGCCCGCCGCGCCGGAGCCGGTGGGCAGATAGGTTTCATCGCCGCTCTGCATATCCACGACCACGATGCGGCCCTCCACACCATTAAAGTAGGCCAGGCGGCCGCCATCCGGCGACCAGACCGGGCTGTAGCCCAGTTTTTGGGTATCAGCATGCAGCCGGAAAGTCTCGCCGCTAAAAACATCCAACAGCCAGACGCGCAAGGGCCCATAGGGCTGGCCTTCGTCCAGGCCGGCTGGGGCGCGACTGTAGGCAATTTGGCTGCCATCCGGTGACCAGGCGGGGTTGGTGCAGCGGTCCAGGCCGCAATTCAACAGCAGGTCGGCCTGGCCATCGCGGGTGACCTGCACCAGGTCCAGCCCGCCGCCTTCGTTAGCCGTGGAATAGACCAGGCGCTCCCCATCGGGCGCAACCCCGAAATCAAATACCGAGTGGCCCGGGCTTGAGAGGCGCGCCGGGTCTTCACCGAGGGTGGACGCGGCCCACAGTTCGCGACCCTGGTCGGTTTCCACCAGGAAGGCCAGACCCGGTTCGCGCACGGTGAAGGTGTACGCGTAATCTTCCAGCAGCTGGTGGCCGAGTTGGCTTTCCACCCCGGCCTCCAGGCTAAGCGTATAGGTCTCGCCCACCTGCCAGGGGGATTGCGGCTGGATAATCAGGGTCTGCTCCTGCCAGTGGGTGCGGTAGGGCACCTCCGGCTGGATGCGCAAACGGCCTTCCAGGCTGGCGGCCACCATCGGCTGGTCAAAGCGCAGCACAAGCGGGGCGCTGGCGGCAGCCTGCCCCTCCCCGGAGGGAGAGAGCAAATCCAGGCCCACACCAACATGGTCTCCGGCCAGCATCACGCCGGCAATCGCCAGCACCAGCAAGCCGAGCACGGCCCACACAATCCGGTCGAAACGCGTATAAGCCATCAGGGGAAGAGATAGGGCTGCGGCGGCACCGGTACCGGTTTGATGTCCTCGGCCAGCACTAGCGGCGCGGGATTGCCATCCAGGCTGGCAACGGCGATCGTACCCTGCACGTGCACCCACTCATTACCAGCCCAATTGGCGGCGTCTTCGCTTTCCACGATGATGCCGACCGCAAAGGCATCCGCCACACAACAGGTGACCGTAAAACGGCTGACCAGGAACTGGTTGGCCGGCAGGCGCGGGTCGTGATAGACGAAGCCGACCACATTGGCAGACTCGCCGGCCAGCTCGCTGGGGTCTGCGCTGTAATTGAAGGCGCGCACCCAATCGAGGATGCTGCGCTGGTCAGCGGGCACACTCAGTTGGGTGGCCTGACCGCCGCCAGAGCCGGCGCCCAAATTGGTGCTGATGCCGCGGGCAGCCAGCGCGCCGCTATCCAGCGGCTTGGCCGGCACCAGGAAGCCCAGCACGAGCGGCAGGGCCACAATTAACAGGCTCCAGCGGCTGCCGTGGCTGTGCCCGTGATGGGTATGCGCATGGTCATGATGGGCATGGTCGCCGGCTGCGCGCCAGCGGCGGAAAGCGGCCAGGGCCAGCAGCATAAAGATGGCGGCGCCGGTCGCCACCAGCCACAGGAAGCGGTCGTTGATGTAGAAATAGAGTGTGCCGCCCAGGATTTTGACCAGTAGGTAGACGCCCATACCGGCCAGAATCAGGGTTTGTAGTAAGCGGTAATTGCGTTCAGACAGTTTCATTTCAGAGAGCCACATTCAGGTTGAGGAAGACGGCCGCCAGAATAGTGAGCAGCAGGGGCAGAGTCACCATATAGAGCACGGTGCGGCGTTTGAAGACCTGCAGATAAAGCAGGGTGCTCTTAATATCCACCATCGGGCCGTAGACCAGAAAGCCCAGGATGGAGCCGGTAGTGAAGGAGCCGACGAAGGCCAGCGACACGAAAGCATCCACGGTGGAGCAAATCGAGAGAAGGACCGCCAGCACAATCATCACCAACACGGAGAGCAGCGGACCGCTGCCCAGGGCCAGCAGCGCCGATTGGGGCACGATGGTTTGCAACAGGGCCGCCAGCATAGAGCCGATAATCAGGTAGCGGCCCATCTCGAAGAATTCGTCGCCGGCAATGGTCAGCGCCTGCTGCACGCGCGCCCAGCCGGTCGGCCGACTCTGGATAACGGGCAATTCTATGGAGCCGCCGCTAATGGGCGCAAAGGCCAGTGGGCGCAGCATGCTGCGCGGCTGCTGGTGCAGCGCGAATATCATGCCCACGCTGACCGCGATGGTGAAGGATAGGCCAATGCGCAGCCACAGCATCGGCCCCCAGCCGTAGGCGGCATAGGTGCTGGCAATCACGATGGGGTTGAGCACCGGGGAGGCCAGCAGGAAAGCAATCCCAGTGGCCGGGGCCATGCCCTTGTGGAAGAGCCGCCGGGTGAGCGGCACCACGCCGCACTCACACACCGGGAAGGTGAACCCCAGCAGGCCGCCGACCAGCGCGCCGGCAAAGGGGTTGTCGGGCAGGATACGCTGTACCGCCTCTTTATTGAAATAGACCTCGACCAATCCGGAGGCTAGAGTACCCAAGAGCAGGAAGGGCGCCGCTTCGATAAAGATACCTAGGAAGATAGTCGTGAAGGTGTTGAAGCTGCTGGAAAGCGCTGCCCTATCTAATTGCACGCCGCCGGCCAGCCAGTTCTGCAATAGCAGCACAGCCACCACGGCCAGCAAGACCAGACCCAAAATACCTAAAGCGTTAAGAATGCGATCCACGACTGCATTTTACCTATTGAAAATGAATTTCGTTTAAGGGGCGTACCAGCCCTGTTCGCCGATCAGCGGCACAAAAGCCACCGGAACGATGTCCTCGTGGGTGAACTGGTTGCCATCGCGGCGCCAGCGCTGCAGGGTCTGGCGGGTGCCGGCGCCCACCGGTAGCACCAGGCGGCCGCCATCGGCTAACTGGTCCAGCAGGGCTTGCGGGGCGCGCGGGGCGCCTGCCGTGGCAATGATGCCTTCATAAGGGGCGGCATCCGGCCAGCCCAGGCTGCCGTCGCCGATATGGATGTGCACGTTATCCAAAGCCAATTCCGCCAACACCTGCCGGGCGCGCTCGGCCAGCGAAGCGTGGCGTTCAATCGTGTGCACCTCGGCCGCCAGGTGGGCCAAGAGCGCAGCCTGGTAACCGGAGCCGGTGCCAATCTCCAGCACGCGCTCGCGGCCTTTCAATTCCAGCAATTGGGTCATCAGTGCGACCAAATAAGGCTGTGAGATGGTTTGGCCGCGGCCAATGCGCAGGGGACGGTCCTGGTAGGCGGAGCGCTGTTCTCTGCGCGGCACAAAGCGGTGGCGCGGCACCACATGAGCGGCAGCCAGCACACGCTCATCGCGGATGTCGCGCGCGGCCAGCTGCTGGCGGACCATCTCCTCGCGCAGCGCGTCAAAATCGGGGCGGCGAAACATCAGGCCTCGCGGGCTTGCTGCTCGGCCAGGGCGACCAGGGCTTCGAAGCTATCCGCGGGGGCGGTGCGGTTCCATTTCTCGTGGCCGCAGACCTGGCAGCGGTGCAGGATGCGGCGCTTGCCGGTCACGCCGTCCAGGGACACAGGCTGCATCAGGCCGCCGCAATCGGCGGCGCGGTCACCCGGGGCGCGGTCGACGTGCTGGCTCCACAGGCAATGCGGGCAATGATTGGTGTAGCCATCGCCCTGCACCTGGGCGCCGCAGTGGGCGCAGGTGAAATCCTCAACGGTGCGCTGAAAATCGGGAGCCATGCCGCTATCTTACTGGTTTTGCAATGAATCGGCGATTTGGCGGTCGAGCTTGCCCATCGGGTAGTCGTCCAGTTCAGCTATTGGCGCCCAGGCATGCAGGCGCTCGGTCTTGGGGTCAACCCGGCGGCCAGCTAGCGTAGCGCTATAAGTGCGCAAGCACGCCTGGAAATGGCTGTAGGTGTGTTCCAGGCGCTGGCCAATAGCGCCCAGGTCTGCCCCCAGGCCCAGGGCTTGCAGGTGGCGGCGTAAATCAGCTTTGCCGGCGCGGGCGCTGGCGACCTGGACAGCGGGGAATTCCCACAGGCCAGCCAGCAGGCCGCTTTCCGGTCGCTGGAGCAGCAAGACGGCATCCCCATCGTGCAAAACCGCGGCAGCATAGTAGCGCAATGGCAGCGCGCTTTTGGCAGCCCGCACCGGCCGCTGGTCTTGGATGCCCAGCACATAGGCTTCGCAGTGTTCCGCGACCGGGCAGGCGGCGCAATCCGGGTTGCGCGGGCTGCACAGGCTGGCGCCCAGGTCCATCAGCGCCTGGTTGTAGTCGGCGGCGCGTCCGTGCGGCAGGTGCTCGCGCGCCAGGGTCCAAAAGCGTTGGGTGGCGGCGCTGGTGCCGACGACTTCTTCCACACTGAAAATGCGCGAGAGCACGCGGATGATGTTGCCATCCACAATCGCTTCGTCCAGCCCGAAGGCCACCGATGCAATTGCGCCCGCCGTATAGGGGCCGATACCGGGCAGGCTGCGCAGGGCGGCCACGTCGCGGGGCAGCCGGCCATCAAAATCGGCCACCAGGCGCTGGGCGGCGGTGTGCAGGTTGCGGGCGCGGCTGTAATATCCCAGCCCCTCCCAGGCCTTGAGCACATCCCGTTGGCGGGCGGCGGCCAGGGTGGCGATATCGGGGAAACGCTGCATCCAGCGCTCCCAGTAGGGCAGCATGGTCTCCAGGCGGGTTTGCTGGGCCATAATTTCCGCCACCCACACGGCATATGGCTCGGGATTATCGCGCCAGGGCAGGCTGCGCCGGCGGGCGGCGTACCAGGTCAATAAGTCCTTGGCGATGGGGCTAGACACAGAACGCGTCTGGGGAACTACATCTGAAAGCCGGGTTTGGCGGGCACCAACTTGTAATCAAAATTCTCGACCAGGTCTGACATTTCGGTGCCCAGGTCGCTCCAGGTGTGTGAATCCAGCACGTTGCGGGCCGAATCCATGTTGGGAATCAGTGCCTCGGCCAGCAGGCGCGGCTGGTCGCCATAGACGGTTAGCCAGGCTTCGCTGAGTGCGACGCCCAGGCCTTCCAGGGCGGGCACAAACTTACGAATGTGGAATTCGAAGTAGTCTTCTTCGCGGCCGGGGAGGATATCCCAGCTCATCAACAGCTTGATGGAGGTGGCCATGGTTAGCCAGCGGGGGCCAGGACCACCACCTGGGTTTCCTCAGGTACTGAGGAGGATGTGACTTTGAGCGAGCTTTCCGGCGCGTCGGCCGAAAGGCCCATTTCCTTCACGAATTGGCCCAACTGGTTGAGTTTGGCGGTGCTGCCATCCACTTTGTAATGCATCGGCACCACGATGCCGGGCTCAATCAGGCTGATCACCTCGGCGGCCTTGGAGGCGTTCAGGGACTTGCCGCCGCCTACCGGGACCAGCAAGACGTTGACTGTACCCAAAGCTTCAACCTGGCTGCGGCTGGGCACGGATTTCATATCGCCCAGATGAGCCACTGTCACCCCGCCGTAGTCAAAGACGTAGACCAGGTTGCGGCCATCGTTGTTGTCGGTGGCCACGCCAGTGATAAAAACGCCGCCAATCTCGTATTCGCCGGGACCGCGCAGCTCCCATTCGGCGCCCTTCACGCCCTTGGTAAAGCTGTGGCCGGGCGCATCGTGGCTGATGCTCCGCACGTCCGCCTTCAGCTTGAGGGCTTTGAAACCAACTTCGTTGTGGTCGTAGGGGTCGGTCACCACCGTCGCCATGCCGCGCTCGGTGATGCGAAAACAAGAATGTCCGTACCAGGTAATCTCCATGGGCCTCCAAAGAGGCGATTATAACATCGCCGCCTAGCGGCCCGAAACCGTATAATGACGCCGTGTCCACGTTTAATCCACAATTTAGCAGCGCCAACGGCGGCCAGGTCGCGCCCAGCGAGGCTGGCTGGCGGCTGAGCCTGCCCGCTGGCGAGGCCGGCAGATACCGCCTGGCGCAGTTGGACGATTACGCCGGGCAGGCACGGGGCGATTTTCCCCACCGGCCGCCCTTCACGCTGCGGCTGCAGGCGCGGATTTCGAGCGCCGGCCTGCCCGGAACTTGGGGCTTCGGCCTGTGGAATGAACCGCTAAGCGCGCAACTGGGCTTTGGCAGCGGGCGCAAACTACCGGCCCTACCCAACGCGGCCTGGTTCTTCTTCGCCTCACCCGAAAATCACCTGGCTTTGCGGGATGGTGTGCCCGGCCAAGGCGCCCTGGCCGCCGGCTACCGTGCGCGGCGCTGCCCAGCGCCGCTGCTGGCGCTGGGCCTGCCGGCCGCGCCCTTAGTGCTGTGGCGGCCCACGGCGCGCTTGCTGCGACGGGTAGCCAGCCAGGTGGTGCAGCAGGACGCCTATCAACTGGAACTGGACCCCACTGAATGGCACAGCTATGGGCTGGAATGGCGGGCCGACGGCCTGCAATTCAGCCTGGATGAGCAACCCGTGTTCCGTACAGCACTGGCGCCGCAGGGGCCGCTGGGTCTGGTACTATGGCTGGACAATCAGTACGCCGCCTGGCGCCCGGATGGCGGCCTGGCCTACGGTACCTTAGCCAACCCGGCGGTCTGGCTGGACATCCGCGACCTTAGCCTTAATTAGCCCTTTTCCCTATGAATTCCCCGACCCTTAAGCGTATTTGTGTGACGCCCCAGCCCGCCCATGTGGGTGGACCGGCCAGCTTTATTGGAAAGTTCAGCCGCGGCCTGGCCGGACGCGGCATCGCCGTGACCCATGAGCTGGACGACCAGCCATATGAGGCTATCCTGCTGGTGGGGGCCAGCCGCCGCCTGGTGGCTTTGCGCGCCGCCGCACGCGAGGGAACGCACATCGTGCAACGCCTGGATGGCATGAATTGGCTGCACCGCGCACGCTTCAGCGGACCGCGGCACTGGCTCAAGGCTCAGATGAGCAATGTGCTGTTGAGCTACACGCGCTTCAGTGTGGCCAACACGGTGGTGTACCAGAGTCGCTTCGTGCAGGATTGGTGGCAGCGTGAACACGGCGACGGCACACCCGGAGTGGTGATTTATAACGGCGTGGATTTGAACCATTTCACTCCGCAGGGCGCGGAACAGCCACCGGTCGACCGCATCCGCATTCTGATGGTTGAGGGCAATCTGGGCGGCGGCTACGAGCTAGGCCTGGAGCACGGCGTGGCGCTGGCAAATCAGCTATCCCAAGAGATATCGCTACCAGTGGAGTTAGCCGTTGCGGGCCAGGTCAGCGACAAGGTCAAGGCCCAGGCGGAGCAGGCCAGCCAGGTAGCCATTGAATGGCTGGGGCTGCTGGCCCTAGCCGAGCTGCCCAGCCACTACCGCAGCGCCCAGCTACTCTTTTCGGGCGACATCAACGCCGCCTGCCCCAACGCCGTTATCGAAGCGATGGCCTGCGGATTGCCGGTGGTGGCCTTCGGCACCGGCGCGCTGCCTGAACTGGTCACGGCGGAGGCCGGACGGCTGGCCGCCTATGGCGGCGACCCCTGGCGGCTGGAACCGGCCGACATTCCCGCGCTGGCCCAGGCCGCGCAGGCGGTGCTGGCTGATGTAGATAGCTTCCGGACCGGCGCCCGCGCTCTGGCAGAAGCAGCTTTCGGCCTCAAGACGATGGTCGATAACTATCTCGAGGTGCTGCGTGGCTAATCCCCTGCTGGGGCTGGCGGCAGCCGCCGCGCGCCTGCTGCCCAATTCGGTCAAGCGCGCACTGTACCGCCTGGGTCCAATCAGCAAGGGACTGCGAGCGGCCCTCAACCAGGCCGCGCCCCAGGGATTGACGGAGACCCAAGTAGCCGGCGGCGGGTTGCGCGGCGCCAAGCTGAGGCTGGATTTGCAGGCCGAGAAAGACTACTGGCTGGGCACCTACGAAGTTGAATTGCAGCAGGCGCTGGCCGATTTCCTGCGGCCGGGCCAGACTGTCTACGATTGCGGGGCCAACATCGGCTACATCAGCCTGCTGGCTGCGCGCCACGTAGGCGCCGAGGGCCGCGTATTCGCCTTCGAAGCGCTGCCGGCCAACCGCGAACGCCTGCAGGCCAACCTGGCGTTGAACGCAGAGGGCCGGGTAGTGGAAGTGGTCGCCAAGGCGGTGGCCGCCCAGAGCGGGTCGCTTGAATTCCTGGTGCATGCCTCGGGCGGCATGGGCAAACTGGTTGGCTCGGCCGGCCGCGATGAGAATTACAGTGAACACATTGAGGTGGAAGCGCTGGCGCTGGACGATTTCGCCTACCACCCCGGCCACCCGCTACCGGATTTGATTAAGCTGGATATCGAAGGCGGCGAAGGTGCCGCCCTGCAAGGCATGCCGCGCCTGTTGGTCGAGGCGCGCCCGCGCTTGTTGATTGAATTGCACGGCCCGGATGCGGCGCAAAGTGTGTGGCTGCAGCTGAGCGCCGCCGGCTACCGTTTGCACCGCATGGAAAAGGGCTACCCCGCGGTACACTCCCTGGATGATTTGGATTGGAAGGCTTACCTGATGGCAGAGGCACTCGATGGCTAAATTCACGGGCAAGTTAGGCATCGTGCAGCGCGTACTGCCGCGTTACCGCGCACCCTTTTTTGACTTACTGGCTGAGCACTGTACACGCGGGCTGAGCGTCTTCGCCGGGCAGCCGCGCCCCAACGAGGGCATCACCAGCATCAGCAAGTTGCAGAAGGCCGAATATCACTCCGCTGAAAATCGCCACATTTTGAGCGGGCCACTGTACGCCTGCGTGCAGGAGGGCCTGATCGAATGGCTCGAGGCCACCGACCCGGATGCGCTGATTGTGGAAGCCAACCCGCGCTACCTGAGCACCCCGGCGGCGATTGACTGGATGCACGCCCGCCAACGGCCGGTGCTGGGCTGGGGCCTGGGCGCGCCTAACGCGGGCCTGGTCAGCCGCCTGCTGGCCGGGCAACGCCGCCGCTTCCTGCAGCAATTGGATGGCATGATTGCCTACAGCCAGCGCGGCGCCGAAGAGTATCGCGCGGCAGGTATTGCGGCCGAGCGGGTCTTCGTGGCGCCCAACGCAGTAGTGCCCGCCCCCCAGGGGCCGCCCCCTGAGCGCAAACCGTTTTTGTACGAAGGGCGGGGACGCCTTATCTATGTCGGGCGCCTGCAGCGCCGCAAGCGGCTGCATGATCTGTTTGAGGCCATGGCGCAATTGCCCGACCCACTGCCGGATCTGGTGATCGTCGGCGATGGGCCCTTCCGCGTGCAGGCACGAGAATACGCCGGGTTTGTGTATCCCCAGACGATCTTCACCGGCCCCCTCTTCGGGGATGAGCTAAGCGCGTGCCTGCTGGAAGCGGACCTGTTTGTTTTACCTGGCACGGGCGGCCTGGCCGTGCAGCAAGCCATGGCGCACGGACTGCCGGTGGTGGTGGCCGAGGGTGATGGCACCCAGGATGATTTGGTGACCCCCGAAAACGGCTGGCTAGTACCGCCGGGCAATGTCGCTGCGCTGGCCGACACGCTGACGGATGCGCTGAGCAGCAACCGCCGCCTGCGCGATATGGGCCGCGAATCCTACCGCCTGGTACAAGAGCAATTAAATTTAGAAACGATGGCCGCAGCCTTTGTGGATGCCCTCAAGCGGGTGGCGCTTTGATGCGTATTCTATACGTAGCTGATGGGCGCTCGCCTACCGCGCTGAGTTGGATGCGCCATTTCATCGAGGCACCCGACTACGAGGTGCACCTGGCCAGCACGCATGCCTGCAACCCCGTGGAAGGGGTCGCTTCCCAGCACTTTGTGCCGGTAGCCTTCAGCCGCGCAGCAGGGGCAGACAGCGGCCTGGGCTCCGGGCTGCGCTCCGTTTTTGGGGCGCAGGCGCGCGCCTGGCTGCGCGATTGGCTGGGGCCGCTGACCGTGCCGCGCGCTTCCAGGAAATTGAGCGAACTCTACGCTGATATCCAACCGGACCTGGTGCATGCCCTGCGCATCCCCTATGAAGGCATGCTGGCGGCGCGCACTAATCCCAGCATGCCGCTGGTGGTTTCCGTGTGGGGCAACGATTTCACCCTGCACGCGCGGGTCAACCCACTGATGGCTGGGGCCACCTACCGCACGCTCAAGCGCACCTGCGCGCTGCACACCGATACGCAACGTGACGCCGATTTAGCCCACCGCTGGGGCTTCGCTGCCGACGCTCCGACGTTGGTGGCGCCCGGCAATGGCGGCATCCGCAAGCAGATATTTTATCCGCTGCCGCACGCCACCGATGTGGACGCCACAGAGGCGCGTTTGGCGGTGATTAATCCTCGCGGCATCCGCGCCTATGTACGCAACGACACCTTCTTCCAGGCCATCCCGCTGGTGCTGCGCAAGCGGCCGGAAGTACGTTTTTTCTGCCCCGGCATGGAAGGCCAGCCCGAAGCCGAGGAATGGGTGGACAAGCTCAAAATTCAGGACTATGTGGCGCTGATGCCGCGCCTGGGCCAGCGCGCACTGGCCGACGCCTACCATTCAGCGCAGGTGATGGTTTCGCCCAGCACCCATGATGGCACGCCCAACACCTTGTTGGAAGCCATGGCCTGCGGCTGCTTCCCGGTGCTGGGAGATATTGAGTCGGTGCGCGAATGGGTCAGCGATGGGAAGAACGGCTTGCTGGTCGATCCCCGCGACCCGCAAGCGCTGGCGGAGGCAATTATCCAGGCGCTCAAAGACCACGAATTGCGCGCCACTGCGGCGGAGATCAACCAAAAGCTAATCGCGGAACGCGCCGAACACCAGCAGGTAATGCAGCGCGCTAGGGATTTTTACCAACAGGTGCTTAACTAAAACGTGGGCACCTTCGTGCCCACGTTTTGCCAAAACTGTTTCCGCAATTACACAATAAAGAATACGCCCAGGATAACGTTGGCCAGGCCCAGCGGCAGCCGGAAGCGGCTTAGCCACAGCCCCAGGGTGCGCAAGCCCTGGCCTACGCCCGGGATCACGTAAAGGGTATTCATCGCCAGGATCAGGCCAGCCAACAACAACGCAATCCCAAAGGGGCTGGCCAGCGCAAAGAAGCTGGATACCAGCGCCAGCAAGCCGACCACCGTAGCGAAGGGCAGCAGGCAGCGCAGCAGAGCCACGCGCAGGTCTTCAGATAGCAGGATTAATCCCGCAAAGATTGCCAAAATAGCCAGATACATCTCTCCTCCGTCGCTCACTGGGCGCCTAGTCGTCTTTCTTCACCCACTTGCCGTCGTCGTTCTTCTCGTAATCGTTCTTGACTGCGCTCCAAGCTACCTTGTGGGCGCGCTCTTCGTCGTGGTCATATTGATCCCAGGCGCTGTTGTAAGCTGCCTGGTAAATCTCCTGCGCATGTTTGGGCAGGTTGTCTTTGACACTATCGGGCAGGTCACTGATTGAGTCGTAGGGCATGTCATGTACCTCCGCCCCTAAGAACGGAGCCTGCCCTGAATCGTTATTGAGTCCAGACAAAGATACGCTTTGGCGCCGGAAAAGATGCTGCGCCCGAAGGATTTGCCGGCTAGAGCAAGGCGATCACACCCAAAATCAGCACCACCAAACCGATAATTACCCGAAAGCTATCCAGCCAGCGGCCAGCATTGCGCAAGTTGTCGCCGATCGAAGGGATCCCGGAGAGCGCGTTGGCGGCCAGGATCAGGCCGGCCATGATCAGGGCAATGCCCATCACACTGGCGATATTGAGCACACCGGCCACCAGGGCGACCACGCCAATCACGGTACTAAAGGGCACCAGGGGCTGCAGCCAATCACTGCGCATCACAGTAGAGAGCAACAACAAGCCAGCCAAAATAGCCACAATCGCTTCAAGCATACAAACTCCTTTGTATTGGATGAGTACAAAGGTTTAAGCGAAGGCGGCCCCAAGCCGTTATTGACACAAAAAAAGCGCGCCGGCGTAATGCCAGCGCGCTTGGGATTGACGGGGTTGGGATCAGGAATGGATCGCGTGCCCTTCGGCGGCGTGGGCGGCTTCCATCAGCGTTTCGCTCAGGCTGGGGTGGGCGTGCACGTTGCGGGCGATCTCGGCCGCGGTAAGCTCGGTCATCTGGGCGATAGTCAGCTCGGGCAGCAGCTCGGTCACTTCGGGGCCAATCATGTGGGCCCCCAGGATCTCGCCATATTTGGCATCCGTGATCAGCTTGACCCAGCCGGCGTAGTCGCCCAAACCAAGCGCCTTGCCGTTGGCCTGGAAGTTGAAGCGGCCAATCTTAAGTTCGTAGCCGGCTTCCTTGGCCTCGGCCTCGGTGTAGCCAAAGGAGGCCACCTGCGGGCTGCAATAGGTGGCGCGCGGCATCATGCGGTAGTCGAGGGTGACAGTTTCCATGCCGGCGATATGCTCGGCGCAGATCACACCCTGGGCCGAGCCGACATGGGCCAACATTAGCTTGGCGGTCACATCGCCCACCGCCCAGATGCCGGGTACGTTGGTGGCCATGCGTTCATCCACCTCAATCTCGCCGCCCTTGCCCAGCTTGACGCCGAGCTTATCCAGGCCGAGGTTGGCGCTGTTGGGGCGGAAGCCGATCGCCACCAGCACCTGATCGGCATCCAGCACTTCTTCGCCGTCCTTGCCGGACAGCATCACCTTGAGCTTGGTCTTGAGCTTCTCGACGCCTTCAACCTTGGTGCCGGTCTTGACGGTGATGCCCTTCTTGGTGAGTTGCTTGGCCAGTTCCTTGCTGACCTCGGCATCCTCGCGCGGAACGATGCTATCCATCAGTTCGACCACGGTTACCGGCACACCGTAGGAATTCCACACCGTGGCGAACTCCAGGCCGATAGCGCCGCCACCGACCACCACGGCCGACTTGGGCAGCTTCTCCTGTAGGATCGCTTCCCAGAAGGTCACTACCTGCTCACCATCGGTTTCGACACCCGGCAAACCAATAGCGCTGGCGCCGGTGGCGATCACGATATTCTTGGCCTTGTGCTCCTCGGCCTTGCCCTTGGCGGGCTTGACCGAAACCGTATCCTTGGCGGTCAGTTCGGCGGTGCCCATGATCACGTCGATCTTGTTCTTCTTCATCAGGAATTCGACGCCCTTGGTCAAGCGCTCGGATACCTGGCGGCTGCGTTTCACCGCGCTGGCGTAATCCAGCTTGAGGTTTTCGAAGGAGAAGCCGAACAGGTCGCCCTCTTCACGTAACGTGTAAGCCACATGGGCATTCTGCAATAAGGACTTGGAGGGAATACAACCCACATTCAGACAGATGCCGCCCAGGAATTCTTCATCCACAATGGCGGTCTTCTGGCCCAGTTGGGCGGCGCGGATGGCAGCCACATAGCCCGCCGGCCCCGCACCGATCACGATCACATCATAATTTGCCATGCAAAAACCTCTCTACACAGATCACGCCCAGGCTTCGAGCGTGTATTTGATAGTTCCCAGGAAATAATCAGCCACCGCGCCGTCCAGGATGCGGTGGTCGAAAGTCAACCCCAGATAGACCATCGGCCGTATCGCAATCGCGTCGTTGACCACTTTGACGCGCTTCTCAATCACACCCACCCCCAGGATAGCGCATTGGGGCTGGTTAATGATTGGGGTGGCAAACAGCGAACCGCTGGTGCCGTGGTTGGTAATAGTGATGGTGCCACCCTGGACCTCATCCGGCTTAAGCTGCTTGCCGCGGGCGCGGGTGGATAAGTCATTGACCGTGCGGGCCATCTCCTGCAATGAAAGCGCGGCGGCATTCTTGACCACCGGCACAATCAGGCCGTCCGGCTCCAGAGCGGTGGCCATGCCGATATTTATTGCGCCGTGCACGGCAATTCCCTCGTCGCCCCAGGACGAATTGACAATCGGATAGGCCTGGCAGGCGGCCACGATGGCAGCCATGAAATAGGGCGTGAAGGTCAGTTTGACACCCTGCTGGGCGAAGGCCGCTTTGTTGGCCGCGCGGTGGGCGGAAACGGCGCCCATATCGGCTTCCATCACGGTGGTGACGTGCGGCGAGGTGTGCTTGCTGCGCACCATGTGTTCGGCGATGGACTTACGCACCGGGTTGAGCTTCATCACCTGGCCGGGCACCGCGTCCGGGAAGGCCGGCGGGAAGTTGGGGCGCGCCGCCGCAGGCGCCATCGGCATCGACGCGCTGGGGGCGGCCACCGGCGTCTGGCCGCTGGCTAACAGGGCTTCAATATCGCGCTTGGTTACGCGGCCACCCTGGCCGCTGCCCTGGATACGGGTGACGTCAATGTTGTGTTCGCTGGCTAGTTTCTTGACCACCGGCGACAGGAAGGTAGCCATGTTCTGGCCGTCGAAGCTGGGTAGGGCCACCTGGCCGTTGCCGCCATTGGGCTGCATCGCCGGAGCCGCGGCCGCCCCACCCGATTGAATGTAGTGCAGCACATCATCCTTGGTGATGCGCCCGCCGCGTCCGGAACCGGGCACCTGGGCCAAATTGAGCTTGTGTTCGGCGGCGATACGCGCCACCAGCGGCGAAATCGGGGCAGTGCTGACTGCAGCCCCGCGCGCGGGCGGGGATGAAGCCGGGCGCTGGGGAGCTGGCGTGGGTGTCGGCGTCGGCTGAGCAGCCACCGGCTGTGGGGTCGGGGCGGGCTGAGCCTGGGGCGCTTCGGATGGCTTGGCTGGCTGCTTGGCCGCTTTGGCGGGCGTGTCGCCATCGGCGGGTACTTCCTCGCCCGGTTCGCCAATCCAAACCAGCACGCTTTCCACGGCGACAGTGTCGCCTTCAGCGTGGCCGACCTTCAGTACCGTGCCCGAAGCCGGGCTGGGCACCTCGGTATCCACCTTATCGGTGTTGACCTCAACCAGTGCGTCATACTCGCGGACAGTGTCGCCCTCTTTGACTAGCCACTTGGTAATCGTGGCTTCAATAACGCCCTCGCCCATTTGGGGCAAAATGACTTTGGTAGCCATTAGGCTTTCCTCAAATTGTCGGCAACCAACTCGGCCACATCCACCAACTGCATCTCAGGCGCTTCGCTCTTGGCGGCGTCGCTGAGCATAATCATGCAGAAGGGGCAACCCAGCGCCACGGTGTCGGCGCCGGTTTCCTGGGCCTGACGGATGCGTTCAATGCTCACGCGCGTATCGCCCGGCTCTTCCTCTTTCCACATCTGGGCGCCGCCGGCGCCGCAGCAGAAGGATTGCTGGCCGCTCTTGGCCATCTCCACGAAATCGCCGCTGACGCTGTTCAGAATCTGGCGCGGCTCAATCAGGATGTTGTTCTGGCGGCCCAGGTAGCAAGGGTCGTGATAGGTAATCTTTTCCAGCGTCCCAGGTTCAATATCCAGGCGGCCGGCTTTAATCAACTCTTCGATGTATTCGGTGTGGTGCACGACTTCGTAGTTACCGCCGAATTCCGGATATTCGTTCTCCAGGGTGTGCATGCAGTGCGGGCAAGTGGTCAGGATGCGGGGAGCGGCCACCTCGTTGAGCATTTCCACGTTGGCGTTGGCCAATTCAAAGAACAGGTACTCATTGCCGGCGCGGCGGGCGCTGTCGCCAGTGCACTGCTCGTGGTTACCAAGCACGGCGAAATTCACATCCGCGGCGTTGAGCACAGCTGCCAGGGCGCGGGCAGTCTTCTGGGCGCGGGCATCCGTGCTCGGCGCGCAACCGACCCACCAGAGGATTTCCGGCTCGGGGTTCTCGTCAATCGTCGGCACGCTCAGGCCCTCAGCCCACTTCATGCGCTCGGTGGGCGGCACATTCCAGGGGTTCACGCTGCGTTCCATACCGCGGAAGGCGACCTGCCACTCGTCCGGCGCCTTGTTTTCCATCAGTACCATCGAGCGGCGGATATCCATAATGTCACGCATGGGGTCGTTGCCCACCGGGCAGATGTCGGTGCAGGCGCCGCAAGCGGTGCAGGCCAGCACGGCTTCCTCGCTGATGGCGAAATCCAGCAGAGCCATCGAAGAGGATTCGCCGGCGGACAGGGCCGCGCCTTCCTGGTTCAGGAAGTAGCGCTTGTTGATTTCCAGTGCCGCCGGGGAGAGCAATTTGCCGGTGTTGTAGGCCGGGCAAGCATCCTGG
>OMJR01000044.1 GCA_900299355.1 Anaerolineaceae bacterium
ATCCCCATGCCCGATCAGTTAAATGTAGAGAGTGTTGAATACCACGGCGTAAAGTACGCCGAAATCATTTGGGCTCACACCCGGGTGCAGAAGACGACTTTCTTCTCGCCAGCCGAATCGTCCTTCCAGTTCGGCTTGTTGGCCCACGAAGCCGGCTTCAAGGAACCGCCGCATTATCACAAGCCGGTGACACGCACGATTTCTGATTTACAGCAGATGTTTGTGGTGCAGCGCGGCGTGGTGTGGGTGGACCTGTTCAGTGATGATGGCGAACTGCTGCGCGAAATTGAGATGAAAGCTGGCGACGCGATCGTCTTGATCCACGGCGTGCATGCCATCCGCGTCAGCGAGGATATGCAGTGCATCAGCGTCAAACAAGGCCCCTTCCTGGGTGACGAAAACGACAAAGTATTCGTGGACTTCGAGAAATGATTCCAGTATTCGACCCCGTAATCAGCGAAGACGAAATTGAGATGGTGGTGGATGCCCTGCGCACCGGCCAGGTGTCGGGCACCTTTGGGCATTACATCACCGATTTTGAACAGGAATTTGCCGGCTATGTCGGCTGCAAGCACGGCATCGCGGTGAACAGCGGCACCTCGGCATTGCACCTGGCGGTGGCCGCCGCCGAAATCGGTAAGGGCGACGAAGTGCTGGTCAGCGCCAGCACCAATATCGCCACCGCTCTGGCGGCGCTGCACAACGGCGCAGTGCCGGTGCCGGTCGATGCCGAGCCGGATACCTGGAACCTGGACCTGGACCATCTCGAAAGCCTTATCACCCCCAAGACCAAAGCCATTATCCCGGTGCACCTCTACGGCCACCCGGTGGATATGGACCGCCTGATGGAGATTGCCAGGGCGCACGATTTGGTGGTCATCGAGGATTGCGCCGAATCGCATGGTGCCACCGTGCGCGGGCGCATGACCGGCAGCTTCGGCGACATGGCTTGCTTCAGTTTCTACGCCAACAAGATTATTACCACCGGTGAAGGCGGCATGATTACCACCAACGATGATGCCCTGGCCGAGCGGCTGCGCCTGCTGCGTAATTTGGCCTTCACCGAGCCGCGCTTCCGCCATGAAGTGGCCGGCTTCAACTTCCGCATGCCGGCCTTTGTGGCCGCGCTGGGGCTGGCCCAGACCCGAAAAATTGAAATGATCGTCGAGAACAAGCGCCGCATGGCCGCCGCCTACAACGAACGCCTGAAGGATGTGCCCGGCCTGCAGCTGCCAGTGGAGAAGGACTGGGCCAAGAATGTCTATTGGATGTATGGCGTGGTGGTCAAGCCCGAGTTCGGCATTGACCGCAATGCGCTGACCGAGGCGCTGGCCGAGCGCGGCATTCAGACGCGCACCTTCTTCTGCCCGATGAACCAACAGCCGGTCTTGCAGGGGCTGGATGGCTGGCGCGAAGTGCCCTGCCCGGTGGCGGATGAACTCTGGGAGCAGGGTTTGTATCTGCCCTCCTCGTGGAACCTGGACGAGGAAACGATAGACACGATTTGCGATGCCATTCGCCAGGCGCCGGATTGGGATAACTAGCGCGCATGGGTTCCTATCTCGGTCAGCACGCCGAATACTACGACATCTTTTATCAGGATAAACCCTACGCCGCCGAGGCGGCCTTTGTACATGAGTGCCTGCAGCGCTTCGGGCAGGGCGAGACCTCGCGCCTGCTGGAGCTGGCCTGCGGCAGCGGCCGCCACGCGCTGGAACTGGAAGCCCTGGGCTACCAGGTTGTGGCCACTGATTATTCGGCTGACTTGCTGGCAGTGGCTAAGCGCCGGGCGGCGGAGCGCGGTTCGAGCGTGGATTTTCGGCTGGCGGATATGCGCGAGTTGGATTTGGCGGATGCGCCCTTTGACGCGGCCTACTGCCTCTTCGATTCCATCGGCTATGTACAAACCAATGAAGCCATCCAGCAGGTGCTAAGCGGCGTGCGCCGCCACCTGCGCCCCAGCGGCCTCTTCGTCTTCGAGTTCTGGCATGCGGCCGCCATGCTGCGCGGTTACGAGCCGCGCCGCGAACGCAGTTGGCAGGCCAACGGGCTGACCCTCAACCGTGTTTCGAATACCGTGCTGGATATGTCGCGCCAGCTGGCCGAGGTCAGCTACGAAATTGAGGCTATCGCCGCCGACGGAACGCGCACCGAGTTGCAGGAAACGCAGGTCAACCGCTACTTTTTGGTGCAGGAGATGGCTGGGCACCTGGCGGCGGCAGGACTGGACGCCGTCGATTGGCGGGTGGCTTATGAGTGGCAGCAGCCGATTGACGCCGATACCTGGCACGTTCTGGCGATAGCCCGGCGCGGTGAGGATTAGTATGCGAGTAGGTGTGTTTCTCGACGAATACATTCCCGAAGACGGCGGTGGCTACACTTTCCAGGCCGAGCTGCTGTATGCCCTGCTGCGCCTGGCGGATGAAAGCCAACATGAATTCGTGCTGGTCAGCGGCCGCAGCAAAGACCTGGAAGAGCAAGTCGCGGGTAGCTCGGTGGACTTGTTGACCTATAAAGGCCCCGGCTTCTTTGAGAAAATCACCGCTTTCCTGACCCGCAATTGGCCCAACCTGCACAACGCCCTGCGCTGGGAGAGCGGCCTCGAGAAGAAGCTGCGCCGCGCGGATATTGATTTCGTATGGTTCCTGAGTCCGCGCGCGCAGGATTTGGATTTGCCCTATATGACCATAGTGTTGGACTTGCAGCATCGCCTGCAGCCCTGGTTCCCCGAAGTCAGCCGCTGGGGGCAATGGCAAATCCGTGAGCGCGGTTTTGCGCGCACGCTGCGGCGCGCGGCGGCCCTGATTGCCGGCAACGCCGTGGGCCAGGCCGAGATTGAACGCTTCTACCAGGTACCAGCCGAACGCATCCATTTGTTGCCGCATCCTACGCCCAGCTATGCACTGGCCGCTGCGGGCAAAAAGGCCGACAGCAGCGTGCTGGAGCGCTACGCGCTGCCCAAGGATTACCTGCTCTACCCGGCCCAGTTCTGGCCGCATAAGAACCACGCGAACTTGCTGCTGGCGCTCAAGCAACTCAAGGATGAGGGCCTGGAAGTGCCGCTGGTACTGGTCGGCGCCGACTTTGGCAATCAGGAATTCGTTGAAGACACAGTGATTGAGTTGGGCCTGGGCACCCAGGTGCATATCCTGGGCTTCGTGCCCCAGGACGAATTGGTGGCCCTCTATCAAAACGCGCTGGCGCTTAGCTATCTCACCCTCTTCGGACCGGAAAACCTGCCGCCGATGGAAGCCTTTGCGCTGGGCACACCAGTGCTGGCGTCTGCGGTCAGTGGCGCCGAGGAGCAAATGGGCGATGCGGCTTTGCTGGTGGACCCGCTGGACCCGGCCGCCATCGCCGCGGCCATCAAACAACTGCACGGCGACAAGGAATTGCGCGCCAAGCTGATTAAACGCGGCAAAACGCGCGCCGCCAAGTGGACCATGGATGATTTTGTGAAGGGCGCCTTCCAGGTGCTGGACAACTTTGCGCCCCTGCGCCGCACCTGGCGCGATTAGTCCGTGGCTGCTTACCCCCAGTTAAGTATTCTCACGTCAATCTATCGTGGCGAGGAGTACCTGGCCGATTTTCTGGCCCAGGTGGCCGCGCAAACGCTCTTTGCCCAGGCTGAATTGGTAGCGGTATTGAATGAAGGCCGCCCGGCTGAACGAGAGCTGCTAAAGGAATTCGGGCAGCAGCACCCCGGCCAGTTGCAGGTCCTTGAGGTCGAGCGGGTAGAGGCCTTGGGCGCCTCCTGGAACCGGGCCTGGCGCGCCGCCCGCGGCGAGTATCTGGCGATTTGGAATATTGACGACTGCCGCGCGCCCGATTCGCTGGCCCGTCAGGTGGCTGCTTTGGAAGCCCACCCCGATTGGGCCTTGTGCTATGGCGATTATGTGGCCGTGCCGGCCTACGGCGCCGAAGAGGGCCGCCGCCGCCACACCCCCGCGTTTTCACGCGGCTACTTTGCCCGCGGGCTGCCCCAGGGCGGAGCCTTCTGGATGCTGCGCCGGGATGCGTCCGACCAGGTCGGCTATTTTGACGAGCAGTTTAGGGTCGGCCCCGATTTTGATTACTCGGTGCGCATGGCCTTGGCGGGGCTGCGCATGGGCCGCGTGGATGGCCTGCTGGGATATTTCACCGATGCTGCCCAAGGGCTGAGCACCCGTGACGGCGCCGACCAATCGGCGGTAGACCGCACCGCGATTCAACTGCGCTATAAGATTCTGGACAAGGTCGAGCACCGCTACCTGGATGCCACCGGCCAGTACCGCATGGATGAAGTGCTGCAATTCGGTGAATGGCTTCCGCTCAAACAACTACTGCCCAATTTCAAGATAGGCCGCGCGCGCGAGGTGTGGCTTTCGACTTTGGGCTGGCTGCGCTCGCTGTTGCGTGGGCTGCTGCGCGCGCTGGGTCTGCTAGGGCCACTGCACCGCTTGCTGGAACGCGGCTTGAAGCGGGAGTTATAGATGCCGCGCGTTAGTGTCGTTATCCCTGCCCACAACCGGGCTGATTACATCCAGCAGGCGCTGGATAGCGTTTTTGCGCAGACTTACACCGATTACGAAATCATCGTGGTCGATGATGGCTCCACCGATGGCACCGCGGCCTTGCTGGAACCATTGGTAACGCGCGGCGCTATCCGCTATGAGCAGCAGGCGCAAAGCGGCGTCTCAGCGGCGCGCAATCGTGGCATCGCCCTGGCGCGCGGCGAATATGTGGCCTTCCTCGATTCGGATGATTTGTGGCTGCCGGATAAGCTCAGCAAGCAG
>OMJR01000045.1 GCA_900299355.1 Anaerolineaceae bacterium
ACTTGTATTTGGGAAAATGCCTATGCTGATAAATTTGATGTGTTGTTGCGTTGATTTCTCTAGTTTTCCTTTCAAGCCAAAATGATTGAAACTTTTGCTAGGCTTCCGCAAATTGTAATTTTTTCAGGCTTTGTTAAATCATTTGAGAGTAAATAATTGCCGTGATAATGATTTCCTTCAATTGGACGGAGTTCGTACCGGAAAATATCTGGACCTCCCGCATCGTGTTGTATACGGTCCATTACTTCCTTCAAGATCCGGAGCACACCAGGCTTAAATTGAACGCCATCACCGTCTTCCCTTGGTTGATTTTCTAAATGGGTTAACGCCCCTTCGTCAAATTCCTAGTTTATTGAGCCTTCATTCCAGCCCGGATTATTTTTACTCGGCCTTAAATTGACGAATGCCAAGTAGGTAACTGATCGCTTACCTGGCATAAATACGTCATCTGATGGTAAACCTCTTAGGCAGGTCTCAGGAAACGACACGCTCAATTTCGCCCCTGTTCTGCAAGCGGTTGAGCAAAAAAATCAACCAGTTAATTAACAGATCTCGGTCAAGCTCATTAATATAGCCGTTGGCTTTTATTTTTCGATCGCTCTTCCCAAGGAGTAAGAACCATACAGATTGAGTCGGATCGTTATCGAAATCAAATCCTATGACTCCGTCACCAATCTCCCAAACTAAACCAAGTTCCCCGCTTTCTAGAGCCGCTGCGTGGATTTCTGGTAGGTTTAGATTAGGATAACTATCAACAGTTTCCTCAACAGCACCAAGCACCTCGGCGGCTTGTTTAATTTGGCCTGGAGTTCCCACATTTACTAGTTTTTCTCGAGCATCGCCCGTAAATTTTTTCTTGAAGGAAGATTTATTTAGCAGGCTTCCATCTTCAGTAAATGTGATTGTGCTTTGACCGCCAGATACTTTAAATGATACTTTTTTAGTCACCCCGGATTCAGAAAACCCCACTAATAAATCTTCCGCCCTGATACTTTCGTTTACGGAGGCCCCGAAGGGCAAGCGAACTTCATTCCTTGCTGTTGTATTTGTCTTATTTTCACTCATTGTTGTTTTGTCGTTCGCGGTAAATGTCTAGATTGGTTTGAAGCGTCCTAATCATGACCTCCATCATTTGTTCTGTAACCATAATTTTAGCTCGAGCAATTTAATCGATGTTTTTCAAACCTTTCACCTCAGAGACATCAGTTATTCCCGGCGGTTCAATTTGGAAGAATGAGATAAAAACTCATTCTCGGTATGTGTCACCAACATGTCATTAATGTGAAGGCTAGACAAATTGTCAGGATTGATGCGGTTGATCCTTAACTCCACACCCTGTACTTTCTCCGCTGTTTTTTTCGTTGCTTGAACCTCTGCAGAACCTTTTTTTGCCAGAAGTAGTCTCCCTATGTTAGAGTAAACATTTTAGCATGGATAAATAAGTGTTTTTTTGCTAACACCACCTCTAGGCAACTGATTGATATTCCCCTCACGGCACATTGGCCGGCTTAGCTACCTGGGGTAAATCCAGCCGGTATTCATTCGCACCGGTGAAGGTAAAGAAGGTCACCGTGCCGGGGCGCACCTCCACCTCAATCCGCCGCCAGGCGTACAGATAAGAAATTGCGATTTCGTAGCGCCCGGCGGGCAGGTCGCCCAGCACATAATTCTCGCCGTAATAGGGGTCCTGGCCGATGCTGATGGCGGTCGAATAGCTGTAGGTGTCATAGCGGCGGCCGCTATCCAGGTTGCGCACTTCCACCAGGCGCGCGAACAGCGGGCGGCCGTAGGTATCCGTGATGCGCCCGGCCAGCACGCCGCGGTCCTCGCCGGGGCTCAGCCACAATTCCGGGTTCAGCGTATGATAGAGCGTATTCTCTGCCAGGCGCACCTCGAAGTGCAGATGCGGGCCGGTGCTCTGGCCGCTGTTGCCGGATAGCCCAATCAGCTCGCCGGCCTCCACGTACTGGCCGTACTCCACCACCGTCTCCGACAAATGCGCGTACACGCTAAACAGCCGCGCGCCCTCGAAGCCGAAATCGTGGCGAATCAGAATCGCCAGCCCGTAGGGGTCATCGCCGCGGCCCTCGTCGCCATACAGCAGCCCGTAATCGGCAAACATCACCCGCCCGCCGGCCGCCGCCATCACCGGCGTGCCGCTATCCACTGGGAAGTCCACGCCGGTGTGCCCGCCGATATTGGTCGGCGCCTGCAACTCGCCATAGCGCGAACTGGGCACGTCGTAGCGCCAATCGCTGGAAAGCACCGGCGGCATGAAATAGAAATGGTCGTGGGGGTTCAGCGCCAGCGGCGCATCGAAGTTGGCCAGCCGCCATTCGGCGTCGTCCTCGGCCTCGATTAACGTGCTGGAGAGATTGCTGAGCGGATAGGGCGCCAGGGTGGCCGCCGCCAGCGTGGGCCACTCGGTGGGCCAGGGCGTCGGCGTGGGGCTCAGCGTGGCCGTCGCCGTGGAGGTGGAGCGCCGCGTCGCGGTGGACGTGGTGCCGGCCTCAAGCGGAGCCGCGCCACTGCAACCCGCTACCAAAATAGCCATCAACAGCGTTGCTTGCAACGCTGCTAGCGAGCGCGTCCGTGCGAACGTAGGCCTAGGGCGCAAGGCCCGCCTCGGCCAACTGGGCCGCGCTCCAAATTTGCTGCAGCGCCTGCTGCCAGCTCAGCCCGCCATCCAGCACGAACTGGTTATACAGGCTGGCCTGGAAGAAGCTCTGCCAGCTGGGCAGCGCGGCCTGGCGTTCCCAGCCGTATTGCTGGGCCAGCGCGGTCAGGTCCACCCAATAGCCGCCGGGCAGCGCCTCGGCCGGGCGGCCGCCGGCCTGGTAATACTGTTCAGTGCCAATATAGCGTGCACTGAAATCCCAGGGCAGCTCGGTCAAAGGCCGCCCCTGGCTGCCGTCCTGGGCCGCGGCCCGTAGGTAGAGCCGCCAATAGGTCGCCCCGTTGAACTCCTCGCGCACCGCCACCAGCCAGCCGCGCTCCATCAGCGCCGTGGGCAGCGCAAAAGCCCGCCCGGTGTAGAGCCAATCTTGCTGGCGGCCGGGCTCCAGCGGGCGGTTCAGCGGCACCAGCGCGTTCTCTAATATCGATAAAGCGTCCCAGCCCAGCGCCTGGGCGGCGCGCCCTTGCAGCGCCTGGAAAGCGGGCAGCGCCAGCCGGTTCAGCTCGGTGTAGGGCGCCTCCACGCCGGGGATATCCACCGGGTCGCGGCGGGACGCATCCTGCTGCACCGCCACCGCCAGCGAGTCCAGCCAGTTGGCGTCCGGGGTCGCTTCGGCGGCCGCGGCCAGCGCGCCGGGCAATTCGCCGAGTGTGCCCGCGCCCCAGCTCAAGCCTTCCAATTGCCCCTCCAACAAAACCGGCGGCAGTGCCAGGCGGCCCGCGGGCGTGTAGGCGCTCAGATAGCTGGCATTCGGCTGCTCAATCCGCACCGCGATATGGTCGCCATCCGCGGACCAGGCCAGCGTTTGCCCTGCGCCGATTTCAGCAATCGCGCCGCTTTCCATATCCAGCACATAGGCCTGCCACAGGCCATCTTCGCCTTGGGCCGACCAGGCCAACTGGCTGCCATCCGGGCTCCAAGCCAGGCCGCGCACGCCATCCAGGCCTTCCGGGGTCAGTGGGCGGAAGCGTTCGGTGCCCTCGGCTTCCAAATCCACCAGCCAGGCCATTTGCGCCCCCCAGCGGTCGGAGATGAATGCCACCTGCTGGCTGCCAGGCCTCCAGGCGGGCGCGAAGTCCGCGCCGGGGTATACGCTAATCTGCACCGGCGCCACGGAGCCATCCAGCGGGCGGATAAAGATTTCCAGGTTGTCGTCTACGTAGGCTTCGTAGGCCAGCCAGCTGCCATCCGGCGACCAACTTGGCTGCCCGTCGTAGGCCACATCCTCACTGATTGGCGTGATGGCTCCGCTGCTCAAATCCAGTACATACAGGTCGTAGCCGCCGCTGCGGTTCGATGCGAAGGCCACCTGGCTGCCCTCGGGGCTGATGGCCGGGTGAATGTCGTCCCACGGCCCGTAGGTCAGGCGGGTCTCTTCGCCGCTGGCCGGGTCCATGCGGAACAGGTGCCAGTAGCCCGCCTCGCTGCGGCTGGCAATCATCAGCCCGCTGCTACTTTCATCCTCTGTGGGAATGGTTTGGGTGGGGGTGGGGGATGCCGTCGGGGAGGGTGAAGGCGTCCGGCTGGGCGTCGCGGTCAGGGCCGCCAGCGCACCGGCACCGGGGTTGGCGGGCGGCGGCGCCTGCCCCAGCTTGACCACCGCCAGACCAGCCAGCAGGAAGACTCCCGCGCCCAGCGCGGCCACGCTCAGCCGCCGCAGCGTGCGCGAACGCGCGCTGGCGACATCGCCTTCCAGGTCGGCCAATATGCGGTCTGGTTCCAGGGACATAGCGCCTTATTAAAGCAAGTTTGGCTGGGACGGGCTAGGGGAGATTAGGGCTAGTTTTCGGTGGGGATATCGAACTCGGTTTCGGCTTCGTCCACCACCATGGCCGCTTTCTGCAAAATATCCGCCGATTGCACCGCTTCGCCCTCATCGGCTTCGTGCGATTCGATATCGGCGTAGAAGACCCGCATCGCCACGCGGTAACGCCCGCCGCCCTGCGGGCCGCGCAGGTGCATGGTGAAATCCATCTGGGCGTCAATTGCTTCCACCACGCTGAGCGTCGACACTTCGCGCTCGTCCGCGTCGCGGATGCTGATTTCAATATTGGGCCGCTGCTGGAAGGGCGTCAGCGCGGTGCGCACAACAATGCGGCGCCCATCGGCGCGCGGCGCGGCTTCCAGGATGCGGATGCGCACCTCGTCGGGTGGCACTGGCGCCTCTGAGGGTTCGGTGAAAAAGATATCGGACATGCCTCAATTATAAAGGTTGGGCCGCCGAAACAGATTAGCTGTGGTCAATCGCGATGACGACGTTGCCTTGTTTCTGGCCTGCTTCTACATATTTATGGGCCTCGACCACGCGCTCCATCGGGAACACCTGGTCAATCACTGGGGTCAGCGTGCCATCCGCCAACATAGCGCACAGCCGCTGGAATTGAGCCGCGCTGTAATCGGCGTTGCCGCCCATCACCCGCTTGGCGCTGCGGCGCGCCACGAACACCCCGCGCAGCAGCTTGCTCAGCCGCGGATTGGCCATGATGTATTTGCCCTGCTCGGTCAGTGATTGAATGCTGCGCCCAAAGGGAGCCAGGCCAACCACATCCAGTATCACGTCGTATTGCTCGCCACGGCGGGTGAAATCCTCTTGCATGTAGTCAATCACTTCGTCCGCACCCAGCGCGGTCAGCATATCCAGCTTGCGGCCACTATCCACGGCGCTGACCCGTGCGCCCCAATGCTTGGCCAGCTGCACGGCGTAGGTGCCGATGCTGCCGCCGGCGCCGTTAATCAGCACCCGCTGGCCGGCTTGGAGGTCGGCGATGCCCAGGAAGTGCAAGGCTTCCATGGCGCCAATCGGCACCGCGGCGGCCTGTTCATAGGAAAGGTTCTCGGGGATGTGGGCGATGGCACCATCCTGGGGTTGGGCTGCCATGGCCTTGTATTGCGCATAGCCCCCCAATCCCAAGCCGGTGGCGGCGAAGACCCGATCGCCGACCTTGAAGCGTTTGACCTGGTCTCCCACGCCAATCACTTCACCGGCCAGTTCCTGCCCGAGCACCGTCATCCGTTTGGGCTTCAGCAAGCCCACGTACATGCGCATCGGCAGCCGCAGCCAGAAGGGCAAGCGCAGGCTGCGGGTTTCAATGTCGCCCGCCGTAACGGTTGAGGCCATCACTTTGATGAGTACTTCGTGGGCTTTGGGTTGCGGGGTAGCGACCTCGCGGATTTGCATGCCATCCGCCGAGCCGTAGCGTGTCCAAACAATAGCTTTTACGGTAAATCCTTTAGGTTTTCTGAATGAATTAAATAAGGCTTTGCTCGAGCACAAAGATTGCCAGGGCAATCAGCATCGGCAAAGCAATCGCGGTGGTGACCAGTTGGGCCGTTTCCGGTTTCCAGGGCCAGGTGGGAATGGAGTCCAGGCGTTCGTATTGGATTTGCATTCCGGATAGCTTAGCGCTCAGCAGCTCAATCGCTTTGCCGTCTTGTGCGGCCAGCGCGCGGTCGAAGGCGGCGAAGCTGTCCTCAAAGCGCTGGTCCAACGTTTGCAACAGGATATCTTTCTCGGCCACCATGCGGCGATGCAGACCCAATAGCGGCAGCAAAAAGACCAGCGCCGCCAAGCCGGTGACGCCCAGCAAGAAGAGGATGACCAGCCATTCCCTCAACAGTTCCGGATTGATTACTATCCAGCCATACACTGCGGCCAGCAAGCCCAGAGCGATGGCGCCGCTGAATTTGGAGAGCGCCTGCAAAGGCCGCAGGTTGAAGAGGCGCACGCGGGCGTGCTGGTTGGCTAGCATGGTGAACATACGCAGCTTGTTATAGATATGGAAGACGAAGAGGCCAAACACGAAGGCGCCGACCTTATCAATCAGATAGTACAGCGCCGCGAACACAGTTGAACTGGGAATGGCCGTATAGCTGCTTGGCGTTTGGCCGCTGATTTCCACGCCGACCGCAAACAGCAGCATCAGCAGACCGGCCAACAAAGCCGGGCCTTGCGGCGTCGCCCCCAGTGTTTCCACCAGGCGTTTAAAGGCCGCCGCGCTGATTTCGAGCACCGGACGCATTACCTGCAGCGTATGCCTGGATTGCCGGTCCAGATAGCGCAGCAGCGCAAGCAGGTAGGGGACGAAGAAGCTGTTGAAAGCCACAATCGCGGTCGGAAAGGCCGCGTCCGGCGGGGCGGAGAGGCTGAATGCCAGGGCCTGCAAGGCCAGCAGCAAAAGGCTGGCAAGCAGGAAGCTTAGCCAGGGCTTGGCCCAGAAGCGGCTCCACCATCCCAACACCCAACCACGCAACTTCATCCCGCGTGACCCTCCGGCGATAGGGCGACATCCAGCACGACATTGCCGCGCTTGCGGCCGCTTTCCACATAGCGGTGGGCTTCCGCCGCCTGCTCAAGCGGGAAGTGCTGGTCAATGAAAGGTTTCACCTGGCCAGCTTCCACCATCGCGATTAGCTTGTTGAGCGCCTCAGGAGATTCCTGGGTCAGCGATTGGACGCTGACGAACACGCCGCCCTCTTTGACCAGCGCCTTTTGCGCATCGGCGGCCAGCTTGCCGACCGCGTCAAAGACCACATCAAAGCGCTTGGTCAGGCTGGCCATATCCTGGGCCCGGTAGTCGATGATGTCGGTAGCGCCCAGGGAGCGGACCATCTCCGCGTTGCGTGCGCTGCTGGCATCGGTCACCTCGGCCCCCAGCGCACGCCCGATTTGGACTGCATAGCTGCCCACGCTGCCCGAAGCGCCGTAAACCAGAAAGCTCTGCCCGGATTGCAGGCCAGCCTTGTCCAGCAAAGCAAGCGCTGTCAGCGCGCCCACCGGTAGGGCGGCGGCTTCGGCGAAGCTAAGCGCCTTGGGCTTGGCGGCGATGAGGCCACCCTTCCAGCTTTCGGGCAGGCATATGAATTCGGCGTAGGCGCCGGTTTCCAGTTTGGTGGTGGTGCCGAAGACCTCGTCGCCCACCTTGAAGCGGCTTACGCCTGCGCCAACCTCAACGACCACCCCGGCGAATTCGTGACCCGGGACGGCTTTGCGCTTGAAGCCAAAGGCACCCATGACCAGCGACAACGGAAAGCGCAGATTGCGCAGCACGATGTCGCCGGCCGTAACCGTGGTGGCGATTACCTGCACCAGGATTTCGCCCGCCCCACAAGTGGGGCGCGGCATGTCGATAAGTTCCAGGCTTTCCGGCGGGCCGGATTTAGCCGAATAGATTGCCTTCACAAATAGGCTCCGGCTTAGACCAGCTGCTCGGCCGCTTTTTTCTTCCAGGCGGCTTCATCCACCCCTGGCGCAGCAGCCAGTACGTGAAGGCGATTTCGCCGGGAATGGCCAACACCAGCACGATGGTGGATAGGGCCGCCTCAAACTGAGGCAGGGCGAAGGTGCCGAAGCTTTGCAGCAGGTAACCGACGCCGGCCAGCAGCAATAGCGTGCCTAAGAGCTTGGGGAAAAAGCCCGACTTTTGCACCAGGTAGCCCAGCAGGAAGAGATGCAGGCCGAAGAAGAAGCCCCAAATGAGAATCACGTAGTCATAGCTTTCCAGGAAAGCCATCGCTAAGGCCTGACGTTGGGCCGCATCAATCGCCGCCAGGTAGCCGCTGCCGCTGGCCAGCAAGAGCGCCAGCACCGAGGTCAGCAGGTTGACCGCCTGGATGACGGCCTCGCCCAACCGCGCAAAGGCGGCGGCCAGCGACAAGCTGGGGCTGACCGGCTTCAACAGCGTATACAAGACGCCGGCCAGCAGGACTTCCACCAGGAAAACTACCGCCTCCCCGGCCAGGCCAAAGCGGAACATGCCCTCGGAATTAACGATGTTGGCCGCGGTGGCGGCTGCGTTGCCGCTCACCAAAATCAAGCCCTTGCCTATCATGTAAGACAAGGGAACGGCGATAAAAATGGTGAGATAGAGAATGCCCCCCAATTTGGTCAGTTTCTTCAGTTGCATGGGTTCTCCTCTAGTTTCGTATAGGTGTTTTGGCCTGCGGCGCTCAGTAGCCGCTGGCGTCGTAGCTGATTTGCTCAATCGCGCGGTAGTCGCCGCCCATTGCGCTGGCCGCCTGCGCATCCTGTTGAAGTTCAGCCAATAGGAAGGCGGTGGTGAAATGGCTGGTCACGTCGTGCGCCAACTGGCGCTCCAACCCGGGGTCATTGCAGAATTCGCCCGCCGCAACATTGACCAGCAGGGATACGCGTTCGCAGGGGCCGGCGAAAATCATGTGCCCGACGCCCAGCAGGCCAACCCGCGCTTTGTGTTCGCTGGAGGCGAATTCGTAGGTCGGCGAGGTGCTCCATAAATAGGGCGAGTCCTTGTCTTCGGTGCCGCCGATGGCCAGCACCGGCACCTGGATGCTTTGCAAGCCCTCAGCGCCCATCATGAAGGCATCACCTGCCAGCGCCACGATGGCATCCACTTCCGGCTGGCGCCAATCGGGCCACAGCCCTTCAAAATCGCGCGGCAGGCCGGCCAGTTCGGCCATGTCTGGCACGTAGGGCAACAGTACATCGCACAGCCAGGCGCTAGGGTCCTCTGTGGCGCGGGCGGTGGCGCAGGTCTGCTCAAAGGCCGCGGGATACAGGCGCGCGCCGCCGCTGACAAGGGCGGTGTAACCGCCATAGGAGTGGCCCACCAGCGCGGCGTTGTCCAGGTCGTAGAAACCGGCGAACTCGGGGCCCGGCTCGGCCAGCTCCGCTAACAGGGTAAACAAGCTGGCGATATACTGCGGCCGGACCACAGTGGCCTGCGATAGTTCCGTGAAGGCGTTGTTCAAGTGTTCGCGGTGTTCGGGGGCCACGACCACAAAACCGTAGGAAGCGATGTGTTCGGCCAGCCAGCCGTGGGTGGAAGCGCCCAGCGCGAAGCCCGGCGACAGCACTATCAATGGGTAGGGGCCATCGGCGTCCTCGAATGCGGCGTCGAACTGCGCAGCGCCCGCAAAGGCTGCCAGCCCTACCGTGCTGTTTTCCGAGGGCAGGCTGAGCTTGATAGCGTATTCATAGAGATAGTCTTCCCCGCTGGCCGCCGCGCTGCTGGGGTACCAGACGGTAAGCGCATAGGGCGCTTCTTCGCCCAGGACCAAAGTGCGAATGCCGACTGGGTAGGGACCGGGTTGGCTGTAGCTGAGTTCAACGGGGGTGGTGGCGCCTTGGGCCGTATCCATCCAGAACGGCCATAAGCCAATAGCGATAAGCAACACAAACAGAATCAACAGCGCCTGAAGCGCCTTTTTGAGGGTCAACTTGTTTCCAAGCTATGTTCAGGATAGTTGGGGGAGTTTAAGCAGAGGGGAGTTGTACCACTGTTCCAATTTCTTGAAAAGGCATGGCAGCCCTGCCGCGCATGCCGGACGGCATAGATTACAATCAGCGCATGAGCAATTCCAAAGACAAGTTTGAAACGCGCGCCATCCACGCTGGCCAGCAGCCCGACCCTAACACAGGCGCGGTGATGACGCCGATTTACCAAACCTCCACCTACGCCCAGGAAAAGGTCGGCGAGACCAAGGGCTATGAATATTCGCGCACCGGCAATCCCACCCGCGCCGCGCTGGAAGCCAACCTGGCGGCCCTCGAGGGCGGCGCGTACGGCCTGACTTTTGCCAGCGGCATGTCGGCCACGGATACCGTGCTGCGCGCACTGTCGCCCGGCGACCATGTGCTGGTGGGTGGCGACGTCTATGGCGGCACCTTCCGGCTCTTTGATAAGGAGTACCGCCGCTTTGGGCTGGAATTCGATTACGTGGATTTTGCCGACCTGGAGGCCGCCGCGGCTGCGCTCAAGCCCAACACCAAGCTGGTCTGGCTCGAGACGCCCACCAACCCTTACTTGGGATTGGCCGACCTGGCCGCGCTGGCCGCCTTGCTGGCGCTGCGCGACCCCAAGCCGCTACTCGCCGTGGATAACACTTTCGCCACCCCCTACCTGCAGCAGCCCCTGGCGCTGGGCGCCGATATCGTGCAGCACTCGACTACCAAGTATCTGGGCGGGCACTCCGATGTGGTCGGCGGCGCGCTGATAATGAACGATGCCGCCCTGCACGAGCGCTATGCCTTTTTGCAGAACGCCGCTGGTGCGGTGCCCGGCCCGATGGATTGCTTCCTGGTGCTGCGCGGCACCAAGACCCTGCACGTGCGCATGGATCGCCATGCAGCCAATGCGGCCGCTATTGCGGATTTCCTGGCTGGTCACAGCCAGGTTGAATCCATCTACTATCCCTTTCACGAGTCGCACCCCCAGCGCGAATTGGCCCAGCGCCAGATGCGCAACGGCGGCGGCATGCTGTCCTTTGAGCTAAAGGGTGGCGCGGCAGCAGCCCACAAGGTGGCCGAGGCCACGCGTCTGTTTACGCTGGCCGAATCGCTGGGCGGGGTGGAGTCGCTGATTGAAATTCCGGCGGCCATGACCCATATATCCACAGCCGGCTCCCCGCTGGAGGTTTCGCCCGGCCTGGTGCGCCTGTCGGTTGGTATTGAGAACGTCGACGACTTGCTCGAGGATGTCGAGCAGGCCCTGAAGTAAGCCTAAGAATTCCCGTTTCAATCGAGGCCCGCACTACGCGGGCCTTTTCGATTCGTTGCGCTAATCCACTGCTCCCAAAGTGCTAGTACACCTTGCAGTGTTGTTAGGCGCAAGCGCTTA
>OMJR01000046.1 GCA_900299355.1 Anaerolineaceae bacterium
AGCGCAGTCACCAGGGCTATCGCAACATGGGCAGACGGCCCATTGACACGATCAATTTGTTCAAACCAACTGTTCAGGAAGAAACCTAGTTATACATATTAGCATATGCTTACCCTCAACTGACAATACAAGTAAGTTTGGTGGCATCGTTACAAACGTGGGACATAAGGTCAGCAACTATCGACAGTATTGATACTGGCTAAATTCAAAATCAGTACAAGAATGTCCACCTCCACACCACTATCGCCTAAATTTTCCTCTGCAGCTACCTGCTTTCTGTCTACTAATTCTTCCGCTTGTTCTTGGCTTGCTGCTTAGCACCCAGGCGGCGGCTGCCGGGTAGCCGGTGGCAGATGGCGGCGGGTGCTGGGTGTTCCCGCTGGCCGTTTGAAAGTTCGATGGCAGCGGGATGCCTCACCCCGGGTGATGGTTGAACTGGTGCCATGGTCGGCGCCCAACCACCCTCACCCCAGGCGATTGTTTAACTGACTGGCTGGTCGGCGCCCCTCTCCCGCAAGCAGGAGAGGGGACTTGAGGGTCGGCCACTGAATGTTTGCCTCAGTTGAAAGTACAGACTTTGGACGTTATTGGCTCGTAGCCAATTCTGGTGATGGGGGACGCAATGATCGCTAGGTCGAAATTGGTGACTCTTGGCTGCGGCTTGCGTAGGGGTTCGGGGGAGGCGCAACTCCCCCGACGGGGTGTGGGGTCGGAGACCCCACAAAAGACAGCTTGATTTCGGATATGGCTGGGAGATTGCCGCGTCGCCCGACGTGAGGTCGGGCTCCTCGCAATGACGGCGGCATCCACTTTATAATGCCAGCATCCCCGATGATTTATTGGAGGTTGCCATGTCCTATTCCACGATTGCCTGGATCATCTTAGTCGGCTGTCTGCTGTTCCTGTTCGCGGCCTTTAACCCCTCGGCGATGGCCTTCGGGGCTCAGGGCGCTGCGGCCAAGCTGGAGGTCATCCGCCGCCACGAGCGCCTGTGGGTGCTTTCGCAGTACGCCTTTGGGCTGGGCGCGGTGGTGACTGCGGCCGGCTACCTGCTGCTGGCGCGCAGCTACGGGCCGCAAAGCGCGTTCGGCGGCCTGCTGAATCTGGTGTCGGTGGGCATGCTGGCGGGCGCGCTGCTGTGGGGCATCAACCTCTTTGCGCGCGCGACCGATTTCGAGGGCTTCGGCAACGGCACGCAGCCTAACTGGCCCTTTATTGCGTTCACGCTGCTGACCCTGCTGGGCTTGGCTGTGTGGGGCTATGTCTTTCTGCAGGGCGGCTGGCCGGTCTGGCTGGGTTGGGGCACGCTGGGTCTGGCGGTGGCGCTGTTTGTGTTGCTACTGATCCTGAAGGACATGCCACCTTTTGTCTATTACGTGATCAGCCTGGAATTGGTCTGGGTGCTGTTCAAGAGCCCGCCGAGTTAAGCGGATTTGCCCTCAACCTAGGTAACTTTTGGAATGGCCCTATGGTCGGCTCGTCGATTCACACTCCCGACAATGTGGCGCATGCCCCCTTCCCCATTCAAGGGGAAGGGCCGGGGATGGGGTTTGACTACTCCAGCGTAAAAGGCAAATTCTTGACCAGCACGCCATCCACGATTACGCGCACGACGTACATGCCGGGTTCATCCAAGGCGCCGAGCACCAGGGTCTGCTCGCCTGCGGAGAGTTCGTAGGTCTGGTCGATCGGGATTTCGCGCGCGGCTTGCAGGCAGGCGCGCAGGCCGACTGCGCCCAGGCTGTCCACGCTGATCGCCAGCGTTTCACCGGCGGCGAAGGCCGTGCCGTGTTCTGCTGGGCCGCCCGGTTCACCGCTGGCGGCGGAGACCAGCTCCATATAGGTGAAGTGCGCATCAAAGGCGGCGGTGTCAGCGGTGCCGCCCAGGCCTTCAATACAGGCCGGGGGCGGGCCGAAGTTTCCGCAAGCGGCCAGCAGCAGGCTGGCGGCGAACAGCAGATAGAGCAAACCGGGAAAAGATTTCATGGCAGTCTCCTTGATCGATTTATATATAGCATACAGGCCCGGCGAGGTTTAGGCGCCCCCAAAGCCCGATAAAATACGTCTATGCTGACCAAGATCGTGCGCGGGCTCTTCCTCACGGCGGCGCTGCTGGCCCTGGCGGCCAGCCTGTACTTCCTGCTCACGCCCCTGCCCTACAACGAAATCGACGCAGCCACCGGCGCGATCCAGCGCGGCACCAGCACCTGGCTGGAACGCCAGGGTTGGTGGGGCGTGGGCGTGCTAGCCTTCTTTGTCTTGCTCTATACCCTGCCAGCGATGGCCTATTGGCGCGGCAGCCGCCTGTGGGCGATGGTCTTCAGCGTGCTGGCGGCGGTGCTAACCATGCTGGCCAGCTTCTCGATTGGTCTTGCTTATTACCCGGCGCTGTCGATGCTATTGATTGGGCTTGGCCTGGCGGGCATCAACGCCATCTGGCAGCGGGTGCGCATCGGCGCCCAGCCCTAGACTAAACAGGCCAAAGCCTGTACCATCTGCCCCGTGCTTGATCCTATTCCCGCTTACCTGATTGCCCTGCAGCCCTTCTTGCGCTGTCCGCTGACCCACAGCGGCTTGCACCATATCTTCGGCCAGGATCTGGTGGATTTCCATCGCGCGGTCAAAGCCGGTGAAATCACCCACCTGGATGGCAGCCCGGTCAAGACCGACTTCCAATGGGGTTTGATTAACGAGGATGGCAGCTTCGCCTACCTGGTTAGCGATGACATCATCGCCATGCTGCCCGATTTGGCGGTGGCGCTCAAGCCGGAAGCGGTCAAGCCCGAGATGCTGGAGATGGCGGCCGAGAAGCAGAATTTGCGCAGCTTCTACGACGAGATTGGCTGGACGGCCGACGAGCGCGGCGACTTTGTGGACGCCACCCGTTTTGAGGACTTGCGCCCGGTATCCGCCGAATACATCGAGCGCTGCCACGCGCGCTTTGGAAAACACCTGACTTATAGCGGCCAATTCTTCCTGGATATCGCGTCCGGGCCGGTGCAA
Organism: Anaerolineaceae bacterium; assembly: GCA_900299355.1. Lineage (GTDB taxonomy): Bacteria > Chloroflexota > Anaerolineae > Anaerolineales > UBA11579 > OMJR01. The sequence continues at coordinate 3,004 of OMJR01000046.1, forward strand.
TATGATGCCTACGCGCGCTATTCGCTGGCCTACAACTATCATATCTGCGGCGATCTCAGCGTGCGCGCCCTGCGCGCCGCCAAGGAACGCCTGGGTCCGCGCGGGATCTACATGCTGTGCGATATCACCAACATCCCGCTCAAGGATGACGGCATGGATGGCTTCATGTCGCTGCACACCATCTATCATGTGCCGCAAGCGCAGCAGAAGCAGGCCTTCGCCGAGCTGGCCCGCGTACTCAAGCCCGGCCAACAGGGCGCGGTGGTCTACAGCTGGGGGCCGCATTCTCCGCTGATGCGCTGGGGGATGGTGCCGTGGAACATCTGGCAGGGGCTGAAAGGTTGGATCAAGCGCCTGCTCGGGCGCGCCCCGGCAACGGGAGCGGAGGCCGCCCCGCCGCCGGCGAAGCCCTATCGCCACCAGCACGATTACGACTGGTACCGTCAAGAGGTGCGCCCGCTGGGCTTTGGGGAATGCCGCGTGTGGCGCTCCGTCAACGTGACCTTTATGCGCCGTTACATTCGTCCTGGCTGGCTGGGCCGCACGCTGCTGCGCATTCTCTACGCCAAAGAAGAAGTCTTCCCGCATATCCTGGGCCGTTACGGCCAATACCCCATCTTGATTTGCAAGAAATAAAAAAGACCTCCAACTCGGAGGCCTTTTGATTTGTTACGTGTGTCGTCTAAAAGGGCTGGGCAAAGGTGTCGTCTAAAAGGGTTGGGCAAAGGTGCCGTTTTTGATGTCCTCGAAGACCTGTTGGATCTCCTGGGTGGTGTTCATCACGAAGGGGCCGTAGGGCACGATTGGTTCGCGGATCGGTTGCCCGGCGAACAGGATGAAACGCATATGCTCATCCGTGGCAGCCTGGATGCGGTCGCCAGCGCCGAATTCGACAAAGCGCACCGCGTCCACGTCCTCGCCGCCAAGCTGGCCCGCGCCTTCAAACACATAGGCGAAAGCAGCGTGCTCGGGCGGCACCGGCAGCTCAAATGGCGCGCCAGGGCTGAGGGTTACATCCAGGTAAAGGGGTTGGATCGCGATCTCGGTCACCGGGCCGCGTTGTCCGGCGTATTCGCCGGCAACGAGGCCCACGGCGACGCCGTCCTGCTCAATCAGCGGGACTTCGTCCTTGGTAATCTCCTGGTAGCGCGGCTCGCTCATTTTGTCCTTGGCGGGCAAATTCACCCACAACTGGAAACCGTCCACGCGCCCACTGGGGCCGCGCTTGGGTAACTCCTCGTGCAGGATGCCGCGGCCGCTGGTCATCCACTGGATGTCGCCCGGGCCGAGCAGGCCGGTGTTACCCAGGCTGTCGCGGTGGCGCACGTTACCCTCAAGCATGTAGGTTACGGTTTCAATGCCGCGGTGAGGGTGCTGGGGAAAGCCCACGATGGGCCCTTCGATGGGATCGTTGAAAGCAAAGTGATCAAAGAGCAGGAAGGGATCGAATAGGTTTTCCCGCTTGGGGCCGAAGGACCGCTGCAGCAATACGTCGGCGCCCTCGACCACATAAGTCGGCTTGATACTTTGTTTAATTGGTCGGTTGCTCATACTCTTAAGACGCGGTTTTACTCGGCCTTATTACAACGCTAGATGTAGCGGCTGACCAGGGTTTGCAGCACCCACAGCACCATCGGCAGCAGAATGGCCGACAGGAAATTGCGGAAGGCGCCGGTTGCCCAGGGCCAGGTAGGGATCGTCTTCAACAAATCCCGTTCCTTGTAGAGGCTGTTCATAGCGCTATCCAGGCCCTGCACATCCACATAGCTTTTCTTATCAATGGCTTGATACAGATCGGTGCGGGTGCTCTCGATTTGCATGCTGTTTTCTTCCAGCACTGCCGCCTTCGCCTCATCCAGACGTTGGTGGATGCCCCACAGCGGAAGTAACACAATCGCAATGGACATAGGGATGATAACCACACTTAACGCCAAATTGACTGCATCTTCAGCGGCCGATGCGGAGTAAATAGCCTCGCCGGCATAGGTGATGTAGACCTGAGCAACCAGATACAGGGCCGTGCGCATGGTCAGGCCAGAGAAGGCATACAGGGGTTGCTGGTGAAATAAATTTACGTCGTCGACCAGCTTGTAGGCTTTGGTCACCAGGTTGAGCTGGCGGATGGCGTGGTAGATCATAATCAGGGCATTACCGTAAGATACCACCCCAAAGAAACCGGCCAAAATATAGGCAAGCGGGTGGATTTGTCCTTCGGGCATAGTGAAAATGACAAAGGTTGGATCTTGGATAGCACCAATGGTAAGCGCTGACATCCCAATAATGCTGATCAAGAATACGGGGCGTGCCGGCATCGTAGTGATGCGGTAGCGAATATCTTCAACTTCGGCTTGGTGGTTACGAGCCAATGGGGCAAAACGCGACATGGCATGGGCTGCCAAGCGGTCGGTGTTGTGGATCACGAGCAGGGCCATGGGCAGCCAAATCGCGTTATAGAATGCTACGAAAGAGAAGGTACCCCATGGGGCTACGCCGTTAAGCCAATCAGCAGCTTGGAGGCTGAGTAGGGCGAACAGGTACAAAAAGTAATAAAAAGTCCATATAGGGAAGGGGAGATTTTCGATCCAGGCGGTGAGACGGTCAACCCAACTGGGAGCGTAGGGTGTTTGGTTGGCTTTCATGAGGCTCCTTTTGATTTATAGATAGCGCGATGCCAGGGTTTGTAAAACCCACAGCACCATGGGCAGGAAGACCGCGGAAAGGAAACTGTGTAAGGTGCCGGTGGCCCAGGGCCAGGTCGGAATACTCTTCAGTTGATCGCGCACTTTGTAGAGGCTGCCGATGGCGCCATCCAGACCGTTGACCTTGGCATAGTCTTCGGCGGCGATGGCGGCATACAGCTTATTTTGGCCGGCTTCAATTTGGATGCTGTTTTCCTCCAGCACGTCCTGTTTGGCATCCGACAGGCGCCGGTGGATACCCAGCAGCGGCAAGAGAAAGGTTAAAAAGGCTAGGGTGATTAAGATGGCCGAAAACACATAGTTAAACACATATTCGCTTTCACTGAGTCCACCCAAGGCGTTTTGGATGAAATTAAGGTTGGCCATTACGATCCAGAATAGGCTGGCCTGCATGGTGAGGCCGGAAAAGGAGTATAGCGGCTGCTGATGAAAGACGTTGACATGGTCTACTAGTTTGTAGGCATCAGTCACGTACTTCAGTAGTCTGCCGGCTTGATATAGCAATACCGGCGCAAACGAATAAGAAAAGGAAAGTGCTCCAATACCGAGGACGATGGAAAGCGGGTGGCGCAGCCCCGCGTAGAGAAAATCGCGTTGGAATACCACGATCAAGATCA
>OMJR01000047.1 GCA_900299355.1 Anaerolineaceae bacterium
ATTTGTTCAGTGGAGTATCTTCTCTTGCGGGGCATTGCCTGTCTCCTTTGGCCTGATCCATAACATTGTACGTGGATCAGGTTTTGGGGGGCAGGTCACACACAACAAAGCAGTTCAGCCAGGCCGACGCCGATTTGGTGAAAACCTTCGCGATTCATGCTGGCACCGCAATGGAAAATGCCCGGCTCTTTGAAGAGGTGCAGGACGCTTTCGTGCAGACGGTGACCGCCCTGGCCAACGCCGTGGATGCGCGCGACACCTACACCAGCGGCCACAGCCAGCGGCTAGCCGACCTGGCCACTGAGACCACCAAGTTACTAGATATTCAAGGGGAAGAATTGGAACAAGTGCACTGGGCCGCCCTGCTGCACGATATCGGCAAGATCGGCGTGCCGGATGGCATCCTGCGTAAGCCCGGCCGCCTGACCCCCGAAGAAGAAGCCATCATGCGACAGCACCCCGAAATCGGCGCACGCATTGTGCAACCGGTCGCCAAGCTGGCCAGCGTAGCCCCGATTATCCGTGCCCACCAGGAGCAGTATGACGGCAAGGGCTATCCGGATGGCCTGCGCGGCAAGCATATCCCGCCCATCGCCCGCATCATTAGTGTTGTCGACGCTTATGTGGCTATGACCGATGAGCGCATCTACCGTGCCGCGCTATCCCACAAGGATGCGGTGAAAGAACTGAAGCGCTGCAGCGGCACCCAGTTCGACCCCGACGTGGTCGACGCCTTCCTCAAGGTTATCAAGAACAACCGCTAAATCTATACGATCAGCATGGCATCGCCGAAGGAGTAGAAACGGTACTCCTCCTGGATGGCCGTTTGGTAGGCATCCAGCATGCGCTGGCGGCCAGCAAAAGCGCTGACCAGCATAAGCAGCGTGGAACGCGGCAGGTGGAAATTGGTAATCATGGCATCCACCACCTTGAATTCAAAGCCGGGCAGAATAAACAAATCCGTCGGCCCCTCGTAGGGTTGGATCGGCAGACCCTGCCGGGCGGCGCCTTCCAGGACGCGGACGCTGGTGGTGCCCACGGCGACCACCCGTCCACCGGCTGCGCGCGTCGTGTTGATCGCCCCGGCGGTCGCATGATCCAGGCGGCACCATTCACTATGGATCTGGTGCTCACCCGGGTCGTCTTCGTTGACCGGGGCAAAGGTATCCAAACCGACATGCAGCAGCACTTCTGCGACACCCACCCCCTGATGCTTCAATTGGTTCAATAGGTCCTCGGTGAAATGCAGTCCCGCGGTCGGCGCGGCGGCCGAGCCCGCTTCCCTGGCGTAAACGGTTTGATAACGTTCTTTGTCGTCCAGGCTAGCGTGGATGTAAGGTGGCAAGGGCACCTCTCCCAGATCAGCCAGCCGATCATCCATATCGGCATCAAAGCGTACAATGCGCTGCGGGCCGTCCAGCACAGCCACAATTTCGGCTTCCAGGCCATCCGCCAGGGCCAGGCGGCGCCCCACCACCAGGCCGCTGCCGCCCACCATGGCCTTCCATTCACGCCCCGATAGCCGCTCCAACAACAGCAGTTCGGCTTTACCGCCACCCGCCAGTTTGCGGGCGGGCAATCGAGCCGGGATCACGCGGCTGCGGTTGAGCACCAGCAAATCACCCGGGCGCAGGAATTGGCCCAGGTCGGCAAAATGCTGATGGCTTAGCGTATCCGTTCGGCGGTCGAGCACCAGCAGGCGGCTGGCGCTGCGGTCGGCCAGCGGAGTCTGCGCGATGCGCTCGGGCGGCAGACGGTAATCGAAATCAGAGGTTTTCAAAACAGGCGGTTGAACAGGTTGAGCGCCAAGGTAAGCAGCAAGGAGAGCAGCAAGCCGGTGGCCAGGGGGATAAAGCAGGAATAGTTTTCACCTTCGATGCGAATATCGCCCGGCAACTGGCCCAAGGGGAGGCCGGCGCGCGAAAGCGCAAAGATCAGGACGCCGATGCCCAGCAGGACCACGCCGAGAATAATGAGGGTACGGGCAAAACTTTCCATATTTAGAAGAGGGCCGGGTTTTCGCCATCGCTGGGATAGGGCAAATCCAAATGCTCACAGGCTTTGCGGGTGGCGGTGCGGCCTTGCGAGGTGCGCTCCAGGAAGCCCAGTTGCATCAAATAGGGTTCAACTACATCCATAATCGTGTCGGCCTCTTCGCTGACCGAAGCGGCAACCGTGTTGAGGCCCACCGGCCCGCCGCGGTAATTCTCAATGATGGCGCGCAACACGCGGCGATCGAGGTCATCCAAGCCCAGACCATCTACATCCAACAAATCAAGCGCATCGTGAGCCACGGCCTGGGTGACTACACCATCCGCGCGCACCTCAGCGAAATCACGCACGCGGCGCAGCAGCCGTAGGGCTACGCGCGGCGTACCTCGGGTGCGTTTGGCGATCTCATCAACGCCGTCGTCATCCACCTCGACGCCCAACTCGCCAGCCGCGCGCTGCAGGATCGCACGCATCGCTTGGCGGTCGTAATAATCCAGGCGGTAGGTGGCGCCAAAGCGGGCGCGCAAGGGGGCGGCCATCAGCGCCAGGCGCGTGGTGGCGCCCACCACGGTGAAGCGCGGCAGATTGAGGCGGATCGCCCGCGCCGCCGGGCCTTTGCCGATCACGATATCCAGCGCGAAATCCTCCATCGCCGGGTAGAGCACTTCTTCAATCGCTTTGCCCAGGCGGTGGATCTCATCAATGAAAAGCACATCGCCCTCATTCATGTTAGTCAGGATCGCCGCCAAATCGCCCTGGCGTTCGATCGCCGGGCCGGCCGTTACGCGGATATTGACCCCCATTTCGGTGGCCAGGATGTGCGCCAGCGTGGTCTTGCCCA
>OMJR01000048.1 GCA_900299355.1 Anaerolineaceae bacterium
AAAAAAGCCCCGCCAATGGCGGGGCTTTTGATTCCAAACCAAAATACACTAATCTAAATGGCGTTGCAAGACGCGGTAAATGCCCAGTGATTTCAGCGCGCCCTCGGCGATGCAAGTGACCGGGCTATCCACCAGATAGGTCGGCACGCCCAGCTTCTGGGTCATGAGGCGATCCATGCCGCGCAACAGGGCCGCACCGCCGCAGAGCGCTACGCCGCGGTCAATAATGTCCGAGGCCAATTCGGGCGGGGTCTTCTCCAGCACGCGGCGGATCATATCGAAGACTTCATCCAGGGCTGGCTGCACCGCTTCGACCACCTCGGAGGTGGTCAGGGTGAGCGGGCGCGGCAGGCCGCTGACCTGATCCTGGCCCTGTAGCTCAATTTCCTGGTCCTCATCCTGGAGCACGGCGGCGCCGACGCGCAGTTTGACCATTTCAGCCGTGCGCTGGCCGATAATCAGGCCGTATTTGCGGCGCACGTATTGGGCGATGGCGTCATCCAAATCCATGCCGCCCTGGCGCAGGGTTTCCCCCGAGACCACATCATGCATGGCGATCACGGCCGCCTGGGTGCAGCCGCCACCCATGCAGACGATCATGTTGCCGGTAGGGGTGCCTACCGGCAGGTCGATGCCGATCGCGCCAGCCAGCGGTTGGGGCATCAGCAAGGCATCGCCGACCTGGAGGGCGGCCTCGTGGACTGCGCGCTTCTCCACGCTGGTGATGCCGTAGGGATGGGTGATCATGATGCGGGGCTTGAACAGGCGCACGGAGCCGCCGACGCGGCGCACCATGCGATCCAACAGGATTTCGGTGTATTCGTAATAGGCCACCACGCCATGCTTTAGGGGGCGGGTGACTTCAATGTTTTCGTCGAGGACGCGGCCGACCATGCCCAGGGCTTCGCTCCCCTCGGCGATCATCTTTTCTTCTTCTACGTCGACTGCTACGATGGTGGGCTCTTCGAGCACCACTTCATCCCCCTCAGTGATGCGTGTGAACATCGTGCCCAGATCGATGCCCAGTTGCCTTGAAAGGACGGCCATGGATTAGCCGGAAGTCCCCTCCCCGGCGGCACGGGAAGCGAGATCACGGCGGCGGCCGCCCAGGCGGCGGGCCGCTTCCAGGCGCAGGTTCGAGCGGCGCAGGGCCGCTTCGGCCGCCAGGTAGGCTTCGGTGCCGGGGGGAACGCCCTCGGCCAGACGCTGGCGGGCGCGTTCGCGGGCTTCCTCGGCGCGGGCCATGTTAATCTCGTCTACATCCTCGGCCGCATCGGCCAGGATGGTGACAATCGTCGGTTGCACTTCCAGCAGGCCGCCAGTTACCGTGAAGTTGTGCTCCTCCGTGCCCTCGCGGACCTTGATCACGCCCAGGTGGATAATGGAAAGCAACGGCGAGTGGTTAGGCAGGATGCCCATTTCGCCATCGGCGCCGGGCACCACCACAATATCCACATCGCCCTCAAAGACGGTGCGGTCCTGGGAAACGATCTCGCAACGAATGGTCATGCTTTTATCCTACCTCGCACCGCGGACAAAGCTCGCGGTACAGATGAGTGTTGGCTTATTCCTGGCTAGCCAGGCGGGCAGCCTTCTCCACCGCTTCGTCAATCGTGCCGACCATCATGAAGGCCTGCTCGGGCAATTCGTCGTGCTTGCCGTCCAGGATTTCGCGGAAGCCGCGCACGGTCTCGTCCAACGAGACGTAGCGGCCTTCCAGGCCGGTGAACTGGGTGGCCACGAAGAAGGGCTGCGAGAAAAAGCGTTCCACCTTGCGGGCGCGGGCCACGATGAGCTTGTCGTCTTCGCTCAACTCGTCGATACCGAGGATGGCGATGATGTCCTGCAAGTCCTTGTAGCGCTGCAGCACCTGCTGCACTTCACGCGCGGTGCGGTAGTGCTCCTCGCCGACCAGGTTGGGGTCGAGGATGCGGGAGGTGGAGGCCAGCGGGTCCACCGCCGGGTAAATACCCTTATCGGCGATGGCGCGCTCCAGCGAAATGGTGGCGTCCAGGTGGGTGAAGGTGGCTACCGGAGCCGGGTCGGAATAGTCATCCGCCGGCACGTAAACCGCCTGCATCGAGGTAATCGAGCCCTTGCGGGTAGAGGTGATGCGTTCCTGGAGCTGGCCCATCTCGGTGGCCAGGGTCGGCTGGTAACCCACGGCGGAGGGCATGCGGCCCAGCAGCGCCGACACTTCCGAACCCGACATGGAGAAGCGGAAGATGTTATCAATGAAGAGCAGCACGTCGCGGCCCTGGTCGCGGAAGTATTCCGCCATCGTCAGGGCAGTCAGCGCCACACGCAGGCGGTTGCCGGCCGGTTCGTTCATTTGGCCGTAGACCAGCACGGTGTCCTTGAGCACGCCCGATTCGAGCATCTCGCGGTACATCTGGGTGCCTTCGCGGGTGCGCTCGCCCACGCCAGCGAACACGGAGTTGCCCTGGTGCTCGGTGGCGATGGAGCGAATCAGCTCCTGAATAATCACGGTTTTGCCGACGCCGGCGCCGCCAAAGATGCCGGTCTTACCACCCTTGGTGAAGGGGGCAATCAGGTCGATGACTTTTACGCCGGTCTCGAAGACTTCCACGCTGGTGGCCTGGTCTTCGAAGGCGGGGGCGGGGCGATGAATTGCGTAGTGCGTTTCGGCTTCCACCGGGCCGAGGGCGTCGATGGGATTGCCGAGCACGTCGAAGACGCGGCCCAGGGTGGCTTCACCGACCGGCACGGTAATCGGGCGGTCGGTGTTGACCACTTCCATGCCACGGCGCAAACCTTCGGTGGCATCCATCGCCACGCCGCGCACCAAGCCCTTGCCCAGGTGGTTCTGCACTTCCAGGATGACATCCTTGCCATCAGCCTTGATTTCGACGGCATCGTACACTTCGGGCATATCATCCGCAGGGAAGCGGGCATCCACCACGCCACCCAGAATTTGCACTACACGTCCAGTTGATTCAGTCATCGTTCCTCCAAAATAATTACGCGCCCTTGGCCTGGGCCAGGGCTTCGGCGCCGCCGGCAATATCGAGCATCTCGTTGGTGATGCCCTGCTGGCGGACCTTGTTGTATTCCAGGGTGAGCACGTCGGCCAATTCCGAGGCGTTGTCGGTGGCGTTCTTCATCGCCACCATGCGCGCAGCATGCTCGCTGGCATTCGATTCAAGTAGCGCCTGGTAGACCTGCAACGCGGTGAACTGCGGCACGATCTCGTCCAGGATTTCGACCTGTCCCGGTTCATAGGTATAGGCCGGGGGCGGGCCGCTTTGCTCGCCGCCAAATTCGGATTGCACCAAACCTTCGGTGGTGTGGAACTCCAGCGGCAGCAGTTTCTTCATCGTGGGCACCTGGCGGATCATGTTCACAAAATCGGTGTAGACCAGGTAAATCTCATCGGCATCCCCGGCCAGGAATTCGTCCACCACGATGCGGCCAATCGGGGCGGCATCGGTGAATTCGGGTTCCGGGGGCATATCGGTAAATTGGGCCATGACGCTGGCGCCGCGGCGGTGCATCAACTCGGTACCTTTGCGGCCAATGGTCACGTAACGCACATTGGCGTCCATGTTGCGGAAATGAGTCTGCGTGAAGCGCAGCACATTGGTGTTGTAGGGGCCAGCCAGGCCGCGGTCACCACTAATCATGACCACGATCACGTTCTTGACCTCCTCGCGCTGCACCAGGAGCGGGTGCAGGTTGTTGCGCCCGGGTTGGCCGGCGATATGGGTCAACACCTGCCAGGCCTTGGTGGCGTAGGGGCGGGTGCCTTCCACCTGCTCCATCGCTTTGCGCACCCGGCTGGCGCTAACCGCCTGCAAGGCACGGGTAACCTGGGAGATATTCTTGACGCTGCGGATGCGCAGCTTGATGTCTCGGGCGTTGGCCATCGTCTAAATCAGGCGAAGCTTAGGACCAGGTGCTGTTGTAGGTTTCAATCGCGGTCTTCAGGCGTTCGCGCAACTCGTCACTCAGCGCCTTTTCCTTGCGGATGGTGTCCAGGATGTCACTGTGCGAGGTTTCCATGAAGCGCAGCAGGCCTTCTTCCCACTCGTTCATGCGGTCAATGGCGATCTTGTCGGCCAAACCGCTGGTGCCGGAGAAGATGGCCACAATTTCCTTTTCAAGCGGAACCGGCTGGTATTGCGGCTGCTTGAGGATTTCCTGCAGGCGCTGGCCGCGATTCAGCTGGGCTTGGGTGGCTTTATCCAGGCTGGAGCCGAATTGAGCAAAGGCAGCCAGGTCGCGGAAGGCGGCCATATCCAGGCGCAAGCCGCCGGCCACCTGGCGCATCGCTTTGGTCTGAGCGTCGCCGCCCACGCGCGATACGGACTGGCCGGCGTTGATCGCGGGGCGAATGCCGGCAAAGAACAGGTTGGCCTCCAGGTAAATCTGTCCGTCGGTAATCGAAATTACGTTGGTGGGCACGTATGCGGATACGTCACCCAACAGGGTTTCAATAATCGGCAGGGCAGTCAAGGAACCACCGGTATTTTCCAGTTCGACCAGCTTGTGGTCCTTGCTATTATCCATAGCCTCGAGAGCTTCTTCGGCATTGTGCTTGCCCAGCGGGCCGCCATAAATCGTTTTATCTACGGCGTCTTTCTCGGTGGCCACATCGCCCTTGAAATCGTTGGGGGTAATCACATAGGTATCCGCCAGGCGGGCGGCGCGCTCCAGTAGGCGGGAGTGCAGATAGAAGAGGTCGCCGGGATACGCTTCGCGGCCGGGCGGGCGGCGCAGCAACAGCGATACCTGGCGGTAAGCCCAGGCATGCTTGGAGAGGTCGTCATACACGATCAGCGCGTCGCGGCCGGTCTCCATGAATTCTTCGCCGATGGCGCAGCCGGCATAGGGCGCAATGTATTGCAGCGCGGCCGGTTCCTCGGCGGAGGCGACCACAATCACGGTGTGATCCATGGCGCCGTGCTCTTCCAGGATCGCCACGGTGCGGGCAATACCGGCTTTCTTTTGGCCGATGGCCACATAAATGCAGAGCAAGTCCTGGCCGACCTGGTTGATGATCGTATCAATCGCCAGCGCGGTCTTGCCGGTCTGGCGGTCACCAATAATCAGTTGGCGCTGGCCGCGGCCTACCGGGGTCAGCGAGTCGATCGCTTTGATACCAGTCTGGACCGGGGTATCCACGTCTTTACGCTGGATTACGCCGGGGGCGATACGCTCAATCGGGCGGTAATGGTCGAAGGCGATCGGGCCCTTGCCGTCAATCGGCTGGCCGAGGGCGTTGACCACGCGGCCAATCATGCCGTCGCCTACGGGCACCGAGGCGATACGGCCGGTGGAGCGCACCGTCATACCTTCTTCGATGCCGGAAAATTCGCCCATGATGATGATGCCGACTTCGTCCTCTTCCAGGTTGAAGGCGATACCCATCACGCCGTTATCAAACTGCACCAACTCCTGGGCTTGTACATCGGCCAGGCCGGTGGCTCGCGCAATACCATCACCGGCTTCGGTGACCGTACCCACGTCGCGGAGGGCGAGATCGAGGCTAAAGTCTTCAATTTGCTTTTGCAAACTGGAAGAAATGTCTTTGATCATGTCAGACATTAGGCGTCTCCAAATAGAAAGATTTCGGCGAATTAACCAGGCCAATGATAACTGAACGAGGGTGATTTGTCCAGTAATTCACAAATGAAGCTAAAAATCGCCAGTTGCCGCAATCATAACAAGAAAAAGAGGGCCGAGGCGGGCTTGGTATAATCCCGAATTCGACCATGGCGAACTCGAAGAGCCTCACCACCCGCACCCAAGAAGAAATCAATGAACTGCGCGCCAAGATAGAGCGCCAGCGGGAGTACCTGGATATCCTGGAAATGGAGCTGTTCAACACGCGCGCCTACCTGCAGGAATTCACCGATATCTACAGCCGGGAAATTGGGCCGCTGGAGGTGGAATTGAGCCGCCTTACCGACATCCTGGAGGCGGAAACCGCCTACGACGCGCCGCCCGACCCCGGCGAGCAGTTCAAAGGCCAGGCGGGTGGTAATAATAAGGAAACAGGTGGTCAAGAGAAGGGCGGCAAAGGCAAACACACCCGCCGCAATGTCGCCGAGGCAGCCAAGGACGCCGATTACGAGAAGAAAATCCGCGAATTGTTCCGCAACCTGGCCAAGCGTTTCCATCCCGACCTGGCCGGCGATGATGTGGACCGCGAGCAGCGCGAGAAAATCATGGCTCAAATTAATGAAGCCTACTCCTCGCGGGATATGAAGACGCTGCAATCGCTGGCCGAGCGGGCTAAGGCCAGCCGCAATGGCAGCTCGCGCAGCCCCAAAGTGGAGTTAGCGCGGTTGAAAATGGAATTGAGTGACCTGGAAGCGATGGTATTTGAGGTGGAACACACCATCCGCGAATTGGATAACTCGCCGGCGATGCAGATGCGCACCGAATACAAGATTGAGACTCAAGCCGGGCGCGATATGCTCGCCGATTTAAGAGAAAGCTACCAGATGCGTATTGATGAGTTGCGCGAGCATTTGATTGATTTGGGGGTCGAGCCAGAAGATTTGAACATTTAGGGGAGGATTAGCGGCAAACGGTCTTTATTTAGACTATGAGCGGGCGCGGCTGAGACCCGCCCCTACAGATTAAGGACAAGAAAATTCTGCAATTGCGGTGTTCTGCCTGCTGACAGCTTATGGCTAATAGCTGGCAGCTAACCGCTATTTACTAAAACTGCGCAGGGCTAGCTTGAGGCGTTCTTCCAAGGCGTCCGGGGCGTCATCCGGCAGCGATTGCATGGCGGCCTGGGCTTCGACCACGCTGTAGCCTAGTCCGGTGAGCGCTTCGAGCAGTTCGTTGTCGCCGGGATGCAGGCCCGGCAGCAGGCCGTCGCCATCCATGGGGGCGATCTTGTCGGCCAGGTGCAGCACAATCTTCTGCGCGGTTTTGCTGCCCACGCCGGAGACCGAGCTAAGCACCTCGGGTTGCTTGCCGCCCACGGCGCCGCGAATGGCTTTAAGGCTCAGATTGGACAGGATCGCCAGCGCCAGGCGCGGCCCCACCCCATTCACGCCCAGCAACATCTCAAAGAGCTGGCGATCGTCGCGGGTGAAAAAGCCATACAGGGTCAATTCAGTTTCACGCACCACCAGATAGGTGTGCAACGAGAGCGACTGGCCGCTGTGCGCTTCGGCCAGCAAGGGCAACGGGGCATTGACCTCGTAGCCGACACCCGCGACTTCCAAGGTCAGGCTTTGCTCACCGATATGGGTGACGCGACCGCTAAGCGTGGAAATCATAAGGACACTATAGCAAGAAGGCCGTGCCAACACCGGCCACAATGATTAATAACAATCCCGGCCAAAGGGCCTTGCGCAAGGCCACTGTGGCCATGCCGAGCACGATACCGCCTTTGACCAATGTGTTGGCCATCGCCGCGATCACGATTGCCTGTGCAGCAGTCTCCAGGGCCAAGCCGCCGCTGCGGCTCAGCTCGGCCATGCTCAATGTGATCGCGTCCACATCAGCCAAACCAGACAGGAAGCTTGAGACCAGCACGCCGGTTTCGCCGGAATAGATTTGGGCGCTGCGCGTGATCAGCAGTATCACGGCATAAAGCAGACCGAATTTAACTGCCGCGCCGAGATCAAAGGGGTTGCTGAATTCGAGATCGCTGGACTCCTGCGAGCGGGCGGAGCGAAACAAATAGAGGCTATAGAGCAGCGCGGCCAGGCCGGAGGCCAGGATCGGAGCCGCAACCACGGCCAACAAGCCCGGGTTGACCACCCTCACTTCAATCAGGATGCGCGGGAACATCATCGTCCAGGCCACAATGATGGCCAGGGCCAGCGGCCGAGCCAATTTGTCGTCCGCTTGGCTGCGCTGGGAAAAACTCAACGTCACCGCCGTGCTGGAAACCAGGCCGCCCAGGAAGCCGGTAATGCCAATACCGCGATGGGTTCCGATAAATTTGATCAGCACATAGCCCAGAAAGCCAATGCCGGAGATAAACACAACCATCAGCCAAATCTTGAAGGGATTTATTACGTCGAAAGGCGACGGCCAGGGCGCCTGATCGGGCAGGATCGGTAGCACGATAGCCGTGATCACGGCAAACTGCAAGGCGGCGAAGATATCCTGGCGGGTAAGCGAACGCACCAGTCGGTCAGTTTCAATTTTCAGGGACAGAATCACCGTGGTGGCGATCCCAACCGCAGCCGCCAGAGTCAGATAACCCCAATAGCACAAGCCCCCCAGCAAAACCGTAATCAGCACCGCCACCTCGGTCGTGATGCCAATGCGGCCTTCGCGGGCCTCAATCACATAGGCAGCGCCGGAGAGCACGGCAGTAAACAGCAGCACGCCGAAGAAGATCAGCGGCATGGCGAAGACATCGGATGCGAGCGCCGCCAATGCGCCGCTCAGGCCCAGCAGCGCCAGAGTGCGTTCCCCGGCAAAGATCTGGGCGCCGCGCGCGCCATAGGCGTGCTCGCGCTGCAAGCCAATCAAGAAGCCGAGCGCCATGGCGACGCCAAAACGGAGAAAGAGGTCTGCGTTAGCCATATCAGTCATTGGGGGAGCCCGCCGATTCTAAACGAGCTGGGGTGTTGGCCGTGTGCAGGTGGCAGATCGCCACCGCCAGCGCATCGGCTGCGTCGTCGGGCTTGGGCGTTTCCTTTAAATTCAACAGGGCTTTGACCATACTCTGGACTTGCTGTTTATCGGCGCCGCCGTAGCCGCTGACCGCCTGTTTGATCTCATTGGGGCTGTAATCGCTGGCCGCCAGGCCAGCCCGCTGCAGGGCCAGCAGCACGACGCCGCGGGCCTGGCCCACGCTCATCGCCGTTTTGACGTTCTTCTGAAAGAAGATCGCCTCCACCGCCGCTTCCTCGGGCTGGTGTTCCTTTAATATCTCGTTGAGACTGGTGTAGATCTGATCCAGTCGTTCGGCAATCGGTGTCTTGGCGGGGGTCAGGATCACGCCCCAATCCACCGCTTCCAATGCGCCGCCCGGTTCGCCGCGCACCAGGCCGTAGCCAGTGATCGCGGTGCCGGGGTCAATGCCGATCACCAACATGGCGGGTCAGGCCGCCATCTGTTCGAGGGCTTCCTCGCTGATCTTTAGGTTGGAGGATACCGATTGGGTGTCATCCAGGTCTTCAATTTCCTCGATAACACGCATCACCTGCATGGTTTCCTGGGGCCCCAGGTCGATCTCCTGGTTGGGCTGCATGCGCAAGCCAGAGTCTTCGGGTTTGATGCCGGCGCCATTGAGTGCGTCACTAATCGTCTTGTAGGCATCCGTGGGGCCTACGATTTCGGCCCAGCCGTCCTCAAAACTGACGTCGTCAGCGCCGGCTTCGACAGCTAACTCGAAGATTTGATCCTCGTTCTTGCCGTCCATGGGGAAGGCAAAATAAGCGATGCGGGTAAATTGCCAGGCCACCGAGCCGCCCTCGCCCATGCTGCCGCCGGCCTTGTTGAGGATATGGCGCAATTCAGCCACCGTGCGGTTGCGGTTATCGGTCACGCAATCCACCATCAGCGCGACGCCATGCGGGGCATAGCCTTCATAGGTAACCTGTTCCAGGCTGGCGGCATCTTTGTCTTCGCCAGTGCCGCGTTTAATCGCTCGCTCGATATTGTCGTTGGGCATGTTTTCGGCTTTGGCGCGGTCAATCGCCAAACGCAGGGTGAAGTTCACATCCGGGTTGCCGCCACCTTCCCTGGCCGCCAGGGCAATCTCACGCGCCAGGCGCGTAAAAATCTGGCCGCGTTTGGCGTCGTTGGCGCCTTTTTTGCGCTTAATGGTGGACCACTTACTATGACCGGACATGCAGAACTCCTGTTTATGAACGAATGAGCGATTATACCATTGGGGTCTAAACGGTCTTTTGGGGCCAGCCTGCCAAAAATTGGGCCGCCGGGACAAATGTTGCCCCTAAACCTGAGTGCTATACTGCCCCAAATCCTCGCTCGCTGGAACCGGGACCGTGAATACGACCGCTGAACTCAACGCCCTGCTGCAAAAATCGAACCGCCTGCTGGAAATCAACCGCGACCTGAGCGCCACGCTGGACGTGGATACCCTGCTGCAATCCATTGTGGATGCAGCGGCCGAGCTGACCCACAGCGAGCAGGCCTCCATCGCGCGCTACGACGAGGAAAACGACTGTTTGCGTTTCATAGCGGCGCGCTGGATGGATCCGGAGATGATGGCCAGCATCCGTGTACCCATGCAGGGCAGCATCGCGGGACAGGCCTTTAGCCAACAGGGGCCGGTCATCGCCCACGACACACAGACCGACAAGCGCTTCTTCCAGGACGTGGACGAGTTACTGGATTTCACCACCCGCTCGCTGCTGGCGGTGCCGATGAGCATTCAGGGCGAGGTAACCGGCGTGCTCAGCGCAGTGAACAAGATGGACGGCCTGGAGTTCGACCAAGAAGACATTTACGTGCTGGATACGCTGGCCAGCCAGGCGGCGATTGCGCTGCACAATGCCCGCTTGCTGCGCGCCAGCGAAGATGCGCTGCAAGCAATGACTGAATTGGACGAGATGAAAAGCAACTTCGTAGCGATCACGTCGCACGAGCTGCGCATTCCGCTGGGCCTCATTCTGGGCCACGCATCCTACTTAAAGGAAATTGCCGAGGGCGACACCAAGAAACAAGCCAACGTGATCGAGCGCGCCGCCCTGCGGCTCAAGGACATTGTTGAAGATTTATCCCGCGTGGAGACCATGCAGAGCGGGCAAAGCTCGCTGCGCGCAGAAGTGGTGGATTTAAAGAGCTTAGTGCAAGACCAGGTGGAAGCCTACCGGCGGCCGGCGGCCGAGCGCGCCATCCGGCTGCAAACCAAGTTTGATGATGGCGCCGCTGAAATCCAGGGCGAAGCCGATAAGTTGGAAACCGTGATTGACCATTTACTCAACAATGCGGTGGCATTTACCAACCAGGGCGGCCTGATTGAAATCCGCCTGGAAGACAAAGGCGAGTGAGTGGTGCTGCGCATTTCGGACACCGGCGTGGGCATCCCCGAGGCCGATTTGGAGCGCATCTTTGAACGCTTCTACCAGGTGGAGTCGCACATGACCCGTCGCCACGGCGGCCTGGGCCTCGGCCTAGCGGTGAGTAAAATCCTGGTGGAGACGCACGGCGGCCGCATTGAGGTGCAGAGCGTGGTGGACGCCGGCAGCCAGTTCAGCGTGTGGCTGCCCAAGCAACAGCCAGCGGCCGCTTAGCCAATCCTTGCCAAGAATTCCCCAAGCAAGCTATAATCTCCCTCGCGGAAAAATCCCTCCGCGATTCAATTCGGGGCGTGGCGCAGCCCGGCTAGCGCGCACCGTTCGGGTCGGTGAGGTCGGAGGTTCAAATCCTCTCGCCCCGACAGAAAATCTTAAGAAAAAAGCCCTTTTTGCAAAGTAATCAGTTGCAAAAGGGCTTTTTTCG
>OMJR01000049.1 GCA_900299355.1 Anaerolineaceae bacterium
CCCAGGCCGCTGTCCGCGCCGCCCAGCACGAAGACCAGCAAGGCCGCGCCGGCAATCCCACCCAGCGCTTGCGCTACCCAGTAGGCGGCCGCGCTGGCCCACTCCATCGCGCCGCTCAGCGCCAGGCCGAAGGTCACGGCCGGGTTGATGTGCGCCCCCGAAATCGGGCCGTAGGCGTAGGCGATGCCGGCCACGATCAATCCGTGGGCCAGGGCCGCGCCAATCAAGCCGCCCACGCCAAGGGCTACGCTGCCCGCGCCGATGAAGATCAGTGCCGCGGTACCAATAAATTCAACTACGAGTGCTTTGGTGTTCATAAAATCTCCTCACTACAAAAGTTAAGTGGTGGTCCAATCGCGCGCCCCGCGCAGGAAATCGGCGCCGCCCATCGCCTGCTTTCCCGCCGGCTGCACCGTATCCAACACCAGTAGGCCATCGCTGGTGGCAATCGCGGGCAGTTCCTCGTGAACGCTGCGCTGTCCAGGTTGCCCGCCGCCTTTCACCGCGTGTGCCAGGTGGACTTTAAAAGGCTGCCCATCCAGAAATGTGTAGGCCCCCGGCCAGGGATTGAAGGCGCGCACCTTGCGCGCCAGGCCTTCCGCGGGCTGGCTGAAATCTAGTTCCCCTTCCTCTTTCTTAAGCGTGGGCGCCAGGGTGGCCTGGCTCTCGTCCTGCGGCACCGGCACCAGCCGCCCGGCCAGGTAGCCGGGCAAGGTTTCGATCAGCAAGTCCCCGCCTAATTGGGCCAGCTTGTCAAAGAGCGTGCCGCTCGTGTCGTCATCTTGAATGGGGATCGCGCGCTGGCTCAGGATCGGGCCGGTGTCCAGCCCGGGGTCCATCTTCATAATCGTGATACCCGTCTCGTCGTCGCCGTGCAGGATCGCGGCGTGGATCGGGGCCGCCCCGCGCCAACTCGGCAGCAGGGAGGCGTGCACGTTGATGCAGCCGTGGAGGGGCAGTTCCAGCACGGCGGGCTTGAGGATCTGGCCAAAGGCCGCCACCACGATCGCGTCCGGCGCCCACTCAGCCAGTTGCTGCATGGCGCCTTCCTCGGAGAGTCGTTTGGGTTGGATCAGCGGCAAGCCCAACTGCTGGGCGGCTTCTTTAACGGCCGGTGGTCGCAGTACCCGTCCGCGGCCGGCCAGGCGGTCGGGTTGGGTGACCACGCCAACCAACTCGTGAGATTCATGCAATGCGTGCAGGGTGGGGAGGGCGAAATCCGGCGAGCCCATAAAGACGATACGTGCCATGCGCAAAATTCTAGCATGCGTTTTTGACAGTTGTGTTGGGGCGGCCACTTGCACTACAATAGCGATGCACTCAATCGAGTCTAAAAGGAGACTTTTCGATGGCTGACAAAATGTCCGATGTAACCAGTGACGATCGCTTATGGGCCGCTTTGGCCTATGTGTTCACCCCGCTGGTGCCGATCATTATTTTCTTGATGGATGAGAAGAAGGAGCGCCCCTTCATCCGCGCTCACAATGCACAGGCATTGGCCTGGGCAGTGGTGCTCTTCGTGCTCAACTTCATTCTGACCAGCATCACCTTCGGGCTCTTCGCTTGCGTGTGGCCGCTGACCATCATCCCCCAGCTCTACTGGGGCTACAAAGCCTACCAGGGCGAGATGGTCAATATCCCGGTGGTCTCGGACTTTGTCCGCAACCAGGGCTGGGCATAATCTCAGAACGTCTGAAGAATCAAAGGGCTCCCGACACAGGGAGCCCTTTTTCGTTAAACAATATGCCTGCTTGACTTTTACCCCCGCGCCTTTTAGAATGCTCTGAACAATTGAACGGAAGTAGGGGAGAGTGTCTGCTTGCGAAAAGGCAAGCAGAACACCGAAGGGGCAAGTTAGTCTGCTGACGCAGGCTGGCGAAACTCTCAGGTAAAAGGACCCTGCTTTCGCCACTCTCTGGAAAGGGCATCTCGCGTGCGAGACGCCCACCCACGGGGCAACTCGGACGCTGTTTGGGAAGGCAGCCGCCGGGGAATCTCTCAGGTTTACGACAGAGGGCGCACACCGTCTTTGTGTGCGCCCTATTTTTTTGCTTGGAGGATGAGGATGAATATTCCAGAGGACCGCCGTTACACCCAGAACGACGAGTGGATTAAGCTGGATGGCGAAAGCGCCACCGTCGGCATCAGCGATTATGCCCAGGACCAGCTCTCCGATATCGTTTATTTTGAGGTCAGCCTCGGAGAGGGCGACAGCCTCAGCGCTGGTGACGCCTTTGGCACGGTCGAAAGCGTCAAGGCCGCCTCGGATGTCTACGCCCCGGCCGCCGGTGAGCTGGTGGCGGTGAACGCCGCTTTGGCCGATACTCCCGAAGCCATCAACAGCGACCCCTACGGCTCCTGGATGATTAAGCTCAAGCTGGCGGATGCCGCCGAGTTGGATGGCCTGATGGATGCCGCAGCCTACAAAGCCTACATTGAGGAGCGCGAAGCTTAATGTACGTCCCGCACACCGAAGCCGACCGCCATGCCATGCTGCAGGCGATTGGAGTCAAGTCCCTGAAAGACCTCTTTGAGGGTGTCCCGGCCGCCCACCGCTTCCCCAAGCTGGACTTGCCTGATGCGCTCACCGAAATGGAAGTGCTCGGCGAACTAAAAACTATCGCGGCCGCCAACGACACCAGCGAGGAATTTGTCAGCTTTCTGGGCGCCGGCGCTTACCATCATTACATCCCCGCCGGCGTGGATAGCATCCTGCGCCGCGGCGAGTTCTACACCGCCTACACTCCTTATCAGCCCGAAGTCAGCCAGGGCACCCTACAAGCCATTTTTGAATACCAGAGTTTGATGGCCGCCCTGACCGGCATGGAAGTCAGCAATGCCAGCCATTACGACGGCGCCACCGCGCTGGCCGAGGCGGTCAACATGAGCCGCGTAATTCACCGCGGCAAACGCAACAAAGTCATTCTCTCGCCCGGCATCAATCCCCAATATCGCGCTACCGTGCACACCTACGAGAGCGGCA
Organism: Anaerolineaceae bacterium; assembly: GCA_900299355.1. Lineage (GTDB taxonomy): Bacteria > Chloroflexota > Anaerolineae > Anaerolineales > UBA11579 > OMJR01. The sequence continues at coordinate 2,984 of OMJR01000049.1, forward strand.
GCGATATGCACATCCTCGGCGAAGACGTCGACACCAGCGCAGGCCCCCAAGCTTTGATTGATTTGATTGACGAGGAAACCGGACTGGTAGCCGTGGCCTATCCGGATTTCTTCGGCCGCGTCTATGATTACACCGCGCTAGCCGAAGCCGCGCATGCCAAGGGCGCGCTGCTGGCCGTCTCGGTTAACCCCACAGCGCTGGGCCTGCTCAAACCGCCCGGCGAATTCGGCGCGGACATCGTCACCGGCGAAGGCCAGCCACTGGGCATCCCGCTCTCCTATGGCGGTCCCTACCTGGGCATCCTGGCCACCAAGCAGGAGCATGTGCGCGCCCTGGCCGGCCGCCTGGTCGGCGAAACCACCGACAACCGCGGCCAGCGCGGCTATGTGCTGACCCTAAGCACGCGCGAACAGCACATCAAGCGCGAGAAGGCCAGCTCCAATATCTGCACCAACCAAGGCCTGATGATGCTGGCCGCCACTGTCTACCTCAGCTTGCTGGGCAAGGGCGGGCTGCGTGAGGTGGCCGAAAGCTGCTATCACAAGGCCCATTACGCCGCCAAAGAGATTGCCATACTGGATGGCTATGAGCTGGTGTGGCCCGATGCCGATTTCTTCCACGAATTCGCGGTGCGCGGCCCGCGCCCGGCGGCCGAGACCAACCTGGCGCTGCTGGCCGAAGGCGTGATTGGCGGCTATGACCTGGGCCAGGATTATTCCGGCATGGACGATTGCATGCTGCTGGCCGTCACCGAAATGAACACCCGCGAAGAAATTGATTTCCTGGTCAGCGCCCTGGCCGAGGTGGGCCAATGACCCAGCCGGTGCACTCGCAACTAATCTACGATTTGGGCGCTCCCGGGCGCCGCGGCGTGCGTTTCCCCGAACTGGACGTGCCCAAGAGCGGCCTGCCCGCCGGCCTGGAGCGCGAAGACCTGCCGCTGCCCGAAGTGAGCGAGTTGGAGGTGCTGCGTCACTTCACCCGCCTCTCGCAATTGAATCACAGCATCCTCACCGGTTTCTATCCTTTGGGCTCCTGCACGATGAAGTACAACCCGGTCATCAATGAGGAAACCGCGCGCCTGCCCGGCTTTGCCCGCAGCCATCCGCTGCAGCCCGCCGAGATGGTGCAGGGCAACCTGGCGGTCATGTATTACCTGCAGGAATGGCTGGCCGAAATCGGCGGCTTTGCTGGCGTCTCATTGCAGCCCGCGGCGGGCGCCCAAGGCGAACTGGCCGGCGTGATGATGATTCGCGCCTATCACCAGGACCGCGGCGATACCCAGCGCAACAAGATTCTGATTCCCGATTCAGCCCACGGCACCAACCCGGCCACCTCCAGTATGAGCGGCTACCGCGTGGTGGAAATCCCCTCGGATGAGCGCGGCAATGTCGATTTGGACAAGCTCAAAGCCGAGTGCGACGAGACCCTGGCGGGCCTGATGCTGACCAATCCCAATACACTGGGATTGTTTGAAGAACAGGTTGAAGAAGTGATTAAGGCGGTGCACGCGGCCGGCGGCCTGGTCTATGGCGATGGCGCCAATATGAACGCCTTGTTGGGTATCGCCCGCCCCGGCGACCTGGGCTTTGACGTGCTGCATTACAACCTGCACAAGACCTTCACCACCCCGCATGGCGGTGGCGGCCCCGGCTCCGGCCCGGTAGGCGTAGCCGAGCACCTGGTCGATTTTCTGCCCGGCCCCATCGTGGCCGTGGTGGAGGAGGGCGGCGAGGACGAAGCTCCGCTCTTCGGCTGGCACACGCCCGCCAAGACCATCGGCCGCCTGAAGGCCTTCCACGGCCAGTTCGGCATGCACGTGCGCGCCTTCACCTACATCCTCACCCAGGGCGCCGACGGCTTGCGCTCGGTGAGTGAGCACGCCGTGCTGAACGCCAACTACCTGATGGCCAAGCTGCAGAAAGCCTACGAGGTGGCCTACCCGCGCACCTGCATGCACGAATTCGTGCTCGAAGGGCGCTGGAAGGATGCTGAGGGTGTGCACGCCCTGGATATCAGCAAGCGCCTGATGGATTTCGGCTTCCACCCGCCCACGAACTACTTCCCGCTGATTGTGCGCGAAACCTTGATGATTGAGCCGACCGAGACTGAAACCAAGGAAACCCTGGACGCCTTTGTTGACGCCATGCTGCAGATTGCGAAAGAAGCCCGCGAGGAACCGGAGACGCTGACTAGCGCCCCGCACACCACGCCCTTCGGTCGCATGGACGAGGTCCAGGCGGCGCGCCAGTTGGTGCTGTGCTGCGAGATACCGCGCCAGCCGGCTGTGGTTGATTAGAGTTTCACCGAGAGTACACCGAGTACAAAAAGAAAAAGCGGGCCATATGGCCCGCTTTTGATTCAAACTAGCGTGTGCGTGGTTTGGAGCGCCGGCGCTGGCTTTTGCGTGTGCCCTGCGGGGCGCCTTGTTTGTGTTTGCCGTTTTGTTTGGGCTGCGGCTGGCGCGGCTTGGCGGGCACCGGAACCGGGGCGGCATCGTAATCGAAATCATCCAGATAGCGGCGCTCAATGGTCTCGCCCATCACCCGCTCCAGGGAGCGCAATGTGCCAGCGTCCTCGGCAGTGTACAGCGTCAGCGCGCTGCCCGTCCGCTGGGCGCGGCCCGTGCGGCCGATGCGGTGGATGTAAGCGTCCGTCGTGTCTGGCATGTCGTAGTTGATCACATGCGAGATTTGCTCAATATCCAGGCCGCGGGCGGCAATATCCGTGGCCACCATAATCTGGAACTTGCCCTCCCGGAAACCCTTCAACGCGGTCTGGCGTTGGTTCTGGCTGCGGTTGCCATGCAGTGCGGTCACGCTGTAGCCGGCCTTGTCGACCTGGCGGGCGACTTTGTTGGCGCGGTGCTTGGTGCGCGTGAAGACCAGTACCGATTTTGTGTCGGTGCGCTCCAGCAGCTCCAGCAGCATCCCGCTCTTGCTCTGCGAAGACACCGGATACAGGGCGTGCGAAACGGTGTGCACCGGCTTGCTGACGCCCACGCTGACCCGCTGCGGATTGCGCAGCGTCTCTTTGGCCAACGCTTCCACTTCCCTGGGAAAGGTGGCCGAGAAGAGCATCGTCTGGCGCTGCTGGGGCAGCAGTTTGAGCACCCGTTTGACATCCGGCAGAAAGCCCATGTCAAACATGCGGTCGGCTTCATCCAGCACCAGCGTATCCACATGCTTCAGGTTGGCCGCTCCGCGGCTGCTCAGATCGAGCAAGCGCCCGGGGCAGGCCACAATGATTTCGGTGCCGTTGCGCAGGGCTTTGATCTGCGGTTTGGCATTCACGCCGCCAAAGACCGTGGCGCTGCGCAGCCCGCTGCCTTTGCCCAGCGTACGGATCGTATCGTGAATTTGGATTGCCAATTCACGGGTGGGGGTAATGATCAGGGCACGCACCTGGCCGCGCGGCCCCTTGAGCAGCTTGTGCAGGATCGGCAGCACAAAGGCGGCGGTCTTGCCGGTGCCGGTTTGGGCGGTGCCGATCAGGTCGGCGCCTTGCAGGGCGATCGGGATCGCCTGGATTTGAATCGGCGTGGCGTCCTGGTAGCCGGCCGCTTGGATGCCGGCCTGCAGGCGGCCGTCGAGCTTAAATTCGTTGAATTTCACAATATCCTTTTTATTCACAAGTCGAGCGGGTGTTGGGGATTGATCGGGAACCAGGATATGGCTACGTTCAAACAATAACAGCGGCCAGACTGAACAATGCGGGTTGATAAGACTGGGCAACAATACAGGCTTCGGGGATGGAAGTCAAGCCCAAATGGCTTTGGTTGTCGCGTGCTCATACAGCCCTCATCGCGCGGATTAGCCCAATCGCGTGAGTTCTTCGCGCAGTTCGCTCACCAATTCGGCGCTCACCTGTCCCTCGATCGCTTCCAACACGTCCAGTAACTGCTGCATCAATTCGGCCCGCCGCCTGGCGCCCAGGCGCTGTCCTACCCCTCGTTCGCGCAGGCGTTTCACCCGCTCGGCTTCATACTTCGCATACTCTTCGTACTTCATCACGTGCTCCTTTTTGCGGCTGATGATAGTACAAATGTTCTGTATGGCAGTAGACAGTAGGTGCCTGTCAAGGCGCTTAACAAACGAAGGCCCTTCTTCGGGGCCCTCGTTGCAGATTTGGGATTGGTCTACCTATTGGGCGCTGCGGCTGAAGCGCAAAACCCCGTCGGCGGTCTCGATGGTCAACACATCGCCGTCCAGGCGGTAACTCTCCGCTGCCTGCAGGGCGCTCTGGTATTCACCTTCGCGCGCCATCACATCATCGTCCAGGCAGGCCATCAGGGTGGTCTCCAGCGGGCTGATCTCCAGGGTGTCGGTCTGCCGATTGGCGCTGTATTCGCCGCCAAACTGGTTGCAGCCCGAGTAACCGCTGAGGCGGCCGTCCTCAAAGCTGAGGGTCAATTCCTGGCCTCCATCAATTACTACATCATTCCCATTGATTGCGGCCAGGATCCAGGCGCTGCCATCCAGGCTTGCCTGCTCGCTGCTGCCTGCTCCGCAAGCCGCCAGGAGAAGGGCGCTGGCGAGCAGACTGGTAATCAGAATTGTTTTTCGCATTTTTCCTGCTTTCAATAGTGTGCCCTAGATAACGGGGACGGCTGTGCCCCGTTATTGCTATGACGAAAAGTAGCCATGATTTGTTCCGGATACAGAACATCAGTTCTATAATGAGAACGAAATAAGACTAGTCAGGCATGTTTGCCCAACGATGGTCCGATCAGTACAATAAATGACTATGGATGCCACTCCCAGACAGGCTGGGGCGGCCATCAAAGCCAACGACGATCCCCGCCGCTTAGCCTATCACGACCGTTTCGCCCTGCAGCAGGCCGACCAGGCCATCCGCAAGGACGCTGTGCGCGCCTTGGTGGAATTGATCACCAACGCCAACGACAGCTATCACCGCCTGGAAGACCGCGATGGCGAATCAACCGGCGTGATCATGATCGAAATCAATCGCAAGCGCACCGATTCGGTGCTGCGTATCCGCGACTATGCCGAAGGCATGACCGGCGCGACTATGAACGAGCAGGTCGGCACCTACGGCGCGCCCACCAGCGGCTTCCTGCAGGGGCAATCCGTGCGTGGCTTGTGGGGGCGCGGCCTCAAGGACGCCTATTACGGCCTTGGCCACGGCACCGTCACCTCGATTGTCGATGGGCGCTTCTATCAGAGCCACCTCTATATCGAGGACGGCGCGCCGATGTACGAACCGGCTGGCCAGGGCGGTCCCGCTACCAAAGAGATGCGCGAGGAATACCAGATCCCGCGCGGCAACGGCACCGTGCTGGAGATCATCATCTCGCGCCCGGATGTGCCCGTGCCGCTGTTCGACACCCTGCGCTTCAAACTCCAGCAGCATTTTGAATTGCGCAACATTATGAACAGCAGCGAGCGCCGCATCTTCCTGCGCGAGCTGGGCCCCCGCGACACGATCAAACGCGAAGTGCGCCTGGGCTACCGCAATCCCACCGGCATCCGCATTTACAACGAAGCCTTCTACGTGCCCGGCACCGCGGCCATGGCCCACCTGGAAGTCTTCCGCTCCGATGAGCCGCTGACTACCGTTTCGGACGCCGGCGACTTTGCCGATGGCGGTTTGTTGGTGGTCAGCAAGCGGGTGGTGATGGAATTGACCCTGCTCAAGTTCAAGCACAGCGAATACGCCAACCGTATCTACGGCACGATTACCTGTGACAGTTTGCATGACCTGCTGGGCAAGGAAGAGACCGAACCGATCCTGACCGCCACGCGCGACGGTCTGAACTGGGACCACAGCTTTATGCAGGTGCTGCGCCGTGAAGTGGAAACGCGCCTGGAACCGCTGGTGCAGGCTGAGCGCCGCCTGGCGGTGGAGGCCGCCACCGCCGTGGTGGATAAGAGCCTGCGCAAACGCTTCAACAATGCTCTGCGCCACCTCAACAGCATCGCCAAGGACATCCTGATCGGCAGCAGCCCCAAGGCCAAAGCCACGCGGCCGGATATTCCCTTCCGCGGTTTTGGCTTCACCAGCGGCGCCAAATCGGTGCGCTCCGGGCGGCCGGCGGCCATCACCCTGCGCGCTGAACTGGGCCAGGACGTGCTCGCCGGGCAAACCGTGCTGGTTAGCTCGGAAAGCCCCGAAGTCGAGGTGCTCACCCCCCAGGTGGAGTTGCAGGCCCGCAAGGATTTCCCTGACATCGGCGAAGCCCGCGTGCAGATCCAGGGCCGCCAGGTCGGCGCCGAAGCCACCATTCATGCTCAAGCCAATGGCTTCGATGCCGAAGCCAAAGTCAAGGTCACTTCGATGGATCCGATCGAGCGCCCCAAACGCAGCAGCTTTATCACCGAGATTGAATTCAGCGCCACCGCTGATCCCGGCCAGCGGGTGGTCTTTGATCAGGAAACCTCCAAGATCATAATTGCCACCCAGGCGCCCTCGGTGCGGCCCTATCTGGGCGACAGCGGCGCCGGCGCTGATACGCCTCAGGGCCAGGTCTTGCTGGCCGAACTGGTCACCGAGGCGATGACACGCGCCATTGCCCGCGTTGGCGTACAGAACGGCAAGCTGCCCGCCCTGCACGACACCATGGAAGCCAGCATCCGCGCCCACGAAACTCGCCTGCAGCACGAGATCGGCCACGAGATCCACGAATATTTCGTGGACCGCAAGTACCGCCGCAGCGCCGACGACGCTTAATCCCGCCTGATTTCAAACGCATAACGTCCCGACAGCACCCACGTTCCTCTGAGTGAGGACAGCCAGCCTCCGGCAGCAGGTCATATGACCGCTGGCTGGCCGGTCAGTCCCGCCTATGCTGAGAGTGAACGCCTTTCAGGTTGAAAGAGGTGAAGCATGTATAAGAAGATTTTGGTGCCTTTGGATGGTTCCCCCCGCGCTGAAAAGATTTTGGATCATGTGCTGCCGCTGGCCAAGGCCAGTGAGGCTGAAGTCATCCTGTTACAGGTCATTACCCCCGGCTCACCCGAATTCATCGAACCGATGGGGCCTTTCGGGGCGCCGGCCACCATGCAGCCCTACTTCGATGCCCTTGAGCGGGCAGAGCAAGAAGCGGCAGCCTATATGGAAAACAGCGTCGCCCGCCTGGAAAAGCAGGGCCTCCGCGCCCGCAGCCGCATCCTGCGCGGCGAGGCCGTACGCAGCATCATTGATATTGCCAACGAAGAGGCCGTGGACCTGGTGGCGATGGCCAGCCATGGTCGCAGCGGTTTGGCGCGCGTTTTCTACGGCAGCGTGGCCAATGGCGTGCTGCACCAGATTGACCGGCCTCTGCTGCTGGTGCGCGCCGACAGCGGCGACTAGCGTCTTAAAGCTGGCTAAGTAGGGGCTTCAAGCCCGGCACGAAGGGCGGGCGTTGGTAAAATCCGCCTATGACTCCCCAACGCATCCGCTGGGTGGCGGCTGGCGCAGCCCTGATTGTGCTGCTGTTTGCCTTGTTCAGTTGGCAAAAGGCAGTCGTGGTCTTGGCGGATGGCGCCGCCCATCCCGTTACCAGCCGCGCACTTACTGTATCCGGCGCGGTTTCCGATGCCGGTATCCAACTCGGCCCCGCGGATGAACTGACCCCTGGCGGCCTCACCTTCCTGCGTAGCGGCCTGATCATTGATGTCCAGCGCGCCTCGCGGGTGGTGCTGCGCGCCGATGGCCAGGAATACAGTCTGGTCACCACCGAGCGCGACCCCGCCGAACTCTTGGCTGCTTTCGATCTTGAGTTCGGCCCCGATGACCGCTTACTGCTGGCGAGTGAAAATCAGCCGCTGGATGCGTCCATTGCTTACAATCCCACGATCCTGCTTGAGCTGCGCCGCGCAGTCACCGTCACATTAATCGACGAGGGCCAGGCGCATGAGTTCCGCTCCAGCGCGCCCACGCTGGGCATCGCCCTGGCGGAGGAGGGCATTGATCTGCTGGCCAGCGACGACCTGCAGCCCGGCCCCCAGACGGCGCTGGATACCGACTTACAAGCCAGCTTGACCCGTTCGCGCCCGGTCCAGATTCAACTGGGCGGAGAGCAATTTGAATTGTGGAGCACGGCGGCCACGGTCGGGGAAGCGCTGGCCGAAGCGGGCGTCGCCTTGCAGGGACTGGATGTCGTTGAACCGGAGGAGGCGGCTCCCGTGCCACAGGACGGCCAGATCGTGGTGCGCCGTATCTATGAGACTGTCACGCTAAACCAGCAGAGCCTGGACTATGAGACGGAATGGATAGCTGATCCGGAAACCGAATTTGGTAGTGTATCTGTACTGCAACTAGGCCAGTTAGGAGTGGTAGCCGAACGGACTCGCGTGCGGTACGAGAATGGGGAAGAAATCAGCCGGCTGGAAGAAGGCCAATGGACACTTGTTGAACCCACCAATCAGATTTCTGGGTATGGCAGTAAGATCGTTATCCGCACGACTGTAGTTGATGGTGTGGAAATTGAGTATTGGGCCACCATGCAAATGTACGCTACTTCTTATTCTCCATGTCGCTCTGGAGTTGAGGAATGCCTATATGGCACATCAACTGCTGGGGTTTTAGTTGATCAAGGTGTTGTCGCTACTTACTTAGAATGGTATCGGGCTGCTCGCGGTGTTGGCGTCTATGTTCCCGGTTACGGACATGCTGGTATATATGATGTGGGTGGGGGCTTTCCAGATGGAAGAGCATGGATCGATTTAGGCTACAGTGACGAAGCGTGGGTCCCCTGGAGCGGCTGGGTAACCGTTTATTTCACCACGCCTGTGCCAGCCGTTATCCCGTATTTCTTATATCCTTAGGTACATGAATGCCCTTAACCCCGCCGCGTTGCTGCGCCAGCATGGCCTGCGCCCGGATAAACGTCTGGGCCAGAATTTCCTGGTGGATGAGATCCACCTCACGAAAATTGTCGAGGCCGCCGAGTTGGATCCCGCCGACGAGGTGCTGGAGGTCGGCCCCGGCCTGGGCGCGCTGACCCGCCATTTAGCCGCCGCGGCCGCCCGCGTTGTAGCCGTGGAATTGGATGGCGACCTGCTGCCGCCTTTGCGCCAGGTCCTGGAAGGCTACGACAACGTCCAGATCGTGCATGGCGACATGCTGGAATTCAACCCGGCCGAATATTTCCAGCAGCCCGGCTATCCCGTGGTCGCCAACATCCCTTATTACCTGACCTCGAATCTGATTCGCCACCTGCTGGAAAGTGATCCCAAACCGGGCCGTATCGCCCTCACCGTGCAGAAGGAAGTCGCCCAGCGCGCCACCGCCGGCCCCGGCGACCTCAGCCTGCTGGCGCTCAGCATCCAACTATATGGCCGGCCGCGGGTCGCCCACCAGATCCCTGCTGGCGCTTTTTATCCTGCGCCCAAGGTGGACTCAGCCTTGTTGCTGATTGACCTCTACGATGCGCCGGAACTGGCCGCAGGCCACATCGAAGCCTTCTTCGAGCTGGCCAAGGCGGCCTTCAACCAGAAGCGCAAGACTCTGGCCAATTCCCTGGCCGCGCTGCCGGGCTGGGATAAAGACCTGGCTCGCCAGCGCCTGCACTCCGCGGGCATTGAGCCGCGCCGCCGCCCGCAGACCCTCACCTTGCAAGAGTGGGCGCTGTTGGTGGCCCAGGCCGACTAGCTGTTCCCGCGACTGGGGACAAATGTCCCTCCCAGCCATTGACAGTGAACCGCTACCCCGCGCTAATCTAAAAATACAATAGGATTGCAGGGGGTCACTGTCTGGTCGCTCGACTGGAAGTATCCCTGCTCGGCCGCCTGTTCAGGAGGTCTTATGAACGCCCACTTTTGTGACATCTGTGAAAGACGTCTCACTCTTTGGAATCGCGCCTTTGGTATGGACCGCTGCCGGCGCTGCCAGCAGCAGTATCCCTGCCGCCACTCCCAACGCGACGTTGACCGGCTGCGGACTACTGTTGCCGAAAAGCCTTTCTGTCCGCTATCCCTCTGCCTGCCCCGTGTGATACTGCTCAGTGTCATTTACCTGGGTGCGATTCTATTGGGACAGATCGTTGGCGGGATCGGCTGGGCGCTGGGCTTTAGCTTGTTAGCCATGCTGTTGATTCAAAGCTGGCGTGTGGTCGATCCCCAGCATGTGATCAACGCTGCTCGACTGCGTCACTACTTTGCAGGATTGGTAGCGGCTTTCTGGGGCAGCCTGGCCGTTCTGTGGTTGGTGGCTGGCTGCGCTGTGGATAGCTGTGGCCCAGCCGCGGCCGCCACGCTGCCGCGCATATTGCCGCTGCCCTTGTGGTGGCTCCCAGCCCTGATTGGGGTGCTGGGTGGTCTGCTGATGATGGCCGTACGCGATACTGACCTGCGGCGGGAACTCGCCGACATGTTGCGTCAGGCTTCCCCCAGCGGGGAAGGATCAAAATGACAACGCAATCGCTAGCTAATCAGCCGGGCTGGGAAGTCGTCCGTTGGCTTGCTCGCCTGTGGAGCATTGGTCCGGTGGTCTTTCTGCTGGGCGAGTTCTTCTATCCACACGTAGATCCCGCCGTGGCCGTGCCCTGGACTGACTGGCTGCTGGTCGCCCTGTTGCTTATTGCGGCCCTGGCCTTGGTGTTGGCCTGGTGGCGCGAAGGCCTGGGCGCTTGGTTATCCATCGCCGCACTGGCGGCCTTCCTGCTGGCTTACTGGCTTGTGCATGGCGAGTTCTTTCCCTGGGGTGGATTGGTCTGGCTGGGCGCAATCATCGCGCCGGCACTGGTCTTCCTGGCTTATAGCTATCGCGGGACAACTAGGCTCGAATGACCCTGCAGCGCCAAGCAGGCCTGTAAATTGTCATTCCGACGGCCTGTCCCGAGTGAAACCGAGGGAAGGAATTCTTGCTGCGCTTATTCGTTGACCGGCAAAGCAGAGAAACAGTTGCCCATTCTTCAATGTGATTAATACACACCGCCTGAGAGATTCCTCCCGGTGCTCGGAATGACAAAACAAAAGAGCCGAGACAACGTCCCGGCTCTTTTGATAAACCTTTCTATAATTAATCTTCAGCTTGCCAGGCCGGAATGTCGCTTTCGCGCCCACCGGATTCAATCAAGTGGTAGGGCAGCCAGGCTACCGCAAAAGTACTCACATAAATATCCTTTTTGAGCGGCGGCACCGCGATTTGCTCCACATCCGCGGCGGCCTCTTCCCAGCGCTGATTGATCTCCTCCACCACGTCTTCGATCTCGCCGGCCAGATCATCCATCTCATCTTCCAGGTCTTTGATCGTCTGCAGGCTTTCTTCTACGTCGGCCTGAGCCTTGGCCGTCATGCGCCGTTTTGTCAATGAGGTAGTGAGTGTGCGCCGCCGTCCGCTGAATAGGCTAAGGATATTTTCGGCATGGGTGCCGTATTCTTCCAGCTTGCGCTGCGATACTTCCTGCTCATCCTCGCTCAGTTCACGCTTTTCGCGGTCCAAGCGCTTGTCCAGCGTATCTAGCTTGCGCTCATAGGTTTTCTGCGTCTTCTTAATCTCGGCGTCTTTTTCTTTTTCGGCGGCCTCACGGCATTGCTCAATGAATGCGTCTTCGCTCAGCTCCGGGTTGCCATACAGCTTCAACGCCGCATTGTGCCAGACTTGTACCTGCTGGCTCCGGTAGAGCCAATCCACAAAGTCAGTTTCTAGGCTTTTGGCCTTGCGACCATCGGCCAGCAAACCCTCCAGGGGTGCGTAGCTCGCATCCGCGGCCGGGCGCGTCTCGATCCGCGCCGCCGGCACCGGATTGATCATGTAATCCTCCCAGCGCACAGTGCTGCTCTCCGGCGCTTCTTCCACCAGGGCCGCCGCCTTGCTTTCGTGGTCCAGGTTATAGGTGCGCTTGAGGTAGCGGATTTGTGCCTGGGCCAGCAACGCCGGCCGATACAGGATGCCTTTGCGTTGCGCGTCGGCCGGCAGCGGACGCCGGCTGGCTTCGGCCGCCGCGTCCAGGCCCAAGCTGGCGGACAGGAAGACTTCCTGCAATCCGGCCGGGATCGTCGGGCGGATACTGGTTGTTTCCATATCATTGTCCTTACTGGGTTTGGCTTTTTTCGCTGGCGCAGCTTTGGCCTTGCGACCGGCCAGTTTGTTGAGCGCCGGGATCTGATTGCGGGTCAGCGGGCCGGGCAGGTAATTCATCGCCCAGCGCGTGTGGAACACGGCCGGCGCTTTCTCGTGCACGTTGTGCAGCAGGAAGACCCGTTTGCCCAACTGGGAAATGATCTTGTCGTAATCTTTGCGGCTGAAATCGCCTTGCGCCGCGCCCTCCAGGCCGTCCAACAGGCGCTCCTTATCGCGCTCGGTCTGCAGCTTGCCGATAAACCAGGTACCCGCGTTGGAGAGCGCCTTGTAATCCACGTCCACAGGGTTTTGGGTGGCCAGCAGTTGCCCGACGCCAAAAGCGCGCGCCTGCTTCAGCAGCCGCAGCATCGGCCCCTTAGACGGCGGCTCAGCGACTGGCGGCAGATAGCCGTGGATCTCATCGAAATAGACGATCGCACGTAGGGTGCTGCTGCCCGATTGGGTGCGCATCCAGGTCTCAATCGCCGAATAAAGCAGGGTCACAAAGAACATCCGCTCGCTGTCCGACAGATGCGAAAGGGTGAAGACGCTGTGGCGCGGGCGGCCATCCTTGGCGAACATCAGCTGCGCCACGTCCAGTGGCTCACCCTGCAGCCAAGCCTGAAAGCTGGGCGCCGCCAGAATGTTGTTCAGCTGCAGGGCCAGCTTTTCGCGTTCCTTGGCGGGAAAGAATTCATTGACCTCGAAGACACCCAGCTTGTCCACTGGCGGCTGCTGCACCTGCTTGATCAGCGTACCTAGTTCCAGGTCCTTGCCCTGCGACCAGGCTTGCTCGAAGATATTCGCCAAGAGGATGTGTTCGCGCGATTCGACTGGATTGACGTTCTCAAAGCCCACCAAACCGAGGATTGCGGTAGCCGTGGCCGCAATGCGTTCGCGAATGACTTCCTTGTGCTCGTCCCAGGCCAGGTCCGGCGCCTCCAGCGACGCCAGGATGCTGACCGGCAGGCCGGCCTCCGATCCGGGGGTGAAGACGGCGAACTCGGCCGCCTCGGCCAGGGCCGCAATCCGTTCGGGTTTGATCTCCCAATCAGCCAGCCCCTGCTTCCAGGTGGCTGCGGTTCCCGCCGCGAATTCCTCCACGCTTTGCTTGGCGCGGCGGGCCTCGTCGGCGCTGACCCAGGGTTGAAAATCCTCAGCGTGCAGTTCGGGAAAATGCAGCAGGGCATTGGTGATGTCGCCTTTGGGATCAATCATCAAGGCCGGGATGCCATTCAAAGCGGCTTCTTCCAGCAGGTCAATGCACAAGCCGGTCTTGCCCGAGCCAGTCATGCCAAAGACCACGCCGTGGGTGGTCAAATCATCGGGGTCGTACAGCAGCGCCTTGTCGCTGGTTTTGCCAGCTTTGAGGTCGTGCAGGCGGCCTAAATAGAACTTGCCGTCGGTATCCATACATACTCCTGAAAAAGAATGCGCTAATCATAACATTGCTACTTGCATGAAAGCGATTGACGGAAGACGACCTGGGCCACCCATGATTACAAACTAGATAGCTGCCACCGTACCCGCAACGAATGTGCTCTGTGTCCAATGAGCACTTTGCTGGAGTTGGCAGTCTGCCGCTCCGGAGCAGACTTGGTGCTAGCCGTAGCGGTCCTCGAACGGAATTTGTTTGCTTCAAGCTGTTCGGCCGGGAACCCAGTTAATCTATTGCCAACTCAGGCGAAATAGCTGGGGCATCTACCTGTTCGCGCCAGATCAAGTAGCCCAGCGCCAGCTATACCAATATCAGGACCAGGGCCCAATAGCTGCTCTCCCAGGCGATGCGCCATTCTGAAAAAGGCAATAGGGCAAAAGCTAAGTAATGTAAGCTAACTAGGGGCAAGCCAAGGTGAGGCCGTTTCAGGGCCAGCGGGATCAGGCCGATTGCCAGAGGCGTGACCATACTGGTAAATCCGGCGTAGGGCGCCAGCAGCAGTCCGGATGCCACCAGCCAGGCGGCTTCTATGCGCGTCGGACGTTGAATCCGTTGGAAAGCCAGCCACAAACTGGGGACCAGTACAAGCCCCCAGACCGCCCAGGCCAGACCGGGCGACGCCCCCCCCACGTAGCAGCGTGGCCCGCAGGCTCATGTCGTGGGGAGCGCCGAAGAAGGCGAAATCTGCCAGGCGCTGCCACCAGTCTGCGCCACGCCAGAGTGCGAAAGGCAGCATCCAGACCAGCGCCATTCCAAGACCTGAGAGCGCTGCTCGGCGCGGCCAGTGGCGCCATACCCACCAGGCCGCCACCAGCACCAGCAGCCAGCTCTGCTGTACCTTGGCCGAAAGCAGCACCAAGCTCACCGCCAGTCCCCAGATTGATTGCCGCTGCAGAGCCCAGAGAATTAGCAGCACGCCCCCGATTAGCAAAGCTTCAAAATTGAAGTCAGTTAGCTGGCGTAAAGCCGGGTAGGACAGCACTAGCAACAGCAGGCCGCCCGCCCAGCGTGAGGCTGATTCACCGCGCGGCACACTGAAAGCCAGCACGGCCAGGGTCAGCAGAAGGCTCAGACTCCAACTGAACGGGAAGCGCCACAGAGTCAACGGCCAGACCAGGGCGATGATCCAGGGCGGGTGTACGCTGTGGGAGCTAGAATAATCAATGCGCAGCCCGTGGCTGCTTTTCCAGAAATTCGACCAATCGAGGGCGAAGAATGCCTGGCTGGCCGCCAGGTGGCTGAGGGCCCACAACAGTAGGCCTAGGCCCACCGCAAGCAGCAAGATCAGCACCCAACGGGGAGCCGGTTTGAGCATCTTAGGCCGCCCTGGGGCATGCCAGGCGTTTGGTACCAATGAGCAACAGTGCCCCGATCAGCAGCAGGCCGCTGGCCATCAAGGCCTCAGCCTCCAGGGGGTCAGCGCACAAAGCGTTTTCTGGATCGGGTTATGCCTAACGCCATTTTGTCGTTGGTCAATCATCGCGATCGTATTGCAGGGAGCCTTAGCACAGGTTTTGAGGTCGTGCCGGCGGCCAATAGAACGTACAGTCGGTATCCGTGCATGTTTCAAAAAGAGAATGCGCTAATGATAACATTGCCCTATGCAGGTCACCCCTAAAGAGATTCTATCTAACCACAATTACCAGTTTGATGGCACGCACCGCAACCGCAATGAGTGTGCTTTGAACGCCATGACCACCTTGCTGCAAACTGCCGCTCAGCGCGATGGCTTGCAGTTAGATCTGGAGGCCGCTGACTTGGGCCGTTTCCTGGATCGGATTCCCTTCCGCCACCCACGTTTCCCCGCCTGGTTCCCCGGCCCTGGTGGCGCCACCCATCCCCGTGCTGCCTGGAAAGGGATGGAGCGTTACATTGCCCGCCTAAAGCGTGGGGGAATTGAATTGCATTGGCGGGTGGGATTGCGCCACATCAACGATCGCGACAATCTGGCCACGCTGTGGGATTATTTGCGCTTCGGATCTTTGGTGATGTTGTATGGGGTGGGGCACACCGAGATTCCCCACACGGTCATTCCGGTAGACCGGGTCGAAGCTGGTTGGCTGATTGACGATCCTGGCCACCCAGCGGAGAAGAATCCGCGTACCTGGAGCGACGAAGAGTTACTCAACTGGTGGACGAATTACGGCCGGCTTTATCCCGCTCGAACCCTGGTCGCCCTGTTCCCCCTTCCGGTTCCCTAGCAGCGCCAGCAGTACCTTGCACGGGTAAACAGCACCAGGCCGTCGTAGCCGGCACTGAACGCGCGCCTGTCCTCCCGCAGTTGTTTCCAATCGATGCCAAATTTCGTTGTTCGATGGGTAATTGGCCAAAGGCCCAGATAAAGAGGCCCAGCCCGGCGGATACCAGCCCACCAACAGGGCCGTCCGCAATGGGTTGTTCACATTAGCCCTTCAGCTTGCGGTAACGCCATTTGACTTGCCAGACGCGTAGAGCGGCTTCGATTTGCACGGTGAAGTTCATCTTGGATTGCCCCCATTGGCGGTCCGCAAAATAAATCGGCACCTGGCCGAAGCGCGCCCCAAACTTGTTCGCCAGGTGGGCGATTTCGATGAGGAAGACGTAACCATTGGAGACCACCTGCTGGTACGGAATGCGCGCCAGGAATTCGCGCCGCCACAAACGGTAGGCGCCGGTGACGTCGCTGAGCGGCAGCCCCAAAATGGTGCGCGCATACCAATTGCCAAAGCGCGACAGCCGCTTGCGCCACCAGGGCCAGTTACGGTCCACGGCCCCGCCGGGGATGTAGCGCGAGCCGACCACCAGGTCGCAGCCAGCCATCTTGGCCACGAACTCGGGCAGCTTATCCGGCGGGTGGGAGAAATCGCAATCCATCTGGCCGATGTAATCCGGCGGATCGGTGCTGTTCAGCACATGGTCAAAGCCATAGATGTAGGCGCGCCCCAAACCGCGCGGTCCGTCGCGGTGCAGCACTTCAATCTGGGTGGGGTATTTTGCCGCCAGCTGCTCGGCGACTGCCCCGGTGCCGTCCGGGCTCAGGTCGTCAACAATCAGCAGGTGCAAATCCTCCACCGGCTGCTGGAGCAGTTCGGGGACCAGCTTAGGTAAATTTTCCGCTTCGTTGTAGGTGGGGATAATGATGGTCGTTTTCAAAGAATTCCTAACTAATCGGTTCTTTCTGCAAAATGAAACGGCAGGCGTCGTCGCCGCAGGCCAGGCAACTGGCCTCGTCCGCGCGGAATTCGCGCCCACCCGATATGCGGTGCAGCGCTTCCTGCAGCAGGCCGACTTGCATAAAGCACACCGGCCGCGCCTCGCCGCGCCGTCCCCAGCACACCGGGTTGCGGGTCACGATGTATTCATAGTGATGGCTTTGTTCTTCCAGGCTGGTTTCCTGGTCGCTGATGCTGCTGAAGATTTTGGCCAGGGCTGGCAGGGCAATCTTCAGCTTGCTGCCCAGCGGCAGCACCTTGAAGGCTGCGTCACCGGTGCCAGCCAGCGCGCCGAAATTACTCAGCGCTTCCTGGAAGGTGCGCCGCCCGGCGCGCAAGGCTACGCCGCGCCCGCCACGCTCGCCGTACATTTCTTCCAATCCAACGTTCAGCGCTGTGTATTGCGCGAAATCGAAGCTGCGTTCCAGGTTGGCGGGGGGATAGTTCTCAATCAGATGTGACAGGTGCGCCAGGTTAAGCACCGCCTGCATGCTGGCGTCGCCAATCAACTCCTCGACCGAGAGGAGGGTGATGCGGGCCAGCCGGTTCGGCAGGCTGTAGCCACTCTTCGCAATGGGGTCCATAAGCGGGGCTTAGAGCAAATCTTGGATGTCGCGCACCACGCTGCGCAATTCGAGCAGCAGCAGGCCCAGGCGGGCTTCGCCGTCCGCGATGATGGTCAGCACCGCGTCGGGGCCAGCCGCGGTGAGCAGCGCATAGCCATCGGAGCCTTTGATGTAGACCTGCTCCACATTGCCGCGCTGCAGCTCGGTGGCGATGCGGTCGCCCAGCGACACCATCGCAGCCGACATGGCCGCCACGCGGTCTTCATCAATCGGCGGCGCCAGCACCGAAGCAATCCCCAGGCCGTCTTTGCTGACGATAGCGGCGCCCTGAATTTCCGGGGTGCTTTCGCTGAGGGCTTGCAGGCGCTGGGCCAGTTGTTGTGTGCGCGAGGTGTTCAAAATAGGGCTCCCAATCTCTCGCCTAATTTTAGCGTAAATGCGGCATCCGCACCGGCAGTAACTCTAGCATGCGGGTGGAGGGCTGTCAATCAAAGCGGCGTCCAGGCCGGCAATAGGCCGATGCTATAATCGCCAGCCATGTTGATTCATTCGGCTTCCCAACTGCTTACGCTGGCAGGCGGCCCGCAGCGCGGCGCGCGCCTGGGCGAACTGGGCATCATTGAAGATGGCGCTGTGCTGGTGCGTGATGGCGCCATTGCCGCCCTTGGTACGAGCGCCGACCTGCGCCTGCAGTATAAAGAAGAACAGCAGTTGGATGCCCAGGGCAAAGTCGTGATGCCCGGCTTGGTGGATGCGCATACCCATGTGGTCTGGGCCGGCGACCGCGCCGCCGAATTTGAGCTGCGCCTGCAGGGCAAAACCTACCTCGAAATCCTTGAGGCGGGCGGCGGTATCCTCAGCACCGTGGCCGCCACCCGCGCCGCCAGCGTGGACGATTTGGTGGCCATGGCCCGCCCGCGCCTGCAGCGCATGCTGGCCCATGGCAGCACCACCGTTGAAGCCAAAACCGGCTATGGCCTGGACCTGGAAACCGAGTTGAAATTGCTCGAAGCCATCCTGCGCCTGGATGATGAAGGCCCCTGGGAACTGGTTCCGACTGTATTGGCTGCGCACGCCGTGCCCGCCGAGTTCAAAGACCGCACGGATGACTACGTCAATGAAGTCTGTGCCAGGATGTTGCCCGCTATCCAAGCGTGGTGGTCGGAGCAGGCGGCTGGCCGCCCGAAGCCCTATGTGGATGTCTTTTGCGAAACCGGCGCCTTCGACCTGGCGCAGTCGCGCCGTATCCTGGAGACTGCCCGCGACCTGGGCTTCCCGCTTAAAATCCACGCCGACGAGTTTGACAATCTGGGCGGCACCGGCATGGCGGTCGAGTTGGGCGCCGCCAGCGCCGACCATTTGGTGGCTACTTCACGAGCAGAAATTGCCGCCCTGGCCGCCAGCGACACCGTCGCCGTGGCCCTGCCGGCTACGCCATTCGGGCTGGCCGAGCGCGACTACACCCCCGCCCAAGCTATCCTGGAAGCTGGCGGCCTGCTGGCCGTGGCCAGCGACCTGAATCCCGGCACCGCCTGGGGCGAAAGCCTGCAATTTGCGCTGGCGCTGGCCTGCCGCTATCTCAAGCTCACCCCCGCGCAGGCGATTGCCGCCGCCACCATCAATGCCGCCGCGGCGATTGGCCGCGCCGAGCAGGTCGGCTCATTGGAGCTGGGCAAGCAAGCCGACCTGCTCATCCTTGAAGTGGACAATTACCAGCACCTAGGATACCGTTTTGGCACCAATCTTGTACAGAGGGTAATGAAACAAGGAAGCTTCATCACAGAAACGAGTTGAAGGAATGAGTTGGATTCAAAGCCTATTCGATAGTCTGCCCACCACCTGGGCCCTCTTGGCCTTGATTGGCATCATCGGCGTTGGCGTCGTGGTGCTGCGTGGCCTGATTCGCTTTGCTTGGCGTACCTTTATGTTTGGCGCCGTCGGCCTGGCCCTGCTGGTTGCGCTCTATTACATCATCAATTTCACCAGCATCCTCTAGATGCCCACGGTCGAGCAGGCCCGCGCCTGGTATCCCGAATACGATGCGGTCCATGGGTTCGACCATATTCTGCGCGTCCTGAAGCTGGCCGAACGCCTGGCTGCAGCCGAGGGCGCCGACCCGGAAATTGTGCGCGCCGCGGTATTGCTGCATGATGCCAGCGGCGGCGAAACCGGCAGCGCCCAGCGTAAAGAGCATCAATACCTCTCGGCCGATTTCGCCGCGGAGGTCCTGGCCGCCGAAGGGTGGGCTGCGGAGCGCATCGCTGCGGTTCAGCATTGCATCGTCGCCCACCGCTTTCGTGGCTCGGAGCACCCCCAAACCATCGAAGCCCAGGTGCTCTTCGACGCCGACAAGCTGGACGTCATCGGCGCCTTTGGCGTGTTGCGCAGCATCGCTTACGATGTCTCAGTGGGGGAGCCGGTTTTCGCCGAACCCTCCCAAACTTTCCTTGAAACCGGCGAGTGGGAGCCTGGCGAACCACACAGCTCCTATCATGAGTTTCTCTTCAAGCTGAAAAAAATCAAAGACCGCCTGTATACCGCTACCGCCAAAGAAATTGCCGCCGGGCGACACCAGTTCATGGCGGAGTTCTTCGCCCAGCTGCTGGCCGAGCACCGCGGCGAACGCTAGTCCCACCTGATATAAAGGGTTCCTATGGAACCCACACTTACTTTCATTATCGAAGTGGCCCACGGCGCGGGCGCCATCCTGCGCGCGCACTACGGGCGCCAGCACGAGATTAGCCGCAAGGGTGTCATCGACCTGGTGACCGAGGCCGACCACAAAGCCGAGGATTACCTGCTAGGCGAAATTGCTAAATTCTTTCCCCAACACCGCGTTTTCAGCGAGGAAACCGGCGGCCGCGCTGGTTCCGACGACCACGTCTGGTATGTGGACCCGCTGGACGGCACCGTCAACTATGCCCACGGCCTGCCGATTTTCTGCACCTCGATTGCATATGCCGAGGATGGCGATTTGAAGCTAGCCGCCGTCTATGATCCCATCGCAGAAGACCTTTATCTGGCGCAGCGCGGCCAGGGCGCCAAGCTTAATGGCCAGCCGATGCAGGTCGCCGGCGCACAGGAGTTAGTGGATGCGCTGCTGGTCACCGGTTTCCCCTACGATGCCTGGACCAATCCCGATAACAACATCCGCGAATTCGAGGCGCTCTCCAAGGTTAGCCAGGGTGTGCGCCGCCTGGGCTCCGCTGCGCTGGATTTATGCTATGTCGCCGCTGGCCGCCTGGACGGTTTCTGGGAGAAAAAGCTGAATGCCTGGGATGTCGCTGCGGGCGGCCTGTTGGTGCAGGAAGCCGGCGGACTGGTGACCAATCTGGTCGGCGAGGCTGACTTTCTGTCGGCGCCGCAATCCATCCTGGCCGCCAATCCTGCCATCCACGCCAAGATGCTGGCAGTGCTGAGCGAGTGATCGCATTTGGTTGGAAGCGCGAGCTTGGCTTATTGGCAGTTGGCCTCTGCCTGCTCGTGGCCTGTACGACCGTCGAGGGAAACATGAATACGACCAATGAATTTACCTACCTGGCTTTAGGTGACTCGTACACCATTGGTGAAAGCGTGGCCGATAATGAGCGCTTTCCGCACCAACTGGTTGACGCGATGCGTGATCACGGAGTTGCGGTCGCAACACCAGAAATCATCGCGCGCACCGGTTGGTCGACCGGTGAACTGATCAACGCGGTGGCGGGCGGCACTAGCTTGGAAAGCTATGATCTGGTGATACTGCTGGTTGGCGTCAACGACCAATTTCGGGGTTATGCGCCTGCCCAATATGAACAAGAATTTCCAAAGATTCTAGCGACCGCGATTGATTTGGCTGGAGGGGATCCCGCGAACGTGGTGGTGCTCTCGATTCCCGATTGGGGCGTAACCCCTTTCGGGGCTGAATATTCACCGGAGCGTATCGCCGCTGAGATAGACACTGTCAATGCGATCAACCGCCGCCTGAGTGAGGCGGCTGGCGCCGCTTATGTGGATATCACCCCGATTTCCCGTCGTGCGGCCGCCGATTCCAGCTTAATCGCTGGCGATAATTTACATCCTAGTGGGGAGATGTACCGGTTGTGGGTGGAGCAGCTAATCGCTAAGCTACGCGCGGTGCTTGTTGGCGCTGACTAGCAGCTAATCGCCACCAGACCAAACCAGCCTACGCCGGCCAAGGCTGCTAAGACATAGCTGCCGCAGAATGATCCCGCCACCCACAAGGTGCTTTTGCGCAAGGCAAACAGGATTGCTGGCAGCAGCGCCCCCAGCCCCAGGAACAGAGTTGGCAGGAATAGGAAAAAGTCCGAGCCGCCCGGTGTGGATGTGCAGGCGTCGGTGCTGAAAGCCATCATCAGCAGGCTGAACATGGCGCAGCCCGCCCCAATCAGGAGCAGCACCACCGCCATAATGACGGCCGTAAGAATCCGGGCGCGCTGGCTCATGTTGCGGATACGTTCACTGAAATTCTCAGACATCATTGGCTCCTAACCCTGTTGGTTTTGCCGTGCTTGCCAGTTTCGGAATTGGGGGATGATAAAGGCTGGGAACAGCGCGGCGAAAATCGACAGCGGAATCCCGCACAAGCCCACCGCAATGGCCAGATACCACACGATACCATCCCAGAAATAATAACTAAAGGTTTGGGGGAATGGCGTCCAGCCGCTGAAGCTGGGCATAGAACCCATCATGGCGACAAATGCAATCGCAGCCAGGATCAAATTGAAGCCGATCAGACTGCCGCCCAGCCCGCCCCACAGTAGGCTGCGCCGGATCGGCCGCGCTGCTTCGGATTGGCGAAAATGCTGCCAGCGCTGGCGCGTACTGATCGCGTCGCCCGGGTCCGCCGCCGGGGGCAGCAGTGCGTCCAGGCCGCCGGCGATCAGCCCCAGGGCCGCGCCAAAAACTGCGCCAATGGGCGAGACCAGCGCGCCCAACACCACGCCCGCTCCCAGCGCCTGGCCGAATGTCTCCGCCTCCTCGCTGGGCGTCAGGGTCACCAGTGTGCCGAAGCACAGACTCGCAATCAGTGCCCCCGCCAGGCTGAACAAAATCAGTCGCCCGCAACCTAACCTGCCGGGCGGCTGCTCAGCCACCTTTGGCCCCGTTGCGCAATTGGGCTTCCAGTTCCTTGAGGTCAATTCGTGAAGTCATGTCTTGGCTCAGCGGCGTGACTGCCACTACGCGGTCAGCCAGCACGGCGTACACATCGCTATCTTCGGCGAAGACACTGCTGTCTGGCACCTGGGCGTAGCCAGTGGGCCCGGGCTGCTCCCAGTTTTCACGCTCAGGCGCGGTTGGCAGATAGAAGCGCAGGCGGGAGAGGCGTGTAACGCGCCAATTGCTTTGCGGCGTCGCATCCGAGGGCACTTCCACTTTGAGGACTTGCATATCTTCGGCGAAGCGTTGTTCGAGTAACTCGCGCGCAAACAGGGTTGTGAAATAGGCGGCCGCCTCGAAATCGACCTCGTCCGAATGGCTGAGGTGGTATTTGTGTTCCGTCTCCAGCGAAACCGCCAGCGACGGGATGCCGTGCGAGGCGCCTTCCAGCGCGGCGCCCACCGTCCCGGAGATCGTTACCCCTGTACCGAAATTGCTGCCGTAATTGATGCCGGCCACCACCAGGTCCGGCGCCTTGGGCATGATCTCCAAAATAGCGTGTTGCACGGTTTGAGCGGGCGTGCCACCCACCGCATAGGTTGTCCACTCGACGCCGTGCACAGTCAGGTTCTGCGGTTTGATCAGCCCATCGGAGGTGGTGGGCATACTGCGCCCCATCCCCGAGGATTGCTCGCGCGGCGCCGCCACGGTGACATATCCCAATTCAGACAGGGCTTCCGCCGCGGCCCACAAGCCGGGCGAATTGATCCCGTCATCATTGGTGAGCAGAATTTGTGGTTCTTTGGACTTGTCAGACATGCCGCGAATTGTACCAGCGGCGCACGATCCCCCTCGCTTGTGCTTAGGGCATGGGGTTGTTATTCAGCCAGTCATCCGCCAGCCGGATTTCAATATCGACCGCGCTGGCCGGATTGAAGTCGTGCACGATTTGCACCCCGCCCAGATCCATTAACTCTGCCAGGAAAGCTAGCGTATAGGGGTTGCCGGTATGGTCAATGATCGTGGTGCGCGCCTGCCCACTAATGCTGGTCGTCTCGGCTACATTGGCACCCAGCCCCGCCAGATAGCTTTGCGTGTTGGCGCCCAGGCTGGCGCTGCTGCTGCCGTTTTGCACCGAGATGATCGCGCCTTCGGCTGCCATCAATTCGGCTGCGCTGCCCTGGGCCAGCGGCTCGGCGCCGGAGGAGGAAGTGAAGATCTCATTGACCAGAGCGCGGATCTTGTCCGGGATCGGGATGAGGATCGCCAGGTCGTCGGGCGAGCGTCCGTAGATGATTTGCTCCTCGCCGATTACCGCCTGGCGGATGTCGTCGCGGTCAATCCGGGTGGCAGATACCGCCAACCGCAAGGCATCCGCCAGCGGCAGGTTGGTGTCGATGCCCGTCGACAATTCGTTGTAAATCTCGCTGGCGTTGGCTACCAGGCCGGGCAGCAGGTCGAATTCCAGGATGCGGTCGCGGATGCCCAGAATAATTTGCATCTGGCGCTGTGAGCGGCCGAAGTCGCCGCCCTCGGCGTAGCGCTGGCGCGCATAGGCCAGCGCTACTTCGCCGGATAGCGTGTGGCGGCCTTCGGGTACCAATAGCGGGGGCGTATCCGCGCCCAGCGGGTCGACCCGGATTTCTTCGGGTACATCAATCTTCACCCCGCCAATCAAATCAATGAAGCGCACGAAGGCGCCAAAATCAATCTGGGCGTAGTAGTCAATCGGGATGCCCAGGGTCTGCTCGACGGTGCGCATCGCCAGCGCCGGCCCGCCGCCGGGCGTGTTATACAGCTCGCCAAAGTAGTAAGCCGTGTTGATTTTGTTGGGGCTGAAGCCCGGAATCACGGCCCACAGGTCACGCGGCACCGACATAATCCCCGCCGTGCCCGCCACCGGGTCAATCGTCAGCAAAATCATGGTGTCGGTGCGCGAAGGACCTTCGCCGGCGCTCCAGTCGCGGTAATCCAGGCCCATTAACAGGATGGTCACGCGTTCGGCGCCGTCCCAGGGTTCCGGCAGCGGCACGCCCTGGTTGCCGCTCGAATCCAACAGCGTGGGATTCAGGGGGTCCGGCGTAGCCCCGGCGCCGTTGAATATCGGCAGCCCGAATAGGCCGGTCGGCGCGGCGCCGAGTTGGCGCGCGAAGGAATAGCTCATCGGCACCAGCACCAGCGCCAATATGAGGAAGGCTCCGGCGCTGATGTAAGCCAGGCGGCGGTTGGCGCGTACCCAGCGCGCGATGCGGTCGCGTAGCCGTCTCATGGCGATGCGTTCGTTGCCGTCGGGGTATTGGATGGGGTCGGTGTGTTCGAGGGCGTGGGCGTGCTACTCGGTGCGCCGGTGGTGTGCGTCGCCGTGGGGGCTCCTATCGTATGCGTGGCGGTCGGCGCGCCCGCGGTCCAGGTCGGCGTACCGGTGAACAGCGTGCCGGTCACCGTTGGCGTCCAGGTGCTGCTGGGCGTCGGCGTGAAGGTCACCGTGGGTGTCTGGCCCACGCACTCCACCGCCAGGTAATCGGCGGTCGGCTGGATGGAGGCATCCACCCGCACCGAGAGCGCCGTCTGGTATGCCTCCCAGGCCGCGCACAGGTCGCCGGTCTTGGCTACCTGCTCGGCGTAATGCACCAGTGATTGCGAATAGCGATAGAAGGCTGACAGGCCGCTGGCATCGCGTAAATCCGGCGCAGCCCCCACCAGCTGGCCGTAGAAGTAGGCCGCTTCCTGAGGGTAGGCGTACCAGAAGGCGTTGCCATACAGATACAGCCGCGCCCACTCGCGATAGGTTTGGGCCTGCCCATCCAGCGGGCCAAATTTTTCGGCCAGCGCAAAATCGTACAGCCCCGCTGCAAACAGGCCTTCATGAAGGATGTGCTGCACGCCGCGGTTGCGCAGCGCGGTGTAGAGCATGCCGTCCACCTGGATGGTCTCGTAGCCTGGGTCGGCCTTGCGCAGCGCCAGCAGGGTGTCAATTGCCTGGCTCCATTGCTGGGCGTTCAATAACTCCCGGGCCGCCACCAGCAGCTCTTCCTTGGGGCGCGGGTCTTCGGTGGGCGTCGGCGTGGCAGTGGGACGGATAATTTCCGTCGGCTGGGCCGTGCTGTTAATGACCAGGTTGACCTCGGTCCACAGCTGGGCGATATCCAGGAATTCAGGGTCCTGCTGGAAGACGTAATCAATACGCTGGAAGGCCAGCAGGTAGTTGCCCGCTTCCAGCTCGGCCACTCCCTGGTTGTATTGCTCCAACAGGTAGAGACCTTGTTCCATCTGCTGCGTGGCCTGGGCTGCCCCGCGTCCCGAACTCCAGCCGGCGGCGGCGCTGGCCAGCGTCACCATCGAGAGCGCCAGCCCCAGCACCAGCATCGCGACCACCCAGGGGCGCGCAAAGAAGCGCCGCACCCGGCCACCCCGTCGCGGCGGCTGGGGCGGGGGTGTGCCGCCTTGTCCCCGCGCAGGCGCAGCGCTGCGCTGGCTGGGCCGCGTGCGGTCGGGCCGTACCGGACGGGTGGTCTCTAGCTCGTCCTGGCGCGGGCGGCTGGGTTGGGTATCGGATAAATCGGGGGACATAGCAAATTAGTCTATCAACAAAGCGCGCAACTGCGCTTTGCGCGGATGAGAGCAAATTATGTAATTGCTTAGCAATTGGGGCCGGCGCCAGTAGTGCTCGAACGCGGGGTGCAGGTCGGCGTGGCCGAAGGCTCGGGCGTGAAAGTCGGCGTCAGGCTGGGCGTGGGGGTCGGCGGATACGGCCCGTAGGGCAGCAGCGTCTCGGGGATGTCTTCAATCGCCACCACCTGGTAGTTGAGCAGCATGTCCAGGTTCTGCACATAGACCCAGCACAATTGCTCGGTCACTGGGCCGCGGAATTGCACCCACAGGTTATCAAAGCCGCGCGCCAGCGGGCTGTACTCTTCGCCTTCATATAAGGTGTCGGCGATATCAAACTGGCTGCTGCCGGCCCCTTCGCGGCAATTCACGTTCTGCACCGGCACGGCCACCAGCACCAACTCGGTCGGGGAGGGTGTCAGCGTAAAGGTCGGCGATGGCGTGGGCGTGGCGGTTGCCGCGCCCACGCCGCTGCCCAGCTTGGTGGCCGTTGCCTCGGGCTCAACGTTGTCGCCGCCCACAAACGCGTTGTAGCCAAACCAGGCCAGCAGCAGCAGGGCCAGCAGACCCAGCAAACGCAGCCAGATGGAATTCAGCCAGCTGCCCCCGCCGCGCGGCGCCTGCGACTGGATGTCGTTAACCAGCCGGTCCACCGCCTCCGGCCCTAGTTCGAACTGCGGCCAGTGGGCCTGCAGCGCCGCGCTCAGCGCCGTTTCCAGGTTGGCCAACTCGGCCGCGTAGGCGCGGCACTCGGCGCAGCTCGCCAGGTGCGCTTCCAGCACGTTCTCCTGTTCGGCGCCCAGCAGGCCGTCGGCGGCTTGCTCAATCCATTGGCGGGCTTCATCGTGGCTCATCGTATTCATTCCGCAGCCCCCAATCCCTGCTGGATGCGCTGCAGGTCGCCGTTCAGGCGGCCGCGCGCGGTATGCAGGCGGGAGTGCACGGTGCCGACGCTAATCTCCAGCACCTCGGCAATTTGTTCGGTGGGCATTTCGTGAAAATAGCGCAATACAATCGGTAAGCGGTGTTTCTCATCCAAGTCATCAATGGCGGCCCACAACAGGCGCGACTGCTCATCTTTAAGCACGCGCCGTTCGGGGGTCAATTTGTCCACATCGTCCGTCAGTGGGTTTTCGGTGAGCGTCTCTTTGAGCACCGTCCTCCGTTTGCGTTTACGCAGCATGCCGCGGCTGGTGTTCAGCGCGATGGTGTACAGCCAGGTGCTGAAGGCGCTGTCGCCCCGATACTTATCCAGGGCGCCCAGGGCGGCAATGAAGCTTTCCTGCACGGCGTCCTCGGCCTCGTCGGCGTCGTTCAAAACCGAGAGGCACAGGCGGTAGATACTCGCCTGATGTTCGCGGACGAGTTCTTCAATCGCCTGGGCTTCGCCCCGGCGGCAACGTGCAATCAGTTCGGCTTCCACGGTCTGTTTCGTGTCTGTGCTCATTAGATGCGGGTCCTGTTGTTTGGCTTCACTATTGGTGCGGCGAGGGTGTGGGACTACATAACGTGTTAAACAACACCGCATTTTGCTGCTTCCCAGCAACCGATTTAAAGCCAAAGTCCTTGCGAATTCGCAAGGACTTTGAGCTGGCGCCCCCGGCGCGACTCGAACGCACGACCCCTTACTCCGCAAGCAAGTGCTCTATCCACTGAGCTACGGGGGCTATCAAAACCGCGGAGCGGTTTTGATTCAGGAGTTTGCTGTTGCAAACTCCATGCTGAG
>OMJR01000050.1 GCA_900299355.1 Anaerolineaceae bacterium
CACCGATGGCGTAGGCCACCTGAACCTCGCATCGCTTCGCGAGCTTGGCGGCGACGATGTTCTTGGCCACATAGCGTGCGAAGTAGCACGCGCTCCGGTCGACCTTGCTCGGGTCCTTTCCGCTGAACGCGCCGCCACCGTGGCGGCCCATGCCCCCGTAGGTGTCCACGATGATCTTGCGGCCGGTCAGGCCGGCGTCGCCCATCGGGCCGCCGATCACAAAGCGCCCGGTGGGATTCACGTAGACCTTCAAATCGTCGTCCACAAATTCTTCGGGCAGCGTCGGCATGATCACGCTCTCCATCAAGCCCTCGCGGATGTCAGCGTGGCTGATATCCGGGGAATGCTGGGTGCTGATCAATACGTTGTCAATCCGCTTAGGCTGGCCCTTTTCGTATTGCACCGTTACCTGGCTCTTGCCATCCGGGCGCAGCCAGTCCAGCCCGCCCGATTTGCGCGCCTCGGCCAATTGGCGGGTCAGCTTGTGGGCCAAATAGATCGGCATGGGCAGCAAGGTGGGCGTCTCGTTGCAGGCGAAGCCGAACATCATGCCCTGGTCGCCGGCGCCAACCGCCTCGACCTCTTCCTCACTCATTTCGCCCTCTTTGGACTCCAGGGCTTCATCCACGCCCATCGCGATATCGCCGGATTGCTGGGCGATCGCCACCTGCACACCGCAGGTTTCGGCATCAAAGCCATAATCGCTGCTCGTGTAGCCGATATCCTTGACCACGGAGCGCACCAGCGCATCGTAATTAATCTGTGCCTTAGTGGTGACTTCGCCCAGCAACATCACGAAACCGGTCTTGACCGCGGTTTCGCAGGCCACGCGCGAACGCGGGTCTTGCTCCAAACAGGCGTCCAGCACCGCATCACTGATCTGGTCGCACATCTTATCGGGATGCCCCTCGGTGACCGATTCAGAGGTGAAGCGCAGGTCGCTCGAATTCATAAAGGTACTGCTCATACGTACGTGCCTCCAAAATCAAAAATGCCCTCTACACAATAAGAGGGCATCAAAAACTAGATTTACCCTCTCATCTTCCAGATTCTTTCTCTGCCGGATTTGGCACCGTGCGTCTGCGAACGCCGCGCGGTTGCCGAGGTTTCAAAGGGCCGGTCCCTCCACCTCTCTGGATAAGAGCTGCGCTTCCTTCGGAAGCGCGGGCAATTCCTGCAGAATTGCCAAGCTGTATTCGATTGTCGGGCGAAACTATACCATCGGCCCGAATGAGTGTCAATTCGCGCGGTGCGATCAGGCTTCCAGGGTGCTCAAATCACCTTCCGGCTGGCCCAGCGCACGCGCTTTCAGCACGCGGCGCATGATTTTGCCAGAGCGCGTCTTGGGCAGCTTATCAATGAAGGCCACCTCTTCGGGACGCACAATCGGTCCCAAATGCTTGGCGACATGCTGGCGCAATTCCTCCGCCAATTCGGGGGAGGGTTCATTGCCCTGGGTCAGGATCACGTAGCAATGGATGCCCTGGCCCTTGACCTCGTGTGGCAGCCCGATGGCAGCCGCCTCCGCGACTTGGGGATGCGCCACCAGCGCCGACTCAATCTCCGCCGTCCCCAACCGATGCCCCGACACCTTAATCACATCGTCCACGCGCCCGATGATCCAGTAATAGCCATCCTCATCGCGCTTGGCCGAATCGCCGGTCATGTATTTCCCCGGGAAGCGGCTCCAGTACTGCTCTTTATAGCGTTCCGGATCCTTATAGATCGTGCGCAGCATGGATGGCCAGGGGTTCTTCAACACCAGATAGCCCTCTTCGCCAGCTTGCACCGCTTCGCCATCCTCGTTCACGATCTCGGCTTCCAGGCCCAGGAAGGGACGCGTGCCGCTACCGGGTTTGAGCGGCACCACCGGCGTGGGCGTAATCATGAAAGCGCCGGTCTCGGTTTGCCACCAGGTATCCATGATCGGGCAAGCTTCCTTGCCGATCACTTCGTGATACCACTTCCAGGCCTCGGGGTTGATCGGCTCACCCACCGACCCCAGCAGGCGCAGCGAAGACAGATCATATTGGTTGGGCCAATCTTCGCCAAAGCGCATCAGCCCGCGGATGGCAGTTGGGGCGGTGTATAAAATCGTGATGCCGTAGCGCTGCACCAATTCCCACCAGCGCCCGGGGTTGGGATGGGTGGGGCCGCCCTCGTACATAAAGCTGGTGGCGCCATTCAGCAGCGGGCCATAGAGGATGTAGGAATGCCCCGTGATCCAGCCCGGGTCGGCGGCGCACCACCAGCGGTCGTCATCTTTGATGTCAAAAACGTACTTGAGCGTGGCGTAGGTGCCCACCATGTAGCCGCCGTGGGTGTGCAGGATCGCCTTGGGCTTGCCGGTGGAACCCGAGGTATACAGAATGAACAGCGGATCCTCGGCGTCCAGCACTTCGGTTTCGCAGCGGTCTTTGGCCACCGGGGTCTCGAGCAATTCGTGATACCAGTGATCACGGGTTTCATCCATGTCCAAGCCGTGGCCGGTACGCTGCACCACGAGCACGTTTTCCACGCTGGGGCAATTCTTGACCGCATCATCGCAAATGCGCTTGAGTTCAATCAACTTCCCGTTCTGGTAGCCGCCATCACAGGTGATCACCAGTTTGGATTCGCTATCCTCGATACGGCCTTGCAGTGCATCCACCGAGAAACCGCCGAAGACCACGGAATGGATCGCGCCTAGCTTGGCACAGGCCAGCATCGCAAACAGGATTTCGGGGACCCGGCCCATATAGATCGTCACCCGGTCACCCTTGCGCACGCCCATCGATTTAATGATGTTGGCCATTCGCGATACTTCGCGGTTCATCGCAAAGTAGGAATAGGTACGGTGTTCTTGGCCGTCTTCGCTTTCCCAAATGAAGGCCAGTTTGTTCTTGCGACTGGTCTTCAAATGCCGGTCGATGCAGTTGTGCACGATGTTGACCTTGGCACCGGTAAACCATTTATAGAACGGCTTGTCGGAATCATCCAACACTTTGTCCCAGAGCTGGTACCACTCCAGGTTTTGGGCTTCCTGCTCCCAAAAGCCGGGTAAATCCTTGAGCGCCGCGGCCGCCGCCTGGTCCCAATCCGGCAGGTTGGCCTGCGCCACCACCTCGTCCGAGGGGTAGTACATGTCATTTTTGAGGGTTGATTTTCCTTGGGCCATGCGGCTCTCCTCGGACGGTTTAATAATCTACCGCGCTGATTTTTTCCAGTTTATCCAGGTTGTGGTTGGCGATCACGTTGCGCACCGTGCCGGTCGCACCGCGCACCACCAGGCTGTGGGTGCGCGCCCCGCGGCTGCTGTATTTAACGCCATCCAGCAACTCGCCATCCGTGATCCCGGTGGCGGCGAAGAAGACATCCTCGGAAGACACCAGGTCATCCATGGTCAGGATCTTCTCAAAGTCGTAGCCCATCTCGCGGCCCTGCGCCAATTCATCCTTGTTGCGCGCGTAGAGCTTGCCCTGCAAGTCGCCGCCCATGGCGCGCAGCGCGCAAGCCGCAATCACGCCCTCTGGCGTGCCGCCGATGCCCATCAGGACATCAATGCCGGTATCCGGCAGGGCGGTCATCAAGGCGCCAGCCACATCGCCATCATCGATAAAGCGGATCCGCGCGCCAGCCGCACGCACTTCGGCGCGCAACTGCTCGTGCCGTTCGCGATCGAGCATGATCACGGTCAGGTCCTGGGCGCGTTTGCCCAGCGCCTTGGCAATCGAGTGAAGGTTGTCCTTAACCGGTTTCTCCACATCCACGGCGCCGACTGCGCCGGGGCCGACGGCAATTTTGTTCATGTACACGAAGGGGCCGGGGTCAAACATCGTACCGCGCGGCGCGATCGCCACCGTGGCGATCGAGTTTAAGCGGCCCTCGGCCAAGGGCCGGGTACCGTCAATCGGGTCCACCGCGATGTCCATCTCTGGGGGGCCGCCAGCGCCCAATTCCTCGCCGTTGTACAGCATGGGGGCTTCGTCCTTCTCGCCCTCACCGATCACGACCACGGCCTTCATATCAATCGTGTTCAACATCAAACGCATGCCGTCCACGGCCGCCTGGTCGCCGCCTTCCTTATCGCCGCGGCCCATGAAACGCGCCGCGCCCAGCGCGGCCGCCTCGGTAACGCGCACCAGTTCCATCGCCAGGTTGCGTGAGGGCTTCTTGCTGTCGTTCAAAATGCCTCCTCGGAGGGGTTAGACAAATACGTAGCTGATCAAATAATAGGCGATCGGCATGGCCCACAGCCATGAATCAATCCGATCAAATATGCCCCCATGGCCGGGCAGCAGACTGCCCGAATCCTTTTGGCCCACGTGGCGCTTGATCATGCTTTCGCCCAGGTCGCCCAGCGTGGGCAGCACCGACATGGCCGCGCCCAAAATGGCGGCATTGGCGCTGTTGAAACCCGCGGCAGCCGGCAAGCCCAGGCGCTGGAACCAGGCTAGCAGCAAGGGGGTGCCCAGCACGCCGAACAGGACACCGGCTAGATAGCCTTCCCAGCTTTTATGGGGGCTTAAGCGCGGGGTCATCTTGTGGCGGCCCAGGCGCACACCGAACAGGTAGGCGGCCGAATCAGCCAGCCAGACCGCACTCAGGGACAGAAGCAGCCACCACTGGCCTTCGGGTAACTCGCGCAAGAGCACCATGTAACTGCCTAGCAGGCCGATATAAATGCCCCCACTCAGCGTTACCAGGAAATCGGTGGGCGCG
Organism: Anaerolineaceae bacterium; assembly: GCA_900299355.1. Taxonomy (GTDB): domain Bacteria; phylum Chloroflexota; class Anaerolineae; order Anaerolineales; family UBA11579; genus OMJR01. Next base: position 4,702 of record OMJR01000050.1, read on the forward strand.
GCATCCCGCCCGCGCTCATAGGCCAGCAGGTGCAAGCCCATCGCCAGCAACAAAAACGCCACCAGCACGGCGGCGTCATGTTGGCTGCCAGCCAGGTAGCGCACCAGCACCAGAGCCAACACCCCGGCCAGCATCCAGCGGCGCGCGGGCTGGTGCCCGGCTTGCTGAAACAAGGCTGCATATTCCCAGACCGCCAGGCCCAGCAGCAGTGCGACCAGAGCGGCAAACCACAGGCCGCCGGCCATAATCAAGGCCACGCCCAGTGGCAGCAGGATAGCGACAACCAGGATCCGTTGCAAAAACATGGGACTTAGGACTCGAGCACCAGGCCGTAGCGCCGCTCGCGCCGGCCATAGTCCTGGATCGCGGCCAACAATTCTTCGCGCCCGAAATCGGGCCAGAAGGTCTCGGGGAAAATCCATTCGGAATACGCGCTCTGCCAAATCAGGAAGTTGCTGATGCGCTGCTCACCGGAGGTGCGGATTACCAAGTCGGGATCGGGCACGCCCTTGGTATACATGTAGCCCGAGAGCAACTCTTCAGTGATCTCATCAGGGTCCACGCCGTCTTTCACCAGCTGCTGCACGGCATGGATCACCTCGTCGCGGCCGCCATAATTGAACGCCACATTGAGAACCAGCCGATCGTTATTCTTAGTCTTTTCAATTCCGGCCAGCATCTTCTCACGCAGTGAATCACGCAGGTTCTCCAGGCGGCCAATGTGGTGCAACTGCACACCCTGCTTATCCAGTTCGGCCAACTCGCGCTCGAAGACTTCGTCGAATATGCCCATCAAGCCGCTGACCTCATCCTCGGGGCGGCCCCAGTTCTCTGTCGAGAAAGCGTAGATCGTCAGGTATTTAACGCCAAACTCGACGCAGGCTTTGATGATGCGCCGCAAGTTTTCGGTGCCGGCGCGGTGGCCCGCCAGGCGCGGCAGGCCGCGGGATTGCGCCCAGCGGCCGTTGCCGTCCATGATGATGGCGATATGTTGGGGAACGTTTTCGGGGAGTTCAGCGGGGGCTTTATCAGCCATTGAGCTGCTCAGACTTCCATCACTTCTTTTTCTTTGCCTTCGGCAATTTTTTCGATCTCGTCGTTGGTGTCCTCGGTAAGCTGCTGCACTTCCTTCTCGCCTCGCTCGAGGTCATCCTCGGAGATCATTTTTTCGTTTTCCAGCTCGCGCAGATCCTTGTTAGCGGTTTGGCGGATATTGCGCACCGCGATGCGCGCTTCCTCGGCCCGGTTGCCAACTTGCTTCACCAGGTCCTTACGGCGCTCTTCGGTCAACATCGGCAGATTAAGGCGAATCACTTTGCCGTCGTTGTTGGGCGTCAGGCCCAAATCCGAAGTCAGGATCGCTTTTTCAATGTCGCCGACGCTGTTAGCGTCAAAGGGACGGATCAGTAATTGGCGCGGCTCGGGCACACTGATGCTGGCCAATTGGATCAGGGGCGTCGGCTGGCCGTAATACTCCACGTCCAGCTTTTCCACCAGGCCGGGCGAGGCCCGTCCAGTGCGGATCTGGCTCAGATCCTCTTTCAGCGCCTGAACGGACGCTTGCATTTTGTGCCGGCATTCGCTCAGTACATCATCGATCACGGCTGGCCTCCTGCCACATGGGTCTTGAGGGTTTCAATTGTCATCATCAACACTGAAAATGGATTTTACCATGAGGGACTAGGGCCGCTCACAGTCGGCGATTCCACCAGGCACAATGCGGAAGAGGGGGTGCGGCTTGGGGTCGGCAATCTTTTGCAAGGCCCACAGGCGCTCGCGGTCGCGTTGCTCCAGCTTCACCAGCAGGTGGCCCCACTCAAAATGCAATTGACCCTGGGTGGCTTCAAGCTGGATATCGGCTGGCGGGTTGGCAATCAGCTCGTGATTGAAGTTGTAGCCGCGTTCGACCGCCTCGGCGTGTACCCCCTCCAGGAAGGCGGCGATTGCCCCCAACGGGTCGCCGCTCTGGCGGAAGCGCTGCAATTGGGGATGACTGCGGTAGCCGCGGGTGGCGCCCTGCAGCACCTTTTGGGCCAGCAGCGCTTCACGCCAGGTGGCGGTTAAGCCTTTCACATCGAGATAACGCGGATGCAGCGTCCACAATCGCATATCAGCTTATTAAACCAGCTATCATGGGCGCATGAACGCTGACAATTTCCACCACCTGTTCGCCTATCACATCACGCGCAACCGCGAGATTTGGGAGCACTGCATCGTCCCGCTGGACGCGACGGTGTTCAAACAAAAGCTCTCCTATTCGGTGGGCTCTATCCGTAATCAATGTGTGCATCTGCTCAATGTGGACGAGCGCTGGTTTTCCGGCCTGCCGGGCGACCCGCTGCCCGGCTGGTATCGCGCCGATACCTTCAAAACCCGGGCCGCCGTCCGCGAAAAGTGGGACCAGGTGGAAGCATACATGCGCAGTTACCTGGATACGCTGACTGACGAGATGTTGCAGGATACCCTGGAAGGCGACATCCGTATTTGGCAGGTGCTCTTCCACGTGCTCAACCATGGCACCGACCACCGCGCCCAGATGCTGGCCATGCTGGATTCCCTGGGTGCTCCTACCTTTGCCCAGGATTACTTCTACTTTGCGGCCGGGATGCCCATCAAGGTCCAAGGGCCAAAAGCCAGCAACTAATTAATCCGAGCGGATAACGGTGCCGACCGCCTTGCCCAGCAGGGCGTTCTTTAGCGCGTCCTTTTCCCAGAAATTGAGCACAATCAGCGGCAAATTGTTATCCATGCACAGTGAGATGGCGGTGCTATCCATCACGTCCAGGCGTTGGTTGAGCGCTTCTATATAAGTCAGTTCATCGTAGCGCTTGGCGTCTGGGTTCTTTTCCGGGTCTTTGTCGTAGATGCCGTCGACCTTGGTAGCTTTGATGAGCACCTCGGCTTCGATTTCCATGGCGCGCAGGGCGGCGGCGGTATCGGTGGAGAAGTAGGGATTGCCGGTGCCAGCCGCAAAGATGACCACACGGCCTTTATCCAGGTGGCGCGTGGCCCGGCGGCGAATGTAGGGTTCAGCCACCGCGCGCATCTCAATCGCGCTCTGCACGCGGGTTTCCACCTCGCTGCGTTCAATGGCATCCATCAGCGCCAGGGCGTTCATCACCGTGCCCAGCATGCCCATGTGGTCAGCCGTGGTGCGATCCATGCCGCGCTCCAGGCCGGCGCGCCCGCGCCACAGGTTGCCGGCGCCAATCACAATACCCAGTTCGACGCCCATATCGACCACTTCGCCGACCAGCGCGGCAATTTGGTCGGCCTTGCTGGGGTCAATCCCGTGGCCGTCATCACCGGCCAGCGCCTCGCCGCTCAACTTGAGCATCACTCGTTTGAATTTTGCTTTATCCGCCATGCTGCGCCCGCTCCTTGCCCGGGTAAAAAAACGGCCAACTGACGTTGGCCGTTTTGTGTGGATTATTCTTCGTCAGCGTCCTCGCTGTGCTCGCCCATCTCCCAGCGTTCAAAACGCCGGACTGAGATGTTCTCGCCCAACTTCGCGATCACTTCATTGACCAGGTCCTGCACGGTTTTTTCGCCATCGCGGATGTAAATCTGGCGCATCAGCACTTTCTCGTCGAGCAGCTTATTGACGCGGCCTTCGACGATTTTATCAATCACGTCATCCGGCTTGCCCTCTTCCTTGGCCTGGGCGCGGGCGTCTTCACGCTCGGCGTCCAGCAATTCGGCGGACACATCCGCTTCAGTGGGCCATTCCGGCATGGAGGCAGCAATCTGCAGCGCCAACTCGTGGGCTAGTTCGCGGAAGTCATCATTGCGGGCCACAAAGTCGGTCTCGCAATTCACTTCAACCATCACACCCACGCGGCCTTCACCGTGGGAATAGAGCTCAATCATGCCCTCGGAGGTCTCGCGGTCGGATTTCTTGGCCACCTTGGAGAGGCCTTTTTCGCGCAGATACTCGAGCGCTTTTTCCATATCGCCGCCCGATTGCTCCAGCGCGTTGCGGCAATCCATGATGCCGGCGCCTGTCTCCTCGCGCAGCTCTTTGATTTGTTCTGTGCTAACAGCCATGCTTAATCTTCGTCCTCGTCAGCGTCAGCCGCGTCGTCTTCCTCAGCCTCGGCTTCGTCGTCACTCTCTTCGGCGTCCGCTTCGGGCTCTTCCTCGGTGTCAGCCTTCTTGCTCTTGCTGCTCTTCTTCTTTTCCGCGTCTTCTTCTTCGGCGGCTTCCATGTCTTCGTCAGCCTCTTCGGCCAGCGCTTCCTGCTCGGCAGCCTTCTGGGCTTCCTTCTCGGCCTTGGCCGCGGCTTCCGCTTCAGCTTCCGCCTGGGCTTCGGCTACCTTGGCCAGCGTGGCTTCACCCAACAGTTCTTCATCGGTCAGTTCTTCGGCCTGCGCTTCGGCGCGCTGGCGCGTAGCCTTGCCCTTCTTGGGCTGTTCCTCTTCGTCATCCTTGCGCATCGAGCGGCCTTCGATGGCCGCATCGGCCATGTGGGTCACCATCAGCTTGATGGCGCGAATGGCATCGTCGTTGGAGGGGATGACGTGGTCAATCACCGTCGGGTCACAATTGGTGTCTACCAGGCCAACCACCGGGATGCCGAGGATATTGGCCTCGCGCACCGCGGTTTCTTCGCGGCGCACATCGACAATAAAGAGCATATCCGGCGGCTTATTCAGGTGGCGGATACCGCCAAAGCGGTCTTCCAACTTTTCAATTTGGCGGGTCAGGGTCAGCGCTTCGCGCTTGGTCACGCGCTCAAAATCGCCACGCTCGCGCATGCGCTCCAGGCGCTCCAACTCGTTGATGCGCTGGCGCATCGTATTCCAGTTGGTCAGCATGCCGCCCAGCCAGCGCACGGTCACGTAGGGCATTTCGGCGCGTTCGGCTTCGGCCTGGATGGTGTCCACCGCCTGGCGCTTGGTGCCCACAAAGAGCACATTGCCGCCTTTGGCAACGGTATCACGCACCAACTTATAGGCTTTGTCCAGATTGGAAACGGTTTGTTCGAGGTCAATGATGTGAATGCCGTTACGCTCGGTAAAGATGTACGGCTTCATGCGGGGGTTCCATTTCTGGGTACGATGCCCGAAATGGACGCCAGCCTCGAGAAGGGCCTTCATATCAACGTCGGCCATGGGTAAAACTCCTTTGCGTTTGTCCTCCGCTTCGTTCATCCCCGGTGGTGACCGGATTTCCGGCACGCACCACCAAGTCCCGAAACGTGTGTGATTGTTGCCCTTGCAGGCAACGCGCCCGCATTGTGCGAGCGCCCGCAGAGTATAACCGCCCCACCTCGATTCGTCCAGCCTGGGCCTCATAGTAGAATGCCAGGGATGGACGAAAAGCAAATCGCGGCCGCCGTAGACGGATTGCCGCTGAACCGGTGGGAGTACCACGCACAAGTCACGTCGACCAACGACATAGCCGCCGCCTGGCTGGGGGCCGGGCAGCCCGCCCCGGCGCTGGTGGTCGCCGACGAGCAGACCGCCGGCCGCGGTCGCCAGGGCCGCAGTTGGTACACACCGCCCAGCTCCGCGCTGGCGCTCAGCCTGCTGCTGGACGCCGATATCGCCGCCAGCCAGTTTGGACGTGCACCTGGTTTGGGCGGCCTGGCGGTCTGCAGCGCGCTGGAAGCCCTATACGGGCTCGCGCCCCATATCAAGTGGCCCAACGATGTGCTGCTGGATGGCAAGAAAGTGTGCGGTGTGCTGGCCGAGGCGCAATGGAGCGGCAACCAGGCCAAGGGCTTGATTTTAGGGATTGGCATCAATGTTGCAGCTCGTTCGTTACCGCCCGCCAAGGCGCTCAGCTTTCCCGCCACCAGCGTGGAGGGCGCCCTAGGCCAGCCGGTGGACCGGGCTGAATTGCTGGGTGCAGTACTGGGCCAACTGTTTGATTGGTTGGAGCGCCTGGACAGCGCGGACTTCCTGGCCGCCTGGCAGCAGCGCCTGGCCTACCTGGGCCAACCGGTGACCCTGGCAATTGGCGCCGCGGCGCCCCCGCTGCAGGCTACCTTGCGCGGCCTGGCCGCGGATGGCAGCCTGCGCGCCGAGCTGGCCGACGGCCGCCAGAAAGACTTCGCCGCCGGCGAAATCACCCTGCGGCCCGCGGCGAAATAAGCTACACTAGTGGCCTCTTTGGAGACGACATGCTTGATGATTTTCTAAACGACGACGACGAAATCACGACTTTCCTCGACGAACTCGAGGACGACTACGACGACGGCGGCAACAGCGGCTCCCAGGTCGGTTTCCTGGGTATGACCCCCTTCCAGCGCTTCGTCGTCTCCCTGCTCTTCTTTCTCATGGTGATGGTGGCCGGCAGCTTCTGCCTGCTCATCACGGGCTCAATAAGCTCGCCCTTCTAAAGACCAACTACAAAATAAACAAAAGGCCAGCAATGCTGGCCTTTTTTGATTCATGTGGCTCAGGCTAGTTTCCAGCCCGGCTCGGCATCAATGTCCAGCGCGTCGCGCTGCTTGCCGATTTCGTAGCGGAAGTAACCCGCCGCGGCAATCATGGCTGCATTGTCGGTGCAAAGCGCCAGCGGCGGCAGGTGCACCGGCAAATCGCTGGCCGTCTGAATTTGTTCGCGCAAGGGGCCATTGGCCGAGACGCCGCCGGCTACCAGGATGCTGGCCGCGCCGAATGCCTCGGCGGCGCGCTGGGTCTTGCCCACCAGCACCTCGACGACCGCTTGCTGGAAGCTGGCCGCCAGGTCGGCGCGCGGCAGGGCGCTGGTCGGCAGGCCGCCGGATTGCAGGTCGCGCACTTGGTGCAGCACAGCCGTCTTCAGGCCGCTGAACGAGAAATCATAGCTACCCTCCAGCCAGGCGCGCGGCAGCTGGAATGCGCTTGGGTCGCCGCCCTCGGCCGCTTTCTGGATAGCCGGGCCGCCGGGGTAGCCCAGTTCGAGCAGGCGGGCAACTTTGTCGAAAGCTTCGCCGGCGGCGTCATCCAGCGTGCCGCCCAGGCGCCGGTACTTCAAATGCTTTTCCATCAGCACCAGCTCGGTGTGCCCACCGGAGACAATCAGCGCCAACAGGGGGAACTCCGGCGCGTCGTTGCCCTCATCCTTCAAATCGACCCAGGCCGAATAGAGGTGGCCTTCCAGGTGGTTGATGCCCAGCAGCGACTTACCCGCGCCCAGGCTGAGGCCCTTGGCCATGTTGAGGCCCACCACCAGCGAGCCGGGCAGCCCCGGGCCGCGCGTCACCGCGATGGCATCCACGTCATCCAGCTCCACATGCGCCTGCTTGAGCGCAGTGGCCACCACCGCGTCAATCACCTTCACGTGCTGGCGTGAAGCGACCTCCGGGAAGACGCCGCCGTATTCGGCGTGCAGGTCCACCTGGGAGGCAACCACGTTGGAGAGCGCCCGGCGGCCATCTTCGACCACCGCTGCCGCGGTTTCGTCGCAGGAGGTTTCAATGCCCAGGATGCGGGCCGGTTTCAGTTTACGTCGCGGGGACATAGCCCAATTTTACTAGTCCACGCCCGCAAACTCTCATATCCGCGCTGGTAACTGGCATGTACAATGGCCGGGATGGGGAACTTGCTCAAAGACACGCGTATATTTTGGGCCGGCCTTGTGGTGATTTGTGCAGCAGGAGCGGCTATATTTTTGCATGCCACGGCGCAAGGGCCGATTGGCTACAGCGACAGCGCCGCCTACATGGTTGCTGGCCGCAACCTGGCGAACGGGGTCGGCCTGGGCTACCACTTCCCCGACGGACGCTTTATCACCCTGACCCATTATCCGCCGCTCTATCCGGTCTTCTTCGCCATCTTCGAAACACTGGGGCTGGACCTGGTGCGCGCGGGCCAAACTCTGAACCTGTTGGCTTTCTTGGGTGCAATCGTGCTGCTGGCGCTTATGTTCAAGCGCTTTGCCCGGCAGGCCTGGCTGGGCCTGATTGCCGCCGGCCTGTTTATCAGCCTGCCCGCCACCCTGGCGGTCTACACCTCGCTGATGACGGACGGGCTTTTTACCACCCTCTTGCTGCTAAGCCTGTTCAGCCTGCTCAGCTATTGGCACAGCCGACGCGCGGGCTGGTGGTGGGCAGCGATTGTGACCACCGCGGCCCTGCCTCTGTTGCGCTATGTCGGTATCGCCATGTTGGGCGCGATGCCCTTGTTGCTGGGCCTGCTGCACGCCGGGCCAATCCGTGAACGCTTGCGCCGGGCGGGTGCCTTCGCCTTAGCTGCCCTGGCCCCGGTGGGGGCCTGGTTCCTGTGGGTCTTTGTGGACGAGGCCAGCTTCGGCGGGCGCAGCCTGACCCTGGATAGCCTGGACGTTTTCCTGCAAAGTTTCCGCGGCCAATTCATCAACACCCTGTGGAGTTGGCTGCCCTTTACGCGCCCGCCCTATACGCCCGGTTACGCTGCGCGCCAGCTAATCGTGCTGGCTGGTTTTGCCGGGGCGCTCTATCTGGTCTGGCGTATGCGCGGCAAGCAAGCCCGCCAGGGACAGCCGGTGGACGGCGGCACAGCCCTGTTCGGCGGCGCGGCCTTAATGACAGTAGCCCACGCCATCAGCATGCTGGCCGCCTTCCTCATTATCGTGCCCCAGCCGGATGTCACCGAACGCACCCTGCTGCCCCTCTTTGCGCTGGGCCTGATTCTGCTGCTGACCCTGGTGGATTTGCACGGCGCCGCTTATCCGCGCTGGTCGCCAGCGCTGGCCGGGCTGGTGGTGGCGGGGGCGGCGCTGTTCTTGGCGGCCTTCGCACGCCCCACTTGGTATCAGGTGCAGTCCCTGCACAGCGATTCTCAAGGCTTCTTTAGCGACCGTTGGCGCCATTCCAGCCTCATGGCCAGCCTGGCCGATATTCCGGAAGGCCAACTCTTGGTCTCTGACCGGGCGGCGGCCCTGTTGTATTGGGCCGACAAACCCGCCTACGAGTTATTGGAAAGCATGGATGACAGTTTTTTACTCGCTGAACTGAGTTTTGGCAGCAACCCCTCCTGGCAGGGCCAGGTTGTCTTTGCCCATCAAGGCGCCTGGCTCGTCATTTTTGATGATTTTGAAGATTGGACCTGGCGCGCATGGGGCGTGCACGGTCGCCGGGATGGATTGCTCAATGGACTGGATATAATTGGTGACTACTCGGATGCCACCATCTATGCCGCGCCCTGATGCCCTCTTTTCCCACTTTCAATAAACAGTTCCTGCTGATTTCGCTGGCCCTTGTCGCCCTGGCCGCCGGCGCCTTGGCCTTGTACGCAACCGCGCAGGGACCGGTGGGCTTCAGCGACAGCGCCGCCTATTTGAGCGCCGGGCGCAACTGGGCCCGCGGCGACGGCCTGGGCCTCTTCCAGGCTTCGGGCGACTTCGAGCCGCTCAGCGTGCACCCGCCGCTCTACCCGGCCCTCTTCAGCCTGCTACATCTGTTAGGTATTGACCTGGTCGCTGGCGGGCGCGGGTTAGCCGTGGCCGCCCCGGCGTTGGCGCCGCTGGCTCTGGGCCTCATCTTCGTGCGGCACAGTCGCAGTCCCTGGCTCGGCCTGCCCGTTGCGGCAATTTACGCGCTCTTTCCGCCCATCTTGTACATCAACGCCGCCCTGCTCACCGATGGCCTCTTTTTAGCGGTCTTGCTGTGGGGCTTGCTGGCCTTGCTGGAATATCGCCAGACCCACAGCCGGGCCTGGGCGGCGACCGCCATTCTGTTGTTCGGGGCCTTGCCGCTCATTCGCTTTATCGGCGCAGCCTTCATCGGGGCGGCAGCCCTCATCCTGCTGCTCTGGGAACGCGGCGACCTACGCAGCCGCCTGCAGCGCGCCTTCCTCTTCACGGCTCTGATGGCGCTGCCCTATGCCCTCTGGCAGCTGTGGAGCTTTTTCAACCTGGATGCGACTCTGGCCGGCCGCCAGGCCAACCTCAGCCCCAACGATATCTGGCCGGCGCTGGGTGAATTGGTCGGCAAGGCCGACGGCATCCTGGCCGCCTGGCTGCCGCTGAGCACTGCAATTGTTGTCGGGATGATGCTCTTGCTGCTGGGCCTGGCCCTTCGGAAGCGCGCCCCAGAGCAGCCTGACCAGGTTTTGCTGGGCAGCTTTGCGCTGCTCGGTCTGGCCTTTTTGGGTGGGGTGACGGCTGCTTACCTGTTCACCCGGCCCACCCCCGACATTATCGAGCGCACCCTGCTGCCGCTGTTCGTGTGCCTGCTGGGCTTGCTGGCCGCGGCGGCCGCCTGGTGGGCCGAGCGCGCCCCGCGCACAGCCAATTGGCTGGCCTTGCTTGCCGGGGCAGCTATCCTGCTGGCCCTGGTGCGCCCGGCGCGGGTGCAGTTGGCACCGCTGCACCGCGGCCAGGTCGGCTACTTCACCGATGCCTGGCGCCATTCCAAATTGCTGGCCGACCTGCGCGATTTGCCAGCCGGCACCGCAATCATCGCGAGCGACCCGAGCATCACGCTCTATTGGGTCGACCGGCCAGCCTTCGATTTCTTCCATGCCCTGCGCGATGAATTCATCCCTGACGGTGAAATCTACGGCAGCGACGCGGTGGATGATGCCCAGGTGGCCTTCAGCCAGGGCGACGCCGTGCTGGTGCTTTTCGAGGACTACCCTCACGGCCTGGCCGAGCGCCTGGCGGCCAACGGCACCCTGGCCAACGCGCGCCTGTTGGCCGACTATCCCCAGGGCCAACTCTATATCCCCATCCAGGAGGCGACTCCATGACGCCTGACGAAGACCGTATCGCCCTGCGGCGCGCCTACGCCAAACAGGTAGGCAATCGGGAAACCAGCAGCAAACAGGACTGGAAACTGGCCGCGCGCGCTGATTTCCTGCAGCGTCTGCAAACCTCTGATGCGCGCACCTTGATTGAGATCGGCTCCGGCCCGGGCCAGGACGCGCTCTTCTTCCAGGAAAACGGCCTGGAGGTGCTGGCCACCGACCTGACCCCCGAGCATGTCGCCGCCTGCGGCCAAAAAGGCTTGCGAGCGATGGTGATGGATGTCTGTGATTTGCAATTGGATGGGGAAAGTTTTGATGCAGCCTTCTCGCTAAATACCCTGCTGCACCTGCCCAAAGAGGAATTCCCGCTGGCGATGGAAAACATCCGGGGCACGCTCAAGCACGGCGGCCTCTTCTACCTGGGCCTTTACGGCGGGCGCGACAGCGCCGGCGTTTACGAAGATGACGTCTACGAGCCCAAACGCTTCTTCTCATTCTTCAGCGATGCGGCCCTCAAAATGGCCATCGCCCCCTATTTCGACATCGTCTCCTTCGAAGCCGTCGATTTAAACAACGAGGACGACCTGCACTTTCAGTCGGTCGTCCTGCAAAAACCTGCCTAACCCGCCTTTAAACCCAAGCCGGACCTGGCTGGCTGACACAGGTCCGGCGGGTAGTGAGGAGGAGATCTCATCTAGTTAATTATGATTATATAGATGCAGGTAAATGGGGGATGAATGATGAATAAGCGAATTATGAGAGCGATTCCCCGCCCAAAACCGCCTGAATTTGCGCCTCGCTAATTGGCCCAGCCCGCAAAATCCGGGCCTGCTCACCACTGAGGTCGACCACCGTGGAAGGCGCGGAGCCCGGCGTGCGGCCCCCATCCAGCAGCAGGCCCACACGCCCCTCAAGTTGTTCCAGCACCTCAGCCGCCGTGCTGGTATCCGCGCCGCCTGATACGTTCGCCGAAGTGACCGCCATCGGCCCCAGCGCCGCCAGCAGGGCCAGCGCCACCGGGTGGTCGGGCACCCGCACCCCAACCGTATCCAGCGCCGAGAGTTGCTGCGGCAGCCCCGGCCGCTTGGGCAGTACCAGGGTCAGCGCGCCGGGCCAAAAGACCTGGGCCAGCTTTTGCGCGGCCGCATTAGTCTCCGCTATCTCGGCCACATCCTCGAAGGAAGCCGCCAGCACCGGGATGGCCTTGGCCGCATCGCGGCCCTTGATGGCGTACAGCCGCTCAATCCCGGCCGCCGAATGCACCGCCACGCCGATGCCGTAGACCGTATCCGTGGGGAAGGCAATCACGCCGCCATCGGCCAAAACAGCCTGGGCCGCCGCCAGGCTGTCTTCTTTCCCAGCCAGCAACACGCGCGTCGCGCTCATGTGTGCACCACCAACAAGCGCGGTTTATCAGCCAAATCGCGGCGCAGTTCGATAGCGGCCTCCGGAAAGTACTCGGCAGCCAGGGCTACAGCACTGGTCTCGTGGCTATCATCTACCTCGGCCAGCAGCAGGCCGCCCGGCGCCAGCCGCTCGGGCGCCTGGGCCAGCAAGCGCCGCACCAAATCCAATCCATCTCCCCCGCCGTCCAGCGCCAATACCGGCTCGCGCTTGGCTACATCCAGCTGCGGCAAACGCCCACTGGGCACATAGGGCAAATTGGCGCATATCAAATCGAAGGGCCCATCCACGCCAGCCAACAGGTCAGCCTTCACCAAATCCACGCGCCCGCCCACAGCGTGTCGGCGCGCGTTGGACTCAGCAACCGCCAGTGCGTCGGCGGATATGTCGGTCGCGGTGACCTGCACGTCCTCGATACTGACCGCCAGGGCTACTGCAATCGCGCCGCTGCCCACGCCCACATCCGCCAAGCGGCGGCGGCCGGGGTGGGCCCGCAGCCAGCGGATGGCGGTCTCAACCAGCAATTCAGTTTCGGGGCGCGGAATCAGGGCCGCGGGCGCCACCCCAAAAGGTAGGCCAAAGAACTCCCACTCGCCCAGCACATAGGGCAGCGGGGAACCTGCTTCCAGCATAAAGAGGCCGTCTTCCCAGGCCTGCAGCAAGGCAGCCTCCAACTCGCGCTCCGGGCGGGCCGCCAGGGCGGCAGCGTCCAGCCCACTGATGTGGCTGAGCAGCACGCGCGCGTCCGCGGCCGGGTTCTCACTGTAGGCTGCCAGCCGGCGGCGGCCTTCGTCCAGCAGCTCGCCCACCGTGCGGGCCTTCAGCTTGTCGGTGCTCATGGCTGGGATTTTAGCAGAGGTGTTTTTGTACCGGTAAAGGTGATTGTTCCTTTAAATCTGTAGGGGCG
>OMJR01000051.1 GCA_900299355.1 Anaerolineaceae bacterium
CAGCAGGAAGAGCACGGGGGTCATGTTGAGGCGGGTGAGGGCCATCAGGGCGGCCAGCGCCGCGGCGGCCAGCAAGTGCCAGGGTTTGCGTTGCGCGCCGAGGGCCAACCACAGGGTCCAGACCAGCATGGCGGCGATAAGGCCTTGGGTGACGCCGACGCTGTAGAACTTAATCGTGGCCGGATTGAGCGCGACCGCCAATAGGGCCGCCGCCGCCCACCAGCGACCGCCCAGGCGGCGCACCGGCAGGTAGAGGCCCAGCAGGAAAAGCAAGGCGACGAGGGCGGCGAAAGCGCGCGCCGGGCCGAGGCCGGGGCCGAACCAGGCCTGCACTGCGCCGGGAATCAAAAAGGCCAATGGCATGTGGTTGGTGAGCGGGCCGAAGTCCTGATAGGGCGTGTACTGCCCGGTCATGAACCAATAGCCCTTTAGCACGTAGGCGCCTTCATCTAATACAGATAGCTGGGTCAGCGCGTAGGTGCGCAATTGCAGGGCAAACACAAAGGCCCCGGCCAATGCCAGGGCCTCCGCCAGCCAGGGCTCGGCGCGCTGCCGCCAATCCTGGATGCGCTGCATCATAGGCCGTGCTCTTTGCGCAGCAGTTCCAAATCGGCATCGACCATCATGGTCACCAGGCTGTTGAAATCAACCTGCGGCTCCCAACCCAATACCCGCCCGGCTTTATCCGGGTTGGCCAGCAACACGTCCACTTCGGCGGGTCGGTAGAAACGCTCGTCGCGCACCACGAATTCTTCATAATCGAGGTCGACATGGCTGAAGGCAATTTCGCAGAATTCGCGCACCGAATGGGTTTCGCCGGTGCCAATCACGAAATCGTCGGCTTCCTTTTGCTGCAACATCATCCACATGGCTTTGACGTAATCGCCGGCAAAGCCCCAATCGCGCTGCGCATCCAGGTTGCCGAGGGGCAGCTTATCGGTCAGGCCGAGCTTGATTTGGGCCACATGCTGGCTGATTTTGCGGGTGACGAATTCCAGGCCGCGGCGCGGGCTTTCGTGGTTGAAGAGCATGCCGGAGACGGCGAAGAGGTTATGCGATTCGCGGTAGTTGACCGTAATCCAATGTCCATAGACCTTGGCGACGCCGTAGGGGCTGCGCGGCCAGAAGGGAGTGGTCTCCGATTGGCGTTCCTCCTGCACCTTGCCAAACATCTCGCTGGAGGAGGCCTGGTAGAAGCGCGTATCCGGCTTGACGTAGCGGATGGCTTCCAGCAGGCGGGTGACACCCAGCCCGGTGACCTCGCCGGTGAGCACCGGTTGGCTCCAGGAAGTGGGCACGAAGGACTGCGCCGCCAGGTTGTAGACCTCATCGGGCTGGTGCTGGTCAATCAGGGCGTTGACCGAGCTTTGGTCGAGCAGGTCGCCCTGCACCAATTCAAGCTGGTCGGCGATATGGGCAATGCGGCCCATGGTATCGGTGCTGGAACGGCGGGCCATGCCGACCACTTCGTAGTCGTGCTCCAGCAGAAATTCAGCTAAATAAGAGCCATCCTGGCCGTTGATTCCGGTAATTAGTGCTTTGGGCATGTCTCTCCTGATTGGGCGGCTGAATTATATCGTGGGGCTCGTTGCGGTCAACCCAAGCCATCCAGGATGGCGGCGGCGCGGGCCTGCCAACTGTAGGCCTGGGCGCTGTGGCGGGCGGCGCTGGACAGGCGCTCGCGCTGAGCCGGTTCGGCGGCCAGCGCGTGCAGCGCGGCGGCCCAGGCGGCGGCATCGTCACCAGGCAACAAGGTGGCGTTCTGCTCGTTGAGCACTTCACGCAAGGCCGGTAACTGGCTGGCCAGGATGGGGCGCCCGCTGGCCAGGTATTCGAAGAGCTTCATCGGGCTAAGGAAAGCGGCGATATTGCCGCCCGAGGAGGCGGAGACCTGCTGCTGGTAGGGCGCCAGGAGTACATCGCTGGCGGCCTGGTAGAGCGGCAAGTCGGCGTTGGGCACGAAACCGGTTAGTGTCACATTGTTGAGGGCCGACGCTTGGTGACGCACACGCGCCAAGTCATCTTCGCGGCCGCCGGCGATGAGGAAGTGTATCTCGGGCAGGTGGGCGGCCAGCTCCAGAAGCAGCTCAATCCCACGCCCGGCATACAGGCTGCCCGTGTAGCCGGCGGTGAAGGTGTCCGGCAGGCCGAGCTGCTGGCGCGCGGCGGTTGGGGTGGGCAGGTCGGCATAGCGTTCCAGGTCCACGCCATCGGGGGCGACCTGGATTAGCAGCTTATCCGGCAGGCGGATGCGTTGGCGCAGGGCATCGGCCAGCGCCTGGGTGATGGCGACCAATTTGCGCGCGCCGGGACCATCGGCGAAGACGTCCAACAAGCGTGGCCCGCCGCGGCCATGCGGCAGGTCGTGCATTTCCAGGATGGTGGGCAGGCGGCGTTGGGCGCCAAAGGCGGCGGCCTGCGGGTTACGGGTGTAGACCAAATCGGCGCCCCAGGCTTTGGCATCCAGCACCGTGGCGCGGCCGTAATCGTAGCCGCGCAGGAAGCGGCGGCGCGGCAGCCACTTAATCGGGAATTCGTGCCGCAGGCCATATTGCTGGGCCAGCTGCCCCCAGGCGACTTGCGGGTCCTCGCCGGGCGCGTAGAGGCGCAGGTCGTGGCCCAGGGCGGTGAAGGCCTGGGCCATCTTCATGGTTTGGATGCTGTTGGCGGTGGGGGCAGGAATGGAGCCGGGGGCGACCAGGGCAATCCGCATAGCGCTAAGCCGGGGCCGCCAGGTGTTCGCGCACATCGCGGCGCACGCGCAGGGCGGCCAGGCCGACGGTGAAGACGTAGTAACCGGCCAACAAGGCGGCGAAGCCGGTTGCGCCCAATGAGCCGCCAATCAGCAGAATCGCGCCGACCTTGAGCAGCATGCCAATGAAGTTGATGATTGTTGGATAGACCGGACGATTGAAGGCCAACAGGGCGGCGCGGTTCCAATAGAGGATGTTCACGAAGGTGTAGCCCAGCACCAGGATAACCAGCGGCGCGTAGGCGTCCACAAAGTCGGGTCCGGCCCACAGGGTGATGATTTGGCGGCCAAAGACCAGCAGGATTAGCATGACGGGGAAGGAATAGACCGAGGCCAATTGCGAACCGCGCTTCAACACATGGCGCACACTGGACCAATCGTTATCCGCCACCGCCCGCGACAGTTCCGGATAGGTGGTGGAGGGCAGCGGGCTAATCGGGATTTGCAGCAGGCCAATCAAGCCTAGGGCGGTGCTGTAGAGGCCGCCGGCCACGTTGCCGAGGAAGCCATTGACCCACAACCCTTCGCTGTCCTTGGCGATCAGGCTGATCGTGGCGCTGGCATTGGTGCTAAAGGCAAAGGTCAGCAAGCTGCGCCGATCCTCCTGCAGCACACTGAAGGGGGCGCGCCACCAGCCGCGGCCCCAGCGCTGGCGGGCGGTGTAGAGCGCCATGGTCATAATGCCGCCGGCGCGCAGCATCCGCCCGGCCAGTTCGGCCAAAATGATTTCGCGCAGGCCGCCGCCGGTATAGAAGACCAGAACGGTCAACCCGAAGCGCAGCACGCTCTGGGAGACGTCGATCACGGATTTGGCGTCGAAGCGATCGAAGACCTGTAGCAGGCCATCCGAGCTGTCGTAAAAGAGATTGATCAGCACCAGCGTGCCATACAAAATGAACCACTGCTCGGTGCCGGATTGATCCGAGAAAATTTCGACGCCGAGGGGCGCCAGCCACAGGATCAGCAGAAAGGCGGCGATAGCGCCCAGCGATTCGAGCAGGGCGGCCATCTTGTAGGTAGCGGCGGCCTTGTCGTGCTGCCCGCGCTGGGTGTAGAGGCGCACGTAGCGCACCACCATTTCATCAATGCGGAAGGCGGTCAGCCGGTTGAGTACGTTAGTGAAAGTGGCCAGGACGCCGAAGAGGCCCACCCCGGCGACGCCCAGCACGCGGAATTGGAAGCTGGCCTGGAAAAAGCCGATCGCGGCCACCACCACTGTGGCGCTGACCAAATAGCTGGAGTTGCGCACGATGCGGCGGATGAACTCCGTATCGAAGACGCGCAAGTAGAGTTGTTGTAAGCGCTCGAAGGCGGTTTTAAACATGGGCTTAGTCTACGGAAATCTGGCTGGCCCAGTCGCGTTCGGCCAGGTACCAGGCCACCATGCGGGCGATGCCTTCCTTGAGCGGCACCTGCGGCTCCCAACCCAGCAGCGCACCGGCCTTGCTGACATCAGCCTGGTTGGCTTGCATATCGGCCTTGGCGGGCGGGCCATGCTCAATGATGGCCTGCTCGCCGACTTCGGTTTCGATCAGCTTGATCAACTCGTTGATACTGATCGTTTCGTGGCCGCCGAGATTGATGACCTCAAAGCCGACATTCTTGAGGGCCAGGATCGTGCCGCGGGCGATGTCATCGATGTAGGTGAAGCCGCGGGTCTGCTCGCCGTCACCGTAGACCTGCACGGGCACGCCCTCGGCGATCCAGCGCGCAAAGCGGAACATGGACATGTTGGGGCGGCCCGCCGGGCCGTAGACGGTGAAGTAGCGCACGATGGTGACATCAATGCCGTGCAGGTAATGGTAGGCGTGGCACATGGCCTCGGCGCCCTTCTTGGTGGCGGCATAGGGTTGCAGCGGATGGCTGCTGTCGGCCTCTTCGGGGGTCGGCAGAGGCGCGTCGTCGCCGTAAATGCTGGAGGTGGAGGCCAGGATGAATTTGGGGATCGCGCGCTGGCGGCAGAGGTCGAGCAGGTTGAGCGTGCCGAGCATATTGGCTTCCAGGTAGACCCAGGGATCGGCGACACTGTCGCGTACCCCGGCGCGGGCGGCCAGGTTGAAGACTGCATCGAAGTCGCCTTCGAGGGCGAAGACGGCTTCCTTACCGGCAATATCCAGCTTATGGAATTCGAAGGCTTGGTTGGCCCGGAGTTTTTCCAGGCGGTGGTCCTTCATGCGCACGTCGTAGCTGGCGTTCATGTCGTCCACGCCCAGCACCTGGTGGCCGTCGGCCATCAGGAATTCGCTGACGCGGGCGCCGATGAAGCCGGCGGCACCGGTAACCAGGTAGCGCGCCATTTAGAGCCGTACCACCTTGGCGTCGTTGAGGCCCTGCTTGCCGAACGCATTGCGGGTATCCAAGACCAGTTTGGCCTGTTTGAGCAAGGCGGCGTAATCGTAATCGGAATGGTCGGTAACCACGATCACCAGATCGGCGGCTTTGACGGCCTTGTCCAGGTCGGCCACGCTATCCAGGGCCCAGTCTTCGTGCTCCACGCGCGGGATGTAAGGGTCGTGATAGCTGACCGCGGCCTTTTTCTGCTGCAGCAGGCCAATCACGTCCAGAGCGGGCGATTCGCGCAGATCGTCAATATCGGGCTTATAGGCCGCGCCGAGCACCAGAATGTGGCTGCCGTTGAGCGGTTTGGCGTGCTCGTTGAGCGCCTGCTGGGCGCGGTCGACCACGTAGCGGGGCATGTTGGTGTTGATCTCGGAAGCCAGCTCGATAAAGCGGGCGTTGTAATTCAGCGATTTGAGCTTCCAGGACAGATAGAGCGGGTCAATCGGGATGCAATGGCCGCCCAGGCCAGGGCCGGGGGTGAACTTCATGAAGCCGAAAGGCTTGGTGGCCGCGGCGTCAATCACTTCCCACACGTCGATACCGAGGCGCTGGCACATCACGGCCATCTCGTTGACCAGGCCGATGTTGACCATGCGGAAGGTGTTTTCGAGCAGCTTGGCCATTTCGGCCACTTCGGTGGAGCTGACCGGCACCACGGTTTCCAGCGCCTGGTCGTACCAGTGCGCGGCAACCTGCCCACAGGCGGCGGTGATGCCACCGATCACTTTGGGCATATTGATCGTGGTCCAATCCGTGCGGCCGGGATCCACGCGCTCGGGGGAGAAGGCCAGGAAGAAATCCTCGCCGGCTTTCAAGTCGCTGTTCTCGGTGAGCTTATCCAGCACCAGTTCGCGGGTGGTGCCGGGATAGGTAGTCGACTCGAGGACGATGACCATGCCGGGGTGCAGGTGGGCGGCCAACTCCTCGGCGGTGGCCAGAATGAAGGAGAGGTCCGGGTCGCCGGTCTTGCGCAAGGGGGTGGGCACACAGATGCTGACCGCGTCCATCTCGGCCAAGCGGCTGAAATCGCTGGCGGCTTTGAGTTTGCCAGCCTTTACCAGGCGGGCCAGATCTTCGCTGGGCACATCGCCAATAAAGGATTCGCCGGCGTTGATCGCGTCTACCTTGCGGGTGTCGGGGTCGATGCCGGTGACCTCAAAACCGGCCTCGGCAAAGACCACTGCCAGGGGCAAACCGACATAACCTTGGCCTAATATCGCCACTTTGGCGCTGCGCTC
>OMJR01000052.1 GCA_900299355.1 Anaerolineaceae bacterium
GAGGCCTTGGACGTGGCCAACGCGGTGCTGGACGGCACCGACGCAGTGATGCTTTCGGGTGAAACCGCCGCGGGCAAGTACCCGGTGGCCGCAGTGGCGATGATGGATGCCATCGTGGAAGAAGCCGAGGGCAACATGAAGACCTGGGGCCATTGGGAAGGCAGCGAAGCGATGAACACGCGTGACGATGCGATGTCGATCACCCGCGCGGCGCGCGAGCTGGCCCACGACGTGAACGTGGCCGCCATCGCGCTCTTTACGCAGTCAGGCCGCACGGCGCGCCTGATGTCCAAGGCCAGCCCACGGGTGCCCATCTACGCCCTTACGCCGGAGCCGCGCACCTTCAACCGTATGGCGCTCTACTGGGGCGTGGAACCGCTGCAGGTCGAGCTGTCGCATTCCGTCGACGAGATGCTGGCCAGCCTCGAGTCAGCCGCGCTGTGGCACACGACAATCAAGCCCGGCCAGCAAGTGGTGATGATCTCGGGCTACCCGATTGGCGCCATGCGCCCGCCCAACCTGGCGATGCTGTACACAGTCGGCCAGATTGCTTAAAACGAAAATGGAGCCTGAGGCTCCATTTTCTTGTTATAGTTAGTATCCCTTTTTCAATTCCAGGAATTCATCCTTTTGGATAGCCGCCAAACGCGGCGCGGCGATCACGGCGCCCAAGCCGACGGCAGCCAGTACGGCGCCCTGGATCAGCATGGGCTGGGCCACCAGTGGGAAAACGCCGGCAATCACCGCCGTGCCCAGGGCGGCAATCGCCACTGGGCCATCAGCGAAGATGCGGGTAAACAAACTCTCCAGGCCGCCGGAGGCCGCGAATTGAATCAAGCCGCCGATCAACAGGGTGATCGCCCCGGCAAACAGCAGCGGCCAGCCAGCGCGGCGCAAGGCCCCCGGCAGGCTGCGCGCAGCCATCCAAACCGCCAGGGCGCCCACGGCCAGCACCAGCAGCCATCCCCAGTTCAAAATCAAGCGCGTTCGTTGCAGATTCTCCTTCAATAGCACTAGTTCTTCGGGGGTGCTGTCTTCCCCCAACATCGCGGTATCCACGCGATCCGGCATGCGGGCGTTCATGCCGCTAATCATGCGATCCGCGCCACCCAGCATGGTGCGGTACAGCGGCTCGGGCGGGCGACAGACGGGGGTCAGCACCTCGCCCAAACTCTCACCCTCCTGCAGGCCAGCCAAGGCTTGAGCCGCTATCTCTTCTGCGGTACAAGCCGGCAGGGCATCTAGCAGGATCGCGACCACACTGGTGGCATTGGCCTGCAGATTGGCTTTCCAGGGGGCCAACTCAAATTGAATTTCGGGGAAGCCCGCATCGCTATCCAGCCAGGCGATATAGCCATCCACCAGGCCGTCTGCGGTTTCCCTGACCAAATCCTGTGGAGCAATCAATGTGGAGATCTCGACCCATTCGTCGTCACTCAAATGGCCCAATGCCTCGGTCATTAGGCTGACGTCCAGGCCTTCTTCGTCACCAGGCTCGGAGGCTCCCGTTTCGCTATCATCCGCAGACGAGCTCAACGCAGACACGGTGACGTTCTCGGCCACCCGCGCCACAAACTCAGGCGCCAGTAAGTTTTCGGACACCAGGGATTTGATCGTATCGGCATCGAAGACCAATTGGCCAACATCGCGGGCCAGCAAAGAAAGCGGCAGGGTGATCACAACCGCAAAGAGCAGGATGGCAGCAACGAAACGGAGCAAGCCTGTCAGCACATAGACCTCACTTGTTCTCGGGGGTATTGGCTAATCTTATCATTCGTGGCGAGCGGCCAGCCACAATCCAAGCAGGATCAGCGCCCCACCAAGCATGAATACGGCCTAAAGCTGTTCGCCCAGCAACAAGGCCCCGAGAGCCGCGCCAACCAGGGGCTGGCCAAAGAATGTCAGGGAAGCCACCCCGGCCTCCAGATGCTCGAAGGCATAATTCCAGAGGTAGGCCGCCAGCGCAGTGGACACCAGGCCCAGATAGAGCACACCCAACCAGAGCAAAAAACCGAGTTGGGGAATACCAACTTGGGACAACTCCCAAGCGCCCGCGGGCAGCGCTACTGGCAGGCCGCCCAGCTAGGCGACGAATGTGAAGGGTAGCGCCCCAACGCCCTGCGCGCCGCGGCGCACCAGTACTGAGTACAAGGCCCAAGTGAGGGCGGCGCCGACCAGCAGCAGGTTGCCGCGCCACAGGTCGGCATCCAGGCGCGCGTTGGCCGGATCAACCACCAGCATCACCCCCAGGGTGGCCATAAGCAAGGCGGCCAGCCGCTTGGGGCCGACGCGCTCACCGAGGATAAAGTAAGCAAACAGGTACACAAAGGCCGGCGTGGCGGTCGTGATCACGGCCCCATTGGCCGCGGTGGATAGGCGCGTGCCGGGAACTGCAGGCCGAGGGATGACCCGTAGCCCAGCGCGCCAACCAGCAGGATTGCACCCACTGCGACCGGGAAAGCTGCGGCCAGCGACCGGTGCGCCAAAGCACAACGCCGAGGGCGGCGGCGCC
>OMJR01000053.1 GCA_900299355.1 Anaerolineaceae bacterium
GTGGCTCTTGATGCGTTGGGCGTGCTGGCGCTCCGGGCCGCGCGATTCGATCACATCCGGGTAAATAGTGCCTTGCACCAGGAAGCGTGGCTGGCCCAACGCCTTGGCCTGCGCCTCAAACAGGCGGATGAAGCGTTCGCCGATCATGATCCGCTTCTGCTCGGGGTCTTCCACGCCCTTCAGCGCGTCCATGAACTCCTCAGCCGCATCCACGACCACCAATTCGATACCCAGCCCTTTATGCAGACTGCTAACCACCTGCTGCCGTTCGCCTTGGCGCAGCAGGCCGTGGTCCACAAACAACGCTACTAACTGGTCACCAACCGCGCGGTGCACCAGCGCGCTGGCCACGCTGGAATCCACGCCGCCACTGATCGCGGTCAGCACTGGTTGATCGCCGACCTGGGCGCGGATGTCAGCCACAGCCTGGTCCACAATGGAAGCAGGGGTCCAATCCTGCGGCGCCCCGCAAATATCTACCGCGAAGGCGCGCAGCATCGCCGCGCCCCGGGGCGTGTGATTGACTTCGGGATGGAATTGCAGGCCGTACAGGCTACGCTCCATGTGGGCCATGGCCGCGATGGGCGCGTTGTCGCTGGCCGCGATCGCCTGGAAGCCGGCCGGCGCCTGCTCGATGCGGTCGCCATGTGACATCCACACATCCTGCTGGGCACTCCCCAGCAGCGGGTTACCCGCCAGGGTGCGCAGCGTAGCGGGGCCGTACTCGCGCTCGCTGCTGGGGGCTACGCGGCCGCCCAGGGCGTGCGTCAGCGCCTGCATGCCGTAGCAGATACCCAGCACCGGCTGTCCGCTCTCCAGCACGTAGGCGGGCAATTGCGGAGCGCCGTCGGCGTACACGGACGCCGGTCCGCCGGAGAGCACGAAACCGCGTGGGGCGGCCGCCAGCACCTCTTCGCCGGGCGTATCCCAGCCGTAGAGCTGGCAGTACACGTTGGCCTCGCGCAAGCGGCGTGCGATCAGTTGCGAATACTGTGAGCCAAAATCGAGGATTGCGATCACGGCTAGGCGAAAACGATCTCGTCGCCTTCCATGCTATGGATTGCGACCAGCGAGACAACCGGGATATTGAGATTTTCCAGCACTTTGCGGCCACCCTCGAACGTCTTTTCGACCAGGGTGCCGATGCCGACCACATCCGAACCGGCGGTATGCACCAGCTGCACCAGGCCACGGATCGTGGCCCCGCTGGCCAGGAAGTCATCAATAATCAGTACCTTTCCTCCGCCCGAAAGGTATTCCGGCGACACGATCAATTCCACCATGCGACCCTTGGTGTGAGAAGGGGCCAGGGTGAGCAGCACCTGATCCGGCATGGTAATCGGCTTGGTTTTACGGGCATAGACCACCGGTAGTTCCAGATGCAAGCCGGTCATTACCGCTGGGGCGATGCCGGAAATTTCGGCGGTGAGGATCTTGGTCGCGCCGACCGCTTTGAATGCCTCGGCAAAGGCTTGGCCGCAAGCCTGCATGAGTTGGGGGTCCACCTGGTGGTTGATAAAACCGTCTACTTTGAGGATGCCGCCGCCCAGGTTCTGGCCTTCGGCTTCGATGCGGTCTCTAAGGGCTTGCATGGGGCTCCTGTCTACATGTCTGGATAAGTGCTGGCTGCATTGTACAACGGCTCGCACGCTAAATTCACGCTCATTTGCCTATGCTAAAATTTCGGCCAATCAAACACGACATTGAGTCCCATTGAGCACACCGACGAACTTGATCCTGGCTTCCCAATCCCCGCGCCGGCATGAATTGTTGAGCCTAGGCGGCATCCCCTTTGAAGTGCACAGCGCTGATTTGGATGAGACGCCCCTGGAGGGTGAGGCGCCCTCCGATTACGTGCTGCGCCTAGCCGAGGCCAAAGCCCGCGCCGTGGGCGCCATTCTGAGCCAACCCGCCGTGGTGCTGGCCGCGGATACCACCGTCGTCCACCGGGGCCGCATTCTGGGCAAGCCCGCGGATGATGCCGAAGCGCATAATATGTTGGCTGAGCTGGCCGGGGAAACCCACCAGGTATTCACCGGGATCGCGATCTATGACACGGCCAGCGATGTGATGCGCAGCGATCTGGCGGAAAGCCCGGTGCCGATGCGGTCGCTCTCTGATAATCAGATTAAGGACTATGTCGCCAGTGGGGATCCCTTTGATAAAGCCGGCGGCTACGCCATTCAGAACGAGCAATTCCAGCTGGTTGGCGATTTTGCGGATTGCTTTGCCAACGTGATGGGTTTGCCGCTATGCCACCTGCAGCGCAATCTTGCTGAAATGGGAATGGAATTTGACGTCGAGATTGAGGATGCCTGTCAACGCCATCTGGGGTACGATTGCCCTGTTCAGGAGATAATCTTGCAATGGAACCGATAAAAAAGACGCTTTCGCTCCTCCTGGTGTTTGCTTTTGTGCTCTCTGCTTGTGGGCAGAGCCAGGGCACACCTGCCGAACCGACCGGCTTACCCGATCCGGGGATTACCCAAAGCGCGGTTTCGGTGGTCGAGGATGCGATAAAAGCTTACCTGGATGCCTGGAACGAAGGCGACTATGCCGGCATGTATGCCATGCTCACGACGCTAAGCCGTGATTCGATCAGCCAGGACGATTTCATTGCGCGCTACACCCATGTGGAGCAGGCCGCCAACCTCTTCCAGGTCGATTACAACATCCTGCAAACCTATACCACGGCGTCCACGGGGCAGGTGGCATACCGGGCCACCCTGCATTCGGCCATTGTCGGCGCCATCCCGCGCGATACGACCGCCAATCTCAGCCTGGAAAATGGCGAATGGAAGATCGCCTGGGACGATACCTTGATCCTGCCGGAGTTGGCCGGCGGAAACACGCTCAGCATGGAGCGCTTTGAACCTGGGCGCGGCAACATTTACGACAATGATGGCGATACGATGGCAGCCTCCACTGAAGCCGTAGCTATTGGTGTTTATCCGTACCTGATGCTCGAAGATGAATGGCCCGGTTTTCTGTCCCAGATGGCGCGCCTCACCGGTTTGACCATCGACCAACTGGAAGACCTGGTCTTTATTGATGAGGACTTTACGCCCAGCGGAGATTATGTAGCCCTGGGCGAGGTCAGTGCGGATGCCTTCAACGCCGTTTTCGATGCGGTCAGCGGCTTCAGCGGCATCCGCTATTCCTATTACGATACGCGCTTCTATTTTGATGGCGGCGCAGCGCCCCACAGCCTGGGCTACGTCGGGGCGATCCCGGCCGAAGAAGTGGATGACTACATCCCTCGTGGCTACCAGAGTGACGACCGCATCGGTCGCCAGGGTGTCGAAGCCTGGGGCGAGGAATATCTGGCCGGAACGCGTGGCGGCATTCTTTACGTGCTCAATCCCCAGGGCCAGGTGGTGACCCAACTGGCTACCGCCCAGGCCCAGGCGCCCGATTCGATTTACACCACACTGGATGCTGACTTGCAGGCCCGCGCCCAGGAGGCGATCAAGGATTTCAACGGCGCTATCGTGGTGCTGGAACGCGATACGGGCCGTATATTGGCGATGGCCTCCAGCCCGGCCTTTAACCCTAATTGGGCTGATTTCAACAACTTCAACGAAGATTGGAACAGCTACTTCCCGGATGATGCGCGGCGTTTCTTCAACCGGGCCACCCAGGGCCAGTATCCGCCCGGTTCGATTTTCAAGGTGATCTCGATGGCCGCCGCACTCGAGACCGGCCTGTATCAGGCGGACTCGGTGCTGGATTGCCAGCTGACCTGGAACGGCCTTCCCGGCATTGAGTTGGAAGACTGGCGCCTGGCAAAGGAACTGCCCGCCAGCGGCCCGCTGGACCTGCAGGAAGGCTTGATGCGCTCCTGCAATCCCTGGTTTTACGAGATTGGTTTGGCGCTCTATGACAACGAGTATCAGACCGCGATCGCCGATATGGCCCGCGGCTTCGGCCTGGGCAGCCCCACGGGACTGCTCTCATTGGGCGAGGAAGCCGGCCAGATAGAGGATCCCAACGGCGATCCCACGGTGGGCCGGTTGGAGGCGGTGCAGCAATCAATCGGCCAACACACCACCCTAGTCACACCGTTGCAGGCGGCCGTATACGCGGCGGCTATGGGTAACGGGGGCACACTCTATCAACCCTATTTGATCGACCGCGTCGAGAACATCAACGGCCAGGCGATTTTGAATTTTGAGCTAACGGCCACTGGCCAATTGCCGGTTAGCCCGGAAAACCTGACGATTATTCAGACCGCCATGCGCATGGTGGTCAACGACCCGCGTGGCACGGCCTACAATCGCTTCCTTAACTTCAGCGTGCCGGTGTACGGGAAAACCGGCACCGCTAGCGTGGAGGGCCTGGATCCGCATGGGTGGTTTATCGGCTACACTGACGCCAACCGAGAGGATCTGCCCGATATTGCTATAGCCGTGTTGGTCGAAAACATTGGTGACGGTTCCGAATTCGCCGCACCCATGTTCCGCCGCGTAGCCAGTTATTATTTCTTCGGCAATGCCGGCCCGCTGTATCCATGGGAAAGCTCCTTTGGCGTGCTTAATCCGGCCTATTTCGAAGATACGCCTGAAGACAGCACGGACGAAGCCACTGGCCAGCTGCTGCTTGACCCCCTCAACTAAGCGGAGTTAATGAAAACGCTGCGTGGCCTGGTTATCCGTTCCCAATCCGGTTTCTACATCGTTAAGACAGAGCAAGGGGCCGAGTTGCAGGCCCAGTTGCGCGGCCGCCTGAAGCATGGGCGCGCCGAAGGCGATATCGTGGCGCTGGGGGACTGGGTACAGGTTTCCGAGGGCGGAGATGGCGAACCGCCGATGATTGAGGCCGTCGAGGAACGGCAGCGCGCCCTGTTGCGGCAGGCGCCGGGGCGCGGCGGCAACTACGAACAAGTAATCGTTGCCAATCCAGACCAGGTTTTCTTCGTCTTCGCCTGTGCTGACCCCGCGCCGCGTTTTGGTATGTTGGATCGCTTTCTCGTGATAGCAGAACAGCAGCAGCTGCCCGCCGCAATCGTGGTCAGCAAAGTGGATTTGTTGGGCAAAAAGCAGGCCAAAGAGATGTTTGGGCACTATGCCGACATTGGCTACCCGGTTTTCTACACATCGGCTAACAAGGGCTGGGGGGTAAAGGATTTACACAAGGAGATGGCTGGCAAAATCACCGTTTTGGCTGGCGCCTCGGGGGTTGGTAAGACCAGCTTGCTGAACCACATTGAACCGGAGTTGGGATTACGTGTGGCTGAGGTGCGCGAGAAAACGCGCAAGGGCAGCCACACCACGGTGGAACGCGTCATGTTTCCGTTGCAGGCCGGTGGCTATGTGGCCGATACACCCGGGCTGAAGGCACTGGCGCTCTCCGATATTGAGCCCGAAGAACTGGATGGTTACTTTCCCGAAATGGCGGAGCGGGTTCCGCAATGCAAATACCGCGGCTGCACCCACATCCAGGAGCCGGGCTGTGCTATCTTAGCCGCTGTGGAGGCCGGGGCTGTGAATTTCGAACGTTATCAATCTTATCTGAACATCCGAGCAAAGCTAGAAGAAGCTCTGGGGTAAACAAAAAAAACGCCGGCAGCCGCCGGCGTTTTTTTATTTCTTGTCGTCGTAGTTAAAGTACTTGATGCTGTCTCTCTTTTTGTCTTTATCCTCGTCTTTTACCTTTTTGTCCAAACTCCACATTGCGGCCCCGATCACGCCCAACAACAATCCGGCGGTGGACACCGCGTAGGTGAACAAACCCAAGAGGATCGTGGATTCGACGATGCCCAGCACCATCAGCCATGGCATGACAAACCCGAATAGCACCATCACTAAGCCAATCAAGATGATCTGTTGGCCAGAAAGTCTAAGGAGCGGGGGCATCAATCTCCGGATCGAACAGGAAGCAGGCAGCGAAATGCTGTGGTTCTGGTTCAAATTCGGGCGGCACCTCAACTTCGCAGACGTTTTCCATGAAGTAAGGGCAGCGCGGGTGGAAGCGGCAACCAGATGGCGGGTTTACAAGGCTGGGCGGTTCACCAGGCGGCACTTCCTTTATCTCCAATGCGTTGTCGGCGTCGGGGTCCGAAGTGGCCGCGAGCAGCGCCAATGTGTAGGGATGTTTTGGCGATTCGAGCAGCTCGTCTACCTGGGCCTTCTCAACCAGTTTGCCGGCGTACATCACAAAAATCCGTTCGGAGAAATACCGCACCGTTGAAAGATCGTGAGTGATATAGATGACTGCCAGGTTATGGGTTTCCTGAAGGCCGCGCAACAGGCGCAGGATTTCCACGCGCACGGAAGCATCCAGCATCGAGACGGGTTCGTCAGCCACGATTAGCTTGGGTTCCAGGATCATGGCGCGAGCGATCACGACGCGCTGCTGCTGGCCGCCACTGATCATGTGGGGATATTTGTCCAGCAAATCCTCGGGCGGGGTGAGCTTAACCTCTTCCATCACCTTGAGGATGCGGCGCATGCGTTCTTGTTTGCTCTTCACACCGTGGATGATCAAGGGTTCTTCCAGGATGCGTTCAATCGTCATAAAGGGCGCGAGCGCGCCGAACGGGTCCTGCTGTACATAGCCGACCTGCGAACGATACCAGTCGAGTTCACTTTTGCTCATATCGGCCAGGTTGCGGCCCTCAAAGGTGATTTTGCCTTCGGTGATCTCGTTGATACCCAGGATTGTTTTCATCAGGCTGGATTTGCCGCAGCCACTTTCGCCCACGATGGCGATCGCCTCGCCTTGTTTCAGATCAAGGTTTACACCATCGACAGCGCGCACATGGCCCGCACGCCCAAAACCAAAGCGGCGCAATTCAAACCAAACCCGCAAATCCTGAATGGAGAGTAAGGTTTCTTTTCCATCCATCTTGGATTTGCCGCCAGCAGATTTTTTGGCGGTTGTTTTATCCATCGTCATGCTTTCACCTTTGCTTCTTCTTCATACAACCAGCACTTCACCTGGCGGTTATCAAACTCATAGATTGGGGGATCCTCGTCACACTTACCAAAGCGTTGCGGGCAACGGGCTGCAAAGCGGCAGCCGGTGGGCGGATTGATCAGGCTCGGGGGTTGCCCGGTGATAAATTCCGGTTCCACGGTTTCGCGGATGCGCGGCACACTGGCCATCAGTTTTTGGGAGTAAGGGTGAAGCGGCGCTTCAAAGAAGCGGCGCGCATCACAGGATTCTACGATTTGTCCAGCGTACATCACGATCACGCGGTCGGCAATTTCGCTGGAGGTAGCGATGTCGTGAGTGATCAGCATGTAGCTTGCATCAGTTTCCTGTTTGATGCGTTTCAGCAAATTCATGATATTGGCTTGGGTAAGCACGTCCAACGCCGAGGTAGGCTCGTCCATAATGACGACCTCGGGGTCGGTGATCAAAGCCATGGCAATCGCCACACGTTGGCGCATACCGCCGCTTAGCTCGAAGGCGTAACGATTCACAAAATCGGCCGGTACGCCGACGCGCTTGAACATTTCCTTGGCGCGTTCGATTGCGTCGTCTTTTTCCATACCCAGGTGGATGATCAGCGGTTCGGCCACTTGATCGCCCACACGTAGCACGGGGTTGAGCGAGTTCATCGCCGCCTGCGGCACCATGGACATTTTCATCCAGCGAACATCTTTGCGGAACTTTTCTTCTTCCATGTGCAGAATGTCGACACCATCGAGTTCTAACGTGCCCTCGTACGTGTCCACATTGCGCGGCAGAAGACGCAGTATAGCCTTGGCAAGCGAGCTTTTGCCGCAGCCGGATTCGCCAATTACTACGACCGCCTCATTCTTGGCAAGTTTGAAGTCCACATGATCTACCGCCTGCAACGTGCCTTTGCCGGTGCGGAAGTAGAGCTGAAGATCTTCTACGTTGAGGAGTGTGTTGTTGTTTGCCATGTATCAGACGTCTCTCAATCTGGGGTTGAAGATGCGGTCGAGTGAGAAGCCAACCATGGCAAAAGCCAGACCCGTAAGCACCAGCAACACGGCCGGCTCCAGGATCCAGTAATAAAACCCGTTGTACACGGCGCCATTGGATTGGGCATCGTAGATTACTTTGCCCCAGGTAGGCAGCACCGGGTCGCCCAAGCTGAGCGCGGCCAGTGTGGCCTCCAGGAACACGTAGGAGGGCACGCCCAGCACCAAGCCGGGGATCAGCAGGGGGATCATACGCGGGATCAGGTAGCTGAAAACGATGCGAGTATTGCTGGCACCATAGGCATGAGCAGCTTCAATATAAGGTGACTCCTTTACCTGCAGGAAAATCGCCCGATACGTTTTGATGGAACTGCCAAAGATGGTAAGCAATACCGTGACCCACAGGATGGTCCAGATGCTTTTTGAGTAGAAGGTGCCGACCATGATCAGAATGCTGAGGAAGGGCAGCGTCAAGCTGATCTCGGTCACACGTTGAATGGCCTCATCAATCCAACCGCCGAACCAAACACCGATGGCAGCAAAGATCATTGAGAACACCGAACTGCCGAAAGAAGCCGTCAGACCGAAGGCCAGTGCAATCGGCGTGCCCCAGAGGATGGCAATAGACAGATCGCGGCGTTGTACGTCGGTGCCAAACCAGCCAAACACCTTGCCATGCAAGATCAGTTCAGCTTCTTCAACGACCGAGTCATCTTCAAAGGTAAGCGCATCCACTACTACCTTGTAGGTGCCTTTTAAAACATCCAATTCCTCGGTGTTGGGATCATCGAACAGGCCAATTTCCGGCGATAAGCCCCCCACTCGGCGCTCCAAAGCGTCGTCCTGCACAGCGCGATAGGTGGTGTTGTAACCGATGCCCTGTTCCGTCATGCGGATTTCGCGACCGTCAGGGGTGATCCAGTAAATGCTCACGAATGGATTACGATTTGTGTAGTCCGAGGTGAACTTAAGCAGGATGTCCTGGGGATAGTCATCCGCGGTGTATTCAAAGGTGTAAACTGCGACCAGATTTTCGCCCATGTCGCGCGGTGAGCGTTCCACGGTGGTCCCTTCCGTATCCAGGTCACGAACAATGGTTTCGGGCAATTTTTCAGACCGGAACCAGTTGGTCCAAACGGGTGGTGCCGTGCGGGGATTCTGGCCCCATACCTGATCGCCGCCACGCCAGAGGCGCACTGCCTCGTCGCGGGGGATGTAAATCAAAGTGCCCACCGAGATGGCGACGAGTAAGACGATCAGCACGATACCGATCACTGCTGAAGGGTACTTGAGCAATTCTCTCAGGTTCTTCTTTAGGTTTTGCATGGCGTATTCCTCTTATCTTCCGTATGCCTATCGACCCGAGCCAATTTTTACGCGGGGATCAACGAGCGCGTAGATGAAATCTAGCAGGAACACGGTGATCGCTAACAGGTAGGCGTAAATTATGGTGAGGCCAACAATCACTGGCGTATCGTACAAGCCAATGGCGGTTAGCGTGGTCTGTCCCAGCCCGGGCCAATGGAACACAGCTTCGGTGAGAATTGAGCCTGTCCACAAAGTGATAACCAGCAGGCCAAAGCTTGTGATGATCGTGGGCAGCGTGGGGCGCAGGATGTAGCGGTTCTGCACGTCATTCGCGCTGAGGCCTTTGGCCTTGGCCATTTCCACATAGTCTTCACTCGAGTAGATCAGGAAGAATGTGCGCCAATTGTAGATACTGACGAACATAGCGCTGGTGATAATCGCGCCAACCGGTAAAACCAAGTGTTTGCCCACATTGAGGATGTAGGCCCACTGGGTGCGCGGGGGCGGCGAATCGATCATGCCGCCGAATGGGAACCAGCGCAGGATCGCAGCAAATATCAGGATGAAGAATATGCCGTAAAACCAGGATGGCGCAGACGAAGTCGGCGACATAGCCAACACAAACCTGTCCCAAAAACTGCCGTAGCCGCGCGAAAGCGAGAGGGCGAGGCCAATACTGCCAAAAAACAGTATCAGGTTGGATGTGGCTATTAACAGCAGGGTAGGCGCAAGCCGATCTTGGATAATGAGTTTCACTTGCCTGGACCCAGTATCACTGGCCATGAGGGTGGCGTACCCAAAATCCAGGGTAACCGCATTCCACAGATAGCGGAAACTGCGTAAAACAAAGGGCTGATCGAGGCCATAACGTTTTTCGGCGCGTTCAACCTGGGTCTGGAAGAACTCATTTTTCTCTTCCGGATCCATTTGCTGGTAATTGGGGTCGATGCGCAGCATTTGGCCCACGAATTCGCGGATTTGACCACGCACGATTTCATCCACATAACCGCCCATATTGGCGATCAGAATGGTGAGATAGACAGCAATAACAACTGTCAGGAACAACATTGCCAGCTTATAGCTGGTGTATTTGGCGACGCGCGAGAACGTGCTCTCTGTACGCCGCTTGGTCTGGGGCGCCTCTGCTTCTGCGCCTACGCCAGGGCTTTGGATTTCGACGCTCATTCCTTCCTCCTTCTTGGCACCACGGGGGTGATAGAGAATGATACCAAAAAAACAAAATCCGCAAAATTAGAAATCAAAAGTAAAAAAACAGGGGCAAGGCCAACGGCCTTGCCCCTGCTTACTACTTGGAGCTTTCGATTTCGTGCGCGATTACTCGGTTACGAAGTCGAAGGTGTCGAAGGCCGGAATGCTGGCCGGGATCACAACAACAGCTACTTCGAGCTTGTTGGAGCCGGCGCCCAGGCCTTCGGTGGTCTCGCTGCTCAGGGTGATCACATAGTGACCATCCATATCCAGCGTGGCTTCACCAGTTTCGACGAGGACACCCTCAGCGTTGTACAGCAGGTACTTCACTTCGGATACTTCGTCGGCCGGGTAGGCCTCGCCCTCGAAGGTCACATAGACATCGAAGGTGGCTTCAGCGCCCACGTCAACGCGAGCGGAACCATCGATCTCAGCCGTAGCGATCTTCGGGGTGGAGAACTGAGCCCACTTGTCAGCCAGGTCGGTGTAATCCGGGTTGTGAACCAGGACGGCCGTCTTCTCAACCAGGAAAGCCTGGTCCAGAATGTAGGGGCCAACACCAGCCCAGAAGTGACCGTGGTCACCGTAGAAAGCGAGCAGGTTGTTGTAGCGAGCGGTGGCTTCGTCAGCAGTGACGAAAGCGCCCATGGTGGCTTCAAACGGGATCGTGCCCGCATCGGCCAGAGCCTGAGCCTGGCTAGCCAGAACTTCGAGGCTGGGGCCACCGATGTAGTTGGTCTGTTCGACCTCATTGGCGACTGCCTTGTCGGCAGAGTAAGCCAACTCGCCAGCCGCTTCAGCGGCGTTGGAGATGGCGATGGCGTGCCAGCCAGCGTTGCCGTAGCCGTATTCCGGCCACAGGGTCGCGGCGCCAGCGCCAGCCATCAACTCGGCATCTTGGAACCACACGTCAGTGTAGTACTCGACGGTCAGCGGGTCGGTGGAGGTGATGCGCCAACCCTTGAAGCCGCCCAGGAACGCTTGCAGAGCACCAGCGGCAGCTTCGTCATAGATCGGGCTGCCCTCGGTGCCAGTGGCGAAGGTCATGATCGCGGGCATCACGAAGTCGGCGGCCGTCATCGGGCTGCCATCGTGCCAGGTGCGATCGTACAGTTCGGCCGGGTAGTGAACAACAGTCTTCACGAGGGCGGTCAGGCCTTCGGGGTGCTGTTCACCCACGGTCACAAAGGTCTCCGTCTCCGGATTCCAGTTGATCCAGGCATCCTCAGGAACAGCGTTCTCAGCCACAAACTCAAGGGAAACCCAGTCATAGGTGGTGCCGACAGGATAGCCTTCGGTCATGTAGACTTCGGCGCTCTCCAGACGCTGCGGCAGCGGAATACCGGTGTGCGGATTCAGCAGGATCGCAGAGTCGCGGGTGAGGAGTTGCCATTGGTTGTCGTAGGTCCAGTTGGAACCGCCGATGGGGTTGGCCGGCTCAACGAAGAGGTCCGGGGTACCCCACTGCAGCACGCCACCTTCCTGATCGTCGAAACGCAGGGTGAAGGCGGTCATCGGGTTGATGTCAACGCCAGCGGCCAAGTCGAAGGCCACGGAAACGTTGGGCTGCCACGGGCTGAACGCACGGCCGTCGATCAGCCACACACGAGTGGACTGAGCGGCGCTGTACTGCAGAGCCTGGCTGATCATGTCACGGCGTTCTTCCAGGGTGGAGAAGGCGGAGTTCGCCAGATCATTGGCGAGGGCCTGGTAGGCCGGGTCAATTTGAGCAGCGTAGGACTGCCACAGCGTGGTGAAGCCGTAGGCGCTGTCCGGGCTGTCAAAGAACTGGAAGTCGCCAGCATCGTCACGGGTGATGCCGCCAACGCCCCAGGCGCCAGTGTACAGGTTCCACAAGCCATCAGCCACGTTACCACTCACCCAGAGGGCGGCCAATTCGGACGAAGTGCCGTATTGGCGGGTCACGGTGAAGCCGATGGACTCGAGCTGGTTGGCAACGTAGTCGCCGACCGGAACACGGGTGCCGTCGGAGTCTGTGCGAATCAGGAACGTGATGTTGACGGGATCGCCGTCAAAGGTCCACTGGCCGTCCACCATCTCGGCGCCCATGGCTTCCATCTCAGAAGTGATGGTTGCAGTAGCGCGATCCGGATCGTAGGACAGGTCAGCTTCCAAGCCGCGGATTACATCCACGTGGCGGGCATAGTCCGGGAAGGCCGAGACGAACGAGAAGAACTTCGGTACGGCCAAGCCACCGTAGACTTCCTGGTTCAGGTAGTCACGGTCGACCAGGTTATTCATCGCCTTGCGGATGTTGGCGTTGACGAACGGGTTGAAAGTGCCGTCAGAGAACTCCGAGGGGTTGAAAGTCAGTTCGTAGTAGATACCGAACTGGAAGGAGCGCTCAAGGCCAGCGTCGTCAGAGGCTTCCACGTCTTGCGGGGTGGACAGGTTCGAGGTGTAGATGTCGATGTCGCCGGCAGCGATCTGGGTGATCGCGGAGTCGGCGCCAACAACCTTCATGCCAATCTCGTCCAGCCAACCACCGACACGGGTGGTGCGGGGTGCTTCTGCTTCCTCTTCAGTCGGAGTTTCGGTGTCAGCCTCTTCTTCCGTCGGGGCATCCGTCTCCGTGGAGGCAGCGGGTTGGCACGCGCTCAACACCAGGCTGGCGACCAGCAACAGGGCGAGCAATGCCAAGATTCGATTACGGTACATACAGTTTCTCCTCCGTAAACATAGGGGATTTTGGGTGAAACATGGGGGGTGTTTTCAACTATCCTTCCGCAACCACCTCCTTCCAAATCATTGGTTTGCCAGTTTGCTGTTTAACTTGATGTGTTGTGCACACCACGAACAGTCTTAGAAATAAATGCGTGTAATCCATCGGATAAATGAATAAAGATTATACAGCGCACAGCAAAGAATCCGGACTATTATGCCACGGATTCAGCGAATCACTCACTATTTTTAATCTTTCCTCTGATGATTTGAAAGGGGACTTCAGCGGGCAAGCAGCAAGCCGGGGAGTTCGGCCAGGGTGCTGATGCTGGCATCCGGCTGGATCGTATCGGCATGATCGCGGTTGCCCGGCGCTTCGGCGCGGCGGGTAATCCAAATGCTGTAAAGCCCGGCGTGCTGGGCGCCGAGGATATCGGCACCCAGCGTGTCGCCCACCATCGCTACCTGGTTGGCATTGAAGGACCAATTGTCCAGGCCGATCTGGAAGATGCGCGGGTTGGGCTTGCGAATACCGCAGGCGGCCGAACTGAGCACGAAATCCAGGTAGGGACGTACGCCGGCCTTATCCACTAGGGTTTGCACATCCTGATCGTCGGCCGCGTTGGAGATCACCCCCAGCCGGTAGCCGCTTTCATGCAGCGCCTTTAGGATCGGCTTGGTGTCCGTTTCCACCTGCCAATGGGCCTGCGACACGGCGTACAGGCTTTCCAGCGCGGGCAGCAGAGTCTGGTCGTCTAGATCAGGGAAACCGAAATCGGAGAGCACATTGCGCAATACATATGCGGTGGTGTGCTCGATGAATTCCGAATCGCGTTCGGCATAGTAGGCATTCAGTTGCGCGCGGAAGCGGCTGGTAAAGGCGTCCTGGTCTAGGTCGAAACCCCGGTTACGCAAATGTTGCAGCAATTCCCGATCGGCGGCCTGCATCACTTCGGGCCAGGCTCCATCGAAGTAGATCAGGGTGTTGCCCAGATCGAAGATGACGGCTTTGATGCCAGAATCCATTAATACCCCCGTTGTGGATCGACGCGATTGAAGAGCTCCTCGTCATTCAGGTAGCGCCGCAGGTTCTCCTTTAATAGCGCGAAGCCTCGTTGCGCATAATGGGGGCTGAGGCCGGCCACATGCGGCGAAATAATGATGTTGGGCAATTCCCATAAGGGACTATCAGCGGGCAGTGGTTCTTCGGGGAATACATCCAGCGCGGCGCCGGCGAGGCGGCCCTTATCCAACGCCGTCAGCAGAGCGTCGTGATTGGTTACTCCCCCGCGCGACACATCGACCAATAAGGCGCTCTCCTTCATGGCATCAAAGGCTTTCGCGCTTACCAGTCCCTTTGTCTCGGGGGTCAGTGGGGTGGCGACCACCACAAAATCGCATTCCTTCAGCATGGCGCTCATCGCTTTGGATGGATACAAGCGGGCTGCCAATGCTTTGTTGATTGGCATATCCTCGACCGCGCCGTAGCCCGGCGATTCTTCGTCCAGTAGGTTGCGCTTGCTGGCCAGCACAGTGCAATCGAAGCTTTGCAGCAGCATCGCCAGATGGCGGCCGATGCTGCCAAAGCCAATAATGCCCACTATGCTGCCTTGTAGTTCACTGGGCTGGTAGCGCTCAAGGCGGCGGTTGGGCCAGTGGTTGCGCGACTGGTCGGCGAACATGCTGGGCAGATTGTGGCCCAGCGCCAGCATCAGTGACAGGGCGTGTTCGGCCACCTGGGGCGCATTGGCCCCGCTCAAGGTGGTGGCAGTCAGGTTGTCCCGCTGCAGGACGGGATGGTCGATGTGGTTGTCAATGCCCGCCAAATAGAATTGCACCCAGCGCAGGTCGGGCGCCTGGTCCTCGCCCGGCAATAACTGCGAGGTGTAGAGGATGCGCACATTGTCCCAGGCTTCGTCGGGCAGGCTGTCGCCCTGCGCCGGGGTTTGCACACGCACGCTTAGGCGCTTATCCAAGGCCTCCAGTTCGGCGATTTGTTCATCGCTCAGGGGCAGCGTCGAAAGTAGTTGTAGCGAATCAGGCATTCGTGGGCTTCCTTAAAACGTATTTTACAGGATCGCCGATCCGGACAAAACAAAAAGCCCGCCTGGATTGGCGGGCTTTTTTAATTGGAAAGCGGTTATTCCGTGGGGATGGTTTCGATCGTCACCCAAATCCAGGAGCGGCCATAGGGGCCGAACCCGAAGATGGTGCCGTCGCTGGCGCGCAGCATCCAGTAACTGGTGTAGGTGCCGGCCTGCGGGGGCCCCTCGAAGGTAATCAGGATTTCCGCATAGCCGTTGGGCGGCACGGGCTCGGTGGTGAAGGCCACCACGGAGTTAGCATCCATCAATTCACCCTCAACCCAGATGGCATTGATGCCAGTATCCCAGGTGCAGGAGCCGACGTTCTTGATGCGCCAGCGCTTGGTGAACAATTCGTTCACGTAGAACCAGGTGCCGTCCGGAATATTTTCGTCACCCTCGAAAGCGGCTTTGTAGCAGGGCGCACCGGCGTTGGAATTATCGGTGTTGTTGGTGTTCTGCTGGGAACTGGTGTCCGCGGTGGGTTCGCCGCCCTCAAGCGTGGCCGTCGGGGTAAAGGTGACGGTCGGGCTGGGGGTGGGCGTAATCGTCGGGGTTGGGGTCGCGCTGGGGCGCGCTTCCGCCGTTTGGGTCAAGCCCTGGATGGCGATGGCGGCCGCTTCGGTCAATACGGCGTCCGAGGCGCCTTCATCTGCGCCGCCGCAGGCGCTGAGGCCCAGGGCGAGCAGGGCGGCCAAAATCAAGGTGATTGTTCGTCGGTTCTTCATGCAACATCCTTAGTCAAATTTGAGGCGGCTTATTATATCGTTCGGGCCTCGAAATGGGGCTTAACGCCTGAGAGAGCGATTAATGATCGATTCGATGGAACGAATGAGATTCAATCGCTAAATTCGCGCAAGCCTTCAACCCGCGGCGGCAGGAAATTGGGTGCCGCCAGCTGTTCAATCGGGCTGTCGGCCTGCCCGCCCTGCGCCACCACAACGGTGTAATCGGCGCTGCGGCAATTGCGTTCACGCGCCGCGCGGTGCAGATTGAAGACCAGCAGGTAGCTGCGGTCAAATTGATAGGTGTCCACGTTCGCCCGGCCGGCGGGCATGGCATAGATGTGCGCTTGCCCATCCAGCACGCTGACGAACAAACCGCTGATATCGTCGCCAGTCAGTGTAATCGCCAGCAGGTCGCGCGCGTCCAGCTCGAGGTAATCAACGCCCAGTTGGCCGACGCCGTCCGCGGGCTTGAAGTTGTCTTCATAGCCGATGCCGCCTTCCAGGCGCACCACCGGATAGTCGCCGCCTTCATCAAAATTGCGCAGCAGCATGGCCACCGCAAATTCCTCGAATACCGTTTCCAGGTTGGTGCCGTAACGTGCCAGCATCAGGTCCCAGGCGTCGTAGCCATCGACTTCGACAGTGGCTTCCCACAATTCGCGCACCGCGGCGTGGCCGTAGTTTTCGGAAACGTAACGGATAAATATCCACATGCCATACCAATGGTCGGCGTCTTCGGCGTGGTTTTCGCCCCCGTAGGCTAGCTGGCAGCTATCCGGCGATTTGAAGACTGCCGGCAGGACTTCGTTGCCATCGTTGACCAGGTCGAAGACCTCGTCCTGCATCCAGGTCGCGGTGGCCTCCCACAGCCAATCATGCGGCTCGTCGCCATCGTATCCGTACTGGATGCTGTGGGCGAACTCGTGAGCGGCGGTGCTGCGCATGTAATCGAGCAGGCTTACGCCCGGCGCGGGGTTGTCGTTGTAGCCGTCGTAATCGTTATCCAGCACCATATGGGATGAACTGGCGCGATCTTCCACTACGCTGGTCAGCGGGTTGTCGCCGAAGAAACCGGCATCGAAGTCGCCTTCCACATAGCCGGCGTTGCCCTCATCAAAGATGTTGGCCAGATAAACATCGTAGCGATCATCGCCACCCAGGCCTTCATCCGGAGGCGGGGGCGCCCAGCCGAAATGCTCAATCTCGGCGAACCAGGAGTACTCCAGCGCGCGGGCAACATGCTCCACGTAATCGGGATGCCCGTTGCCATCGTTGTCCGCCGTTGGAACAGCGTCGCCACCAGAGTCGGTGTAGTGGACGCGGAAGTGTTCGGTATCCAGGGTGCGCGGTTCGCCGCTGAGTTCGGGGCGCGTGCCGTCAAAAGGGCTGCTGCCCGCCGGCCCGAATTGGAGGTCTGGCAGGTCCTGGCCGTTGAGCCGCTCGGACAGGCTGGGCTCGCCCAACAGGATAGGCGTGGGCGAGGCGGGCGCCGGCGGGGCGGCTTCGGTGGGCGGATTGCTTTCGGTGGCCTGGCTGAGCGTGATGCCTTCATCAGGGTCGCCCAGCAGCGTGCGGCAGGCCAGGCCGGCCAGCAGCAAGGCCGCTGAAACGAGCAGCAGGTACAGCCGTCTAGTCCTCATCTTCATCGGATGTGCCGCGTCCGCCAATCAGGCCCAGGCGCCGCAGGGTGCGGAAGCGCCGGTTGGGGTTGAATTGCTTGCGCGGGCGGCGCAGCACCAACCAGCCCGCTATTAAAAGGAAG
Source organism: Anaerolineaceae bacterium (assembly GCA_900299355.1). Lineage (GTDB taxonomy): Bacteria > Chloroflexota > Anaerolineae > Anaerolineales > UBA11579 > OMJR01. Next base: position 17,669 of record OMJR01000053.1, read on the forward strand.
AGTGAAACATAAAGAATACGATTATCGGGCGCGCCCACGCTGTAGGCGGCGAAAGCCAGAAACAACCCGAAGAGGCCCATCCAGACGAAAAAGCTGGCGAGTTTTCTCAACGCAGCAAACTAACGGATGATGGTGTTGACCTGCTCGTGCATGTAGAGCTGGAGGTAATGGTGTCCGCCGGCGCTCTTGCCGCTGGAGCCCGAGGCCTTCCAACCGCCGAAAGGTTGGAAGCCGGGCCAGGCGCCCGTGGTGGCGCCCTGCGGACGGTTGGCGTAAGTCACGCCGGCTTCAATATTCTCGAAGAACCACTTGGCTTCGTCTTCACTACCGTAGAAACCGGCGGTCAACCCAAAGTTGACATTGTTGGCCAACTGCATGGCTTCATCCAGGTTCTTGACCTTGTGCACCATCGTGATGGGCAGGAACATCTCGTCTTGCCACAGGTGATGGTCGGTGGGCACATCGGCGGCAATCGTCGGCTGGCAGAAGTAGCCCTTTCCATAATCGCCCTCGGTGAGCACCTTGCCGCCGGTCAGGAAGGTGCCGGCATCGGATAACTCCTCGGTGAAGCCTTTGAAGTTTTCATAAGCCGACTGGTTGACCACCGGGCCCATGAAGGTGTCCTGCTCGGTGGGGTCGCCCACCTTGAGGCCCTTGGTGACCTCCACCAGCTTCTCTAGCAGCTCGTCGTATACGGGCTCTTCAATATATATGCGCGAACCCGCCGAGCACTTCTGGCCTTGCAGGCCGAAGGCCGAGCGATAGAGGCCGGACACCGCGTGGTCCAGGTCGGCATGGCGCGAGATGATGGCGGGGTTCTTGCCGCCCATTTCCAGGATGATCGGGCGCGGGTAGCGCCCGCCGGCGAAATCGCGATAGAGCTTCATGCCCACATCGTAGGAGCCGGTGAAAGTCACCCCATCCGTGTGGGGGCTATCCACCAGCGCCTGGCCGGCTACCGAGCCCTGCCCGGTGACGAAGTTGACTACGCCATCCGGGAAGCCCGCGTCGCGGAAGGCTTCGGCCAGCAGGCGCGATGTCCAGGGCGTATCTTCGGCGGGCTTCATCACCACTGTGTTGCCGGCTACCAGGGCGGCGCCGGTCGGGCCGCCAGTGAGCGCACCGGGGAAATTGAAGGGGCTAATCACCACCCACACACCGTAGGGTTTGAGTTTGGATAGGTTGGTCGCGTCGTAGCCTTTGAGCGGGTCCTTGCCCAATTCGAAGATGAAGCCGTCGTTGGCTTCCATCTGTTGGGCGGCATAGCGCATCAGGTCAGCCGCCTCGGCCGCGTCGGCCAGGGCTTCCATGCGGTTCTTGCCGACTTCCAGAGCGATCACCGCGCCAAACTGGAAGATGCGTTCATCAATCAGGTCGGCGGCTTTGTGCACCAATTCCACGCGCTCCTGCCACGGGCGGCGGTTCCAATCCTTGGCGGCGCGCTGGCTGCTCTCCATTGCGGCGCTGGCCTCTTCAGCGTTGGCGCGCTGGAAGATGCCCAGCAGGTTGCCGGTATTAATCGGCGAGCGGTTCTCAAACTTGTCTTTGGCCAGCACGTCTTTGCCGTCAATCAGCATGGAGTATTCCTGGCCCAGGTTGCCGCGTATCTTGGCCACCTCTTCCTCGAAGCGGGTGTGCAGCTCGGGCGGGGGGTCGTACATGGTGGCGTAGGTCAGTTTGAAGGCGCTGGTTTCGGCCATGGATGGTGCTCCTTAGAGGAAGAGAGTGCAATTTGCCCGAAGTATAGCTTAGGCGGGGGGTGCCGTCAAAAGCCGATTGCGCCCTGCAAAACATAGGTTCACATTGCTTTTTGGGCTTTGATTGCGCAAGGATGCACAATCAAGCAGTTTATGGTAGAATGCCGCTTGCCCACAATTTCGGCCCCCAATGGCGGTTTTTCGCAACGATTTTAGCGCCGCCGGCCTGATTGAATGAGGAATGAGAATGCTTGATAACTGGCTGTTCATCGGAATTTTCATCTCAATTGCAGCGGTATTTCCCCTGCTGCCCATCGTGATTGCCCGCTTCCTGGCCCCGCGCAGGCCCAGCCTGGCCAAGCAGGAAACCTACGAGTGCGGCATGGAAACCGTGGGTGATACCTGGGTGCAGTTCAAAGTGCAGTATTACATTTATGCGCTGGTCTTCCTGATTTTCGATATCGAAACGGTGTTCCTGTATCCCTGGGCCGTCGCCTTTGATGTGCTGCCGCTCTTCGCCGTTTTTGAAGGTGTCCTTTTTATCCTCATCCTGGTCGCCGGCCTGGCTTATGCCTGGCGCAAGGGCGCCCTTGAGTGGGCTTAATTTAGTGTAGTGATTCAAAAGAAAGGCTGAGCATTCGGCCTTTTCTTTTGTAGGAGGAACTTATATGGGTTTCTTAGGTGACCCAATCAAATTTATCGGGGACTGGCTGAAGAGCCTGATTGCCCCGCTGAACCTGCCGCCGGTCTGGGAGACTTTCCTGTCCACCCTGACCAGCGTAATCGCAGTGGCCTCCTTTGGCTTGCTCATCGTAATCTTCCTTATTTGGGTGGAGCGCAAGGTTGCCGCCCGCTTCCAGGACCGCCTGGGCCCCAACCGCGCGGGCAAATACGGCTTGCTGCAAACCTTCGCTGACATGGTCAAGCTGATCACCAAAGAAGACACCACCCCCGAAACCGCAGACAAGGTCGTGTTCAATATTGCGCCGGTGCTTTCGGTGGTTTCCGTGCTGCTGATTTGGGCCGTGGTGCCCTTCGCGCCGACCTGGTTTGGCACCGACATCAACGTGGGTGTGCTCTACATCGCCGCGGTCGGCTCATTCGGTATCTTGTCCATTCTTATGGCCGGCTGGTCTTCCAATAATAAGTACGCGCTGCTTGGCGCTTTCCGCGCCGTGGCGCAGTTGATTTCCTACGAAGTGCCCATGCTCATCATGCTGATGGTGCCGGTCTTGCTGGCCAGCTCGATGGGCATGGTGGATATCGTGGCCCGCCAGGACATGTGGTTCATCGTCGTGGCGCCTCTGGCCGCGGTGGTCTTCCTGATTTCGGCGATTGCGGAAGTCGGGCGCACGCCCTTCGACTTGCTCGAGGCTGAATCCGAAATCGTGGCCGGCTTCCACACCGAATACAGCGGCATGAAATTTGGTATGTTCTTCGCCGCCGAATTCCTTCACATCTTCACCGTGGGCGTGCTCTTTGCCATTTTGTTCATGGGCGGTTGGCGCGGCCCCGGCGCTGAGCAGTTCCCCTTGTTGGGCATGGTCTACCTGATGGCCAAATCGACCGTGGGCTATTTCATTGCCATTTGGATGCGCAGCACCTTGCCGCGTATCCGCATTGACCACATGCTGGCCTTCAATTGGAAGTTCCTGGTGCCCCTCTCGTTGGCCATCCTGATTGTGACCGCGATTTTGCACAAACTGTTTGCGGCCACCACCCTCTACATCCCGGCCATGCTGGTCGGCAACCTGGTGATTTTCCTGGCCAGCCTGGGCGCCCTGCGCGCGGTGGCCCAGCGCCAGCGCAAACAGCGCAAGCCCTTCAAGAAGCGCCCGGTCGCCAAAGCGGCCTAAGTGTGAGTTTGAGGAGATAAGCACTTAAATGTCCACCGTTCAAATCGTTTTCTTATTCGTCGGCTTCATGATTTTGCTGGCCGCCTGGATGATGGTCAGCCGCAGCAACCTGGTGCATTCCGCCCTGTGGCTGGTTGTGGCCCTGTTTGGCGTTGCGGTGCTCTTTGTCTTGCTGGAAGCCGGCTACCTGGCAGTCATCCAGGTGCTGGTTTATATCGGCGCCATCGCCATTTTGATGATTTTCGCGGTGATGCTCACCCGCGGTGACGTGGAGAGTTTGACCCACATCACCAACCGCTATGCCGGATGGGCTGCCGTGATGGGCGCTTTCCTGCTCTTTGGCTTGGTGATTGTGCTGGGGCAATGGCCCGCCTTCCAAACCACGTCGCCGGAAGCCATCGAATCGGCCAACCCGGTGCTCGATTTGGGTATGGCCTTCGTCTCGCCGGATGGCTTTACGGTGCCATTTATCGTGGCTTCAGTCCTGCTGCTGGCGGCCTTTATCGGCGCCATTTACGCGGCCTTTCCCCGAAAGAAAGGTGAGTAGGCGATGATCCCGCTTTCCTGGTATTTGATCCTGGCCGCGGCCCTCTTCTGTATTGGTTTCTACGGCGTGTTGGCCCGCCGCAATGCGGTGGTGATCCTGATGAGCGTCGAGTTGATGCTTAACGCCGTAAACATTAACCTGGTCGCCTTTTGGCGCTACCTGAACCCCAACGACATCTCCGGCCAGGTCTTCGCCATCATCGTCTTCGCCGTGGCCGCCGCCGAGGTGGCCGTGGGCCTGGCGCTGGTAATCTCACTCTATCGCAACCGCAAAACGATTTCGGTCGACGAAGTCGACTTAATGAAGTGGTAATTTTGGATTTATTGAGGATTGCATGACGACTGAAAATCTCATCTGGTTGATCCCGCTCCCGCCCCTGCTGGCTTTCTTCATTATCTTGCTGTTCACCCGCAAGGACAACCGCCTCAGCACCATGGTGGGCGTCGGCGCGGCGGCCATCAGTACCGTGCTGGGGCTGTGGGTCTTCTTCCAGGCCGCCGGCGTTGACCACTTTGGCGAGCACCCCTTCGAATCCTCGGTGGGCTGGCTGCCGACCGGCGGCTCGGTCTTCTCGATCGGCGTGATGATCGATCCGCTGTCTGCTGCGGTGCTCTTCTTTGTCGCCATCACCGTGTTGATGATCTTTATCTACAGCATCGGCTATCACAACTTCGGACAGCCCAAGGGCGACCACGATAAGCCTGGTTTGCCGCCGCATGGCGCTACCGAGCACGGCCACAAGGTGCCTTCGATCGAGCCGATGTACGCCCGTTTCTTTGCTTTTATTGCCCTGTTTGCCTTCGGCATGTACACCCTGGTGGTCTCGGATAACCTGCTGACCCTCTTCGTTGGCTGGGAGATCATGGGCTTGTGTTCTTATCTGCTGATAGGCTTCTGGTATGCCAAACCCAGCGCGCGCGATGCGGCCATGAAAGCCTTCATGACCACCCGCATCGGCGACGTCTTCATGCTGCTGGGTATCGTGGCGCTGTACTCGGCCACCGGTACGCTGAATTTCCGCGACATCCTTTACAACGAGGCTGTGCTGGATATGCTGGCCCACACCGACGCCGGCATCCTGGGTCTCTCGCTGGCTGGCTTGATTGGCTTGCTGCTCTTTATCGGCACCGTCGGCAAGTCGGCCCAGTGGCCGCTGCACGTCTGGCTGCCGGACGCGATGGAAGGCCCCACACCGGTCTCGGCCATGATTCATGCTGCGACCATGGTCTCGGCCGGCGTCTACATGGTGCTGCGCATCTTCCCAATCCTCTCGGCCGGCTGGCACGAGGGCGAGGTGCTGACCACCGCCATGACGGTGATGGCCTTTATCGGCGCCTTCACGGCTTTGTTCGCGGCCACGATTGCGATGGCTCAAAAAGATGTCAAGCGCGTGTTGGCCTATTCGACTATTTCCCAACTCGGCTATATGATCGCCGCCCTGGGCATCGGCGCTTACGTCGCCGCCGCCTTCCACCTGGTGACCCACGCCTTCTTCA
>OMJR01000054.1 GCA_900299355.1 Anaerolineaceae bacterium
AAAGAGGCCGCGCAGCGGCCTCTTTTTGCTTTAAGCAGGCGTGCGTTCTTCGACGATGAGCTTAATGGCCGTGCGCACCTTGTCGTCGATTTCGACATCGGCGAATTCAGGCGTACAGATGACATCAAATCCATCTTCTTGTAGGTAGCCACGCGCGAGCACCAGCGCCTTCACGGCCTGGTTCACGGCACCGGCGCCGATGGCTTGCACCTCGGCCCGGTGATTCTCGCGGAAGACGCCAGCGATAGCGCCCGCCACCGCCGAGGTGCGGGAGGAACCGGATACTTTGATAACGTCCATGGCGGACAGGTGTGCCGCGGTGGGTAAGCGTCGGGGCTGTGCCCGCGGCACATCCTCCGTACCTGAATTGTACAGGGATTCATATGATGAATCAAGAATTTGCAGCTTTGTCCGCCAGCGCAAAAGCGCCGGAACTGCTGTGATAGACTCTCGCCGATGGACGAAAAAGCGCTGCATACGCTCGAATTTCCCAAGGTGCTGGAACGCCTGGCGCAGCATACCGCCTTTGCCGTATCACGCGGCATGGCGCTGGCCGCGCGCCCCCAGAGGGACCTTGCTGCCATCAAAGCGCTGCTGGCAGAGACGGCCGAGGCGCGCGACCTGATTGAGGAGGAGCCCAAGCTATCCATCGGCGGCGCGCGCGATGTGCGCGAAGCCTTGGACGACGCCGAGCGCGGACAGGTGCTGACCGCCGGCGACCTGCTGGATGTGAAGGCCACCCTGGTGGCAGCACGCAGCATGCAGCGCCGCCTCGCCGAGATTGAGGCGCAATCGCCGCGTCTGGCGGCCATCGCCGCCGGTATGCCGCAGCCCGGCGGGCTGGTGGATGCGATTACCAAGGCGATCGGCAACAAAGGCGAAATCCTGGATAGCGCCTCCGAGCGGCTGGGCAGCATCCGCAGCCAGCTGAGTGTGACCCACGACCGCCTGCTGGACAAGATGAACAAGCTGCTTTCCAGCGCCGGACTCAGCCGCCACCTGCAGGAGCCGATCATTACCCAGCGCGAGGGGCGTTATGTGCTGCCGATCAAGGCCGAATCGCGCGGCAAGGTCAAGGCGGTGGTACACGATCAATCCTCCAGCGGCGCCACCCTCTTCGTCGAACCGCTTTCGGTGGTGGATCTCAATAACGAGTGGCGCGAGCTGCAATTGGCCGAACGGGACGAAGAACACCGCATCATCAAGGAACTGTCCGCCCAGGTGGGCGAGCAGGCCGCGGATGTGGATGCCGCCATGGAGGGCCTGGCCCGGCTGGATTTTGCCTTTGCGCGCGCCCGCTACGCGATTGAACTGGGCGCCAGCGAGATCGACTTGCGCGAGATGCGGCCCGCCAAAGAAGGACACCACCCGGGCCTGGTGCTGCGCCTGTTTGGCGCGCGGCATCCCTTGCTGGATCCCGATACGGTGGTGCCGCTGGATGTGGAGCTGCATCCCCAGAATTATTGCCTGATGATCACCGGCCCCAACACGGGCGGTAAAACCGTTACGCTCAAGACGGTGGGCCTGATGGCGCTGATGGCCCAAAGTGGCCTGCAGGCGCCGGTGGCGGCTGGCAGCCAGCTGAGCGTTTTTGATGCGGTCTACGCCGATATCGGCGATGAACAATCGATTGAGCAATCGCTCTCGACCTTCTCGGGGCACATCACCAAGATCATCCGCATCCTGGATGCCGCTGACCAGCGCTCGTTGGTGATCCTGGATGAACTGGGCGCGGGCACTGACCCGCAGGAAGGCGCTGCGTTGGCGCGTGCACTGCTCGATCACCTGGTGGCGCGCGGGATCAGTACTCTGGTGGCCACCCATTATCCCGAACTGAAGGCCTATGCCCACGCCACCGAGGGGGTGGTGAATGCCAGCGTGGAATTCAATCTGGATACGCTGGCGCCGACCTATCACCTGACGGTGGGCTTGCCGGGACGCTCCAATGCGCTGGCGATTGCCCGGCGCCTGGGCCTGCGCGAAGATGTGATTGAAGCGGCGCGCGGCACGATCAATCCGGATGAATTGAAGGCTGAGGATTTGCTCAACGAGATCCACCGCGAACGCGAACGGGCGCGCGAGGCGCTGCATCGCGCGGAGGAGGCGCAGAAGGCGGCCGAAAGCCGGCGGCGGGAACTGGCCGAACGGCTCGAGGCGATTGAGGATGAGCGCATTGAGGTGTTGGCCGCGGCCCGCGATGAAGCCGAGCAGGAACTGGAGACCTTGCGGGCCGAGATTGGCCGCCTGCGCAGCGAGCTGGCCCGGGTGCGGCTGCCGCTGGACGAGCTGCAAAAACTCAGCGTGGAAGCCGAGGAGCTGGAGGAAGTGGTGGAACAGCCGCCCCAGCGCCAGGTGGTGCCGGAGTCGGCGCCTAGCCGGCCGCTGCGTTTGGGCGATATGGTACTGGTGCGCACCCTGGGCCAGCGGGGGATTGTGACCGCGCTGGGCAAACAGGAAGCCGAGGTGCAGATTGGCGCCTTGCGGGCGCGGGCGCGGATTACCGAATTGGAGTTGGTGGCGCAGGAGGTGGCCGAGGCCCAGCCGGCCCGCGATGCGGTGACCACCGCCCCGCGGGTCGCATCGCCGGGCGCGGAGTTATCCTTGCGCGGGCAGCGCTACGAGCAAGCCTTCGACAGCCTGGACCGCTATCTGGACCAGGCCTACGCCGCCGGGCTGCCCTTTGTGCGCATCATCCACGGCAAGGGCACCGGGCAACTGCGCACGATGGTGCGCAAGGAATTGGGCAAGCGGGGCTATATCCGCCGCTACGAGGAAGCCCAGCCGCAGGAAGGCGGCGAGGGCGTAACCGTAGCCTTTTTTGAATAGAGCCTATTTACCAGCCTGGCCGGATATCCAGGCCACAAAGGTCAGCGTGGCGTCGCGGTATTCACCCGTGATCTGCCAGCAGCCCGCCTGGGGGAACTCCACGCCGGTGAGGATTGACGAGCCGTGTAGGCTGTCCGCAAAGGCGTTGGTGGCCGGCTCGGTTTGCACAAAGTAGCCGTCGCCATCCAACTGTTCAGCAACAATATCTAGGTCGGGAGTTTGTTCCTCGGTCCAGACATAGCCGGGGAACTTCCAAAAGATCTTCTGGCCGTATCCGCCTTCACGACCCGGCGGCAGCATATCCCAGATGCCTTCTTGGCTGATAAAGACTTGCAAGCCGCCTGGCTCGCCATAGAGCTGTGTTTCAGGGTCGGGCGCGGTGGTGGGGCAGGCGGCGATGCGCGCCGCGCGGCTGTTGGCTGCGGCAGCGGCCGGCGTGGAGCAAGCGGCCAGGATCAGGGCGCCGACCAGCAGGGGTAAGGCAAAAAGTTGTTTGGTCATGGGGACCTCCTACCGGGATTACACCGGCCGGTGGTCCAGGGTTCCGTGGAGTGGGGCTAGCCCCAGAGCGGCGGCTTGACCGTCATCAGATAGACAATGGCCACCATGATCAGCGAGAGAAAGATGCTGTAGGTGTTGGCGCGTTCTTCGGCATCCCGGTAGGCGGGGCTGCCGGGATCGTCCGCGTGAAGGCGCTGTTCGCGCAGGGCGGGCAGATAGCCGATCAGGGCCAGGATGGTGGCCACCCCGTAGAGCGCAAAGGAAAGCAAGATCCAGGAAGTGGTCCAGGCCAGGCCGCTTTCGGCGATCAGACCCAGCCCGGTGACCAAAAGCACGGCGTAGCCGGCGTTAGCCAGTTGCTTATCCAGGAAGGCGCCGCGCCGGCGCAGCAGAGGCGCCGCCATGGGCGCGCCGAGAGCCAGAATAGCGCTGATAATGTGGATGCTGAGCAGGAGCGTGTACATCTCGGCAAGTGTAGCATGTGAGCGTGCTGACGTATAATCCCAGCATGCAAGCCTTAAGCAGCCATGTAAGCAACAACAGCAAAGCCTTCAAAGCCAACGCCGAGCACCACCACGGCTTGGCCGAGGAATTGCGCCAGCGCCTGGAGACGGCGCGCGGCGGCGGGGGAGCGGCGGCCCGCGAACGCCATGAGGAGCGCGGCAAACTCTTTGTGCGCGAGCGCATCGAACGCTTGCTGGATCCGGGATCGCCTTTCCTGGAGCTGTCGCCGTTGGCGGCCTGGGAGCTGTATGACGGCGCGGCCTATGGGGCCGGGGTGGTGACCGGTATCGGGCGGGTGGCCGAGCGCCAGGTGATGATTGTTGCCAACGATGCCACCGTTAAGGGTGGCAGCTATTACCCGATGACGGTCAAGAAGCACCTGCGCGCCCAACAGGTCGCTATGCAGAACCATTTGCCCTGCCTTTACCTGGTCGATTCGGGTGGGGCCTTCCTGCCGCTGCAAGACGAAGTCTTCCCCGACGAGTTGCATTTCGGGCGCATCTTTTACAACCAGGCGCAGATGAGCGCCAGGGGCATCCCGCAGATTGCGGCGGTGATGGGTTCCTGCACGGCCGGCGGGGCTTACGTGCCGGCAATGAGCGACGAGGCCATTATCGTGAAGGACACCGGCACGATCTTCCTGGGCGGCCCGCCGCTGGTGAAAGCCGCCACTGGTGAGGACGTCAGCGCCGAGGAGTTGGGGGGGGCGGATGTGCACACACGTCTGTCGGGGGTGGCTGATCATTACGCCGAGGATGATGCCCAGGCGATTGAGATCCTGCGCGAGATTGTGTCCGGCCTGAACAGCCCGGTCTACATGGATGTAGAGGTGGCGGCGCCCGAAGAACCGCTCTACGAAGCGGACGAACTGTACGGCGTGCTGCCGGCCACCTTCCGCGAGAGCTACGACGTGCGCGAAGTGATCGCGCGCCTGGTGGATGGCAGCCGCCTGCGCGAGTTCAAGGCGCGCTACGGCGAGACGCTGGTGTGCGGGTTTGCGCGCATCCATGGGTATCCGGTGGGCGTATTGGGCAACAACGGCGTCTTGTTTAGCGAGAGTGCGCTGAAGGGCGCCCACTTTATTGAGCTGTGCGAGCAGCGCGGCATCCCCCTTCTGTTCCTGCAGAACATTACCGGCTTCATGGTCGGGCGCGAATACGAGGCCGGGGGCATCGCCAAGGACGGGGCCAAGATGGTGCACGCGGTGGCCAACGCCACGGTACCCAAACTGACCGTGATCATCGGTGGCTCCTTTGGGGCCGGCAATTACGGCATGGCCGGGCGCGCCTATGACCCGCGCTTCCTGTGGATGTGGCCCAATGCGCGCATCAGCGTGATGGGCGGCGAGCAGGCCGCCAATGTGATGCTGACGATCAAGCAGGAACAGTTGGAACGCGAAGGCAAAAAGACGCTGGACGCCAAGGGCGCCGATAAGCTGAAGCAGCCGATCCTGGAGAAATACGAGCACGAAGGTAACCCCTATTATTCGACCGCGCGTTTGTGGGATGACGGCATCCTGGATCCGGCTGAGACGCGCGATGTGCTGGGCCTGGCGCTCTCGGTTGTACTAAACGCCCCAAGGCCGGAAGGCGGTTTTGGGGTGTTCCGGATGTAGTTGTCATTCGCTGACCCGAATGACTCGTGTCGATGGCAAAAAAGCGATGAGTGACAACAAACTGGAAATAGCGTTGCGGGCGGCGGCCAAGGATGCGGGCCAGCGTCCGGAGTTTTATCGGGTGCTGTTGGAGAGCGATGTGTGGGCTTTGGGCAGCGCTGAACGCAACGCGGCGGGCGAAGCCACCTCGCTCAAGTTGACACCCTGGCAGACGCCGGAGGGCCAGGCCATCCTGCCGATCTTTTCTTCGATGGAACAATGGCAACTTTCGATAGATGAGCAGACCGGCTATGTGCGGCTTAACGCGCGCGACCTGCTCGAGGCCACCCGCGGCGACCACCTGGTGCTGAACCCCAACGCCGATTACGGCAAGACGTTTACACCGCAGGAAATTGAGGCGCTGCTGGATGGCAGCCTGTTCCAACGCGGCGACATGGAAGTCGTGGAAGCCACGCGCCAGGTGCTGCTGGGCCAGCCGGTCGAGTACCCCCAGGCGCTGGCGGACGGGCTGGCTTCCTATTTTGGCGGCGTGCCCGAGGTGCAGGCGGCCTACCTGGTGATGATGGAGGACCCCGGCCGCGAACCCAGCCGTAGTTTGCTGGTGGGAATTGAGACCCAGGCCGAGGAAAAGCGTTTGCACGAGATTTTTGGCGAAGGCGGGCTGGTGGTGACCGAGCTGCTGGAGGCGGGCGAGTTCGCCGATTTCATCCGGTTGGACGACAGCCCCTTTGCCCAAAGCATGCGCGCCAATGGGCGGCGTTTCTACCCGGCCGAGGGCTGAGATGGGCGACTTGGACCAGGCCCAATTCGCGTCTTTCTACAACCGCAACAGCATCCAGAGCAGCCAGCGCGCGGGCTGCTTCGCCTGCGGGCATCTCTTTGATGCGGCCCAAGTGGTGGATTGGCTGGACGAGCAATACGAACAGCAGGCCAGCGCGGTCTGCCCGCGTTGCGGCGTGACCGCCGTGATAGGCGACGCGGCCGGCTACCCGATTGATGAAGACTTTATGGCCGCGATGCATGCACGCTGGTTTCCATCACCTAAGGAGAACGAATGAAACGCGAAGCTTTTGAGCACTGGATGCAAGGCTACCTGGCCTGCTGGCGCTCCAACGACGCCGAGGAGATCGGGGCGCTGTTCAGCGAGGATTGCCGGTATTACACGCAGGCTTTCCGTGAGCCGTGGACAAGCCGCGAACGCCTTGTGGCCGGCTGGCTGGAGCGCGCCGACTGGCAGGGCGAATGGGATTTCGAGTACCGCTGGGTGGCGGTGGACGGTGCCACTTCGGTGCTGGAGGGCGTGACCACCTATCACACGCAGGGCACCCAGTATTACAACGTGTGGTTTATCACACTTAATGAGACGGGCGAATGCACGGAGTTTAAGGAAGCCTGGGTGCAGAAGCCGGAGGAAGAGAGCTAAAAGAGTAAGGGGGAGATTTGCGACTGGTCTGCTTACCTTAAGAAAGCAGATTTGATTCGAGGGATTCTTCGCTGCGCTCAGAACGACAAAACGAGAACGGCTTACGGACTACGGCTTATGGCTTATCGCTCATGGCTGACGACTGCCCTCTACCATTCCCCCGCATAACTGACATCGTAATCTCCCACCGCCTGCACCAGGAGAGCGCGGTGCAGCTCGGCCAGCTGGCGCAGGTGCAAGCCGTCGTGGGCCACCCAGGAGGCAAACATGTCGCCGGCGCGCATGGTGCCGAATTCCGACACGTAGGGCGTCTCCCAATCGATGTCGCCCAGCGAATCGAGCCAGGCAATGCTGGCCGCACGCTCGCGCTGGAAGTTATCCAGCGTGGCCTGCAGGTCGCGTTCGTTGTACTTGCGTGCGGTGACCCAGCTTTGCGGGTCGATGGCTTCCCACTGGTTGCCTTCCTGGTGCAGGATGAAATCGAGGTGCGAGCGGAAGTCGTGGATCTCTTCGTCGACGAGGTGGTTGAGCACTTCGAGCACCGACCAGGCATCCGCGGCTGGCTTGTAGCGGGCTTGCTGCGGGCTGAGGCCGGCGGCCAGGGCGCGCAGGCGCTCGGGCATGGCGCGGAATTGAGAGAGGAAGTAGGGATAGTCCACGGAAGTACCTAGATCAGGGCGAGGTCTTAGCTTCTTTGAGAGCGCGTTCGAGCAAGTCCGAGATTCTGAGTTCTGAGGCCCATTTATGCAAATAATCTTGATTGAGTTGATCCTGCTGCACTTTAAGAATTCCCAGGATATCTCGCCATTGTCTCTCAGATGTTTCTCCACCCATTTTGTACCAATTGAGCTTGGACAAGATCGTGTCTTCGGCAGTGGCGACAAAGGCCTCAATAGAAGTGTCTGGAACCAGGGTTTCGCGTTGAGCGCGCTCAAGCTGAGCAGTGTCAAAAGGTCCTTGGTCTGTGACAAAGATATCCACTTTGAACATGCTGGCTCGATGTACGATGTTGAAACTCGCCTTTTGGGAGATGGCGGTTTCGACCATTTGCTGGTCAATGAAAAAATCTGCCTCAAGAGCACGAACAAAGTCTGGCAGATGTTCTGAGCTAAGTGCGGCTAGCAGATCAGAATCCTGGGTGGTGCGAACCATACCGTGTAACGTGCTGGCTAGCGACCCCACGATGAAATGGGGAACATTGAGCTTTTCAAGGGCTTCAGTAACTTTAAGGGTTGCTGCAATTAGCTCAGGCGTTTTCATCCAATTCGCCATACACTTGACGGGCGAGGTCGGCGCCCAGAAGCAAGTCCGCCAATCGCCGCCGCAATTCAGTCTCTGTAGCCTGCGGGTGGCGCCGGCGCAAGCCGGCTAATGCCATCATGTGCGCGCTAGCGTTAAGCTCGGCTAACATCTGTAACTTGCGCCAAGGCGGCATATCCCGCATTTGCTGGATTTGCAAATCTTCTACTTCTGGAGCGGTATCGGAGAATATCTGGACCATATTTCAGTATAGCATGTCCAGCTTGTAGCGGGCCTGCTGCGGGCCGAGGCCAGCCGCGAGGGCGCGCAGTCGCTCGGGCATGGCTCGGAATTGGGATAGCAGATAGGCTTGGTCCATGGCTTCCTTAATGAGTCGAGTTATCATTAGTAGGAATTCATTACTATTCTAAATCACCCATGACTAAGACCCAAGCAATCAAATCCCTCCTGATCGCCAACCGCGGCGAGATCGCCGTGCGGATCATCCGCGGCGCGCGGGCGCTGGGATCGCGCACGGTGGCGGTCTACTCGACCGCCGATGCCGGGGCGCCGCATGTGGCCCTGGCGGATGAAGCCGTTGAAATCGGCCCCGCCGAAGCCAGCCAATCCTATCTGAACGCCGAAGTGATGCTGGCTGCCGCCCGCCAAACGGGTGCGCAGGCCGTGCACCCCGGCTACGGCTTTCTGGCCGAAAACGCCGATTTTGCCCAGGCGGTGCTGGATGCCGGGCTGACCTGGGTCGGCCCCACCCCGGCGGCGATGCGTGCGATGGGCGACAAGGCTGGCGCGCGCGCCCTGATGGAGGCGGCTGGCGTGCCGCTACTGCCCGGCTACCAGGGCGCCGACACGCCCGCCAAGCTGCGCGCTGCCGCGGAAGAGATCGGCTACCCGCTGCTGGTCAAGGCCTCGGCAGGTGGTGGCGGGGTAGGCATGCGCGTGGTATCGGAGGCCAACGAACTGGACGAAGCGATCAAGGCCGCCCGGCGCACGGCCGAAGCGGCCTTTGGCGACGGGCGCCTGCTGCTGGAGCGCTATCTGCCGCGCGGCCACCATGTCGAGGTGCAGGTGTTGGGGGACCAAAAGGGGAATTTAGTACACATCTTTGAGCGCGAGTGCAGCACCCAGCGCCGCCACCAAAAGATCATTGAGGAAAGTCCCTCGCCGCTGCTGGATGCTGGCCTGCGGGCCGAGATGGGGGCTGCGGCGGTCGCGGCCGCGAAGGCGGTAGATTACAGCAACGCCGGCACGGTGGAATTCCTGCTCGATCCCAAAACGAAAGACTTCTATTTTCTGGAGATGAACACGCGCCTGCAGGTGGAACACCCGGTAACTGAACTGGTCACCGGGCTGGACCTGGTGCAGTTGCAATTGCAGATCGCGGCTGGCGAGCCGCTGCCTTTCCGCCAGGAGGATTTGCAACAAACCGGCCACTCGATCGAATGCCGCATCTACGCCGAGGACCCGGCGGCGGGTTTCCTGCCCCAGGCTGGCGAGGTGCTCAAATTGGAGTGGCCGCAGGGCGAAGGCATCCGCGTGGACGCCGGCATCGTCGAAGGCCAGACGGTCACCAGCCATTACGACCCCATGCTGGCCAAGCTGATTGTGTGGGCCGCGGATCGCCCGGCGGCGATTGCGCGCATGCGCGCCGCCCTGGCCGAGACGGTGCTGCTGGGCCTGACCACCAACCTGGAATTCCTGCAGGCGGTGCTGGCCAGCGATGATTTTGCGGCGGGCGTGATTGATACTGCCTACGTGGATCGCGAGCTGGCCGAGTGGGCGCCACCGCCGATTCCGCTGCGCGCCGTTGCGGCCGCCGCGCGCGTGGATGCCGGACCGCCGGCCGATGAAAGCGAGTTGGATCATGACCCCTATTCGCCCTGGGCGCGGCTGGACGGCTTCCGGATCGGTGGGCGAGGATGAGAAGGATTTACAAGAGCGGCGATTCAATATTCAATTTGCAAGTGCTTGGGGATATAGTGCAGATTGAAGGCGAAAGATTGAAGATTGAGTATCTTCATGGGGAGCCGGGAGATTGGAAGCTCGAAATCGACGGCCAGCCGGTGCGGGTGCGCTGGGCCAAGCGCGGGCGGCATATCTGGCTGCATATGGCCGGGCGCAGCTTCCACTTTGAGAAGGCGGCCGGGGGCCGGGGGTCCGGGGCCGCTGGCGGCAACGCCGACCGCATCCAGCGCGCGCCGATGCCGGGCCAGGTGCGCGAGGTCTATGTAGAAGCCGGCGAAGCGGTGGAAGAAGGCCAGGAATTGCTCTTGCTGGAAGCGATGAAGATGGAGATCCGCGTCCAGGCGCCGCGGGCGGCCCAAGTCGCGGCCGTCAACGTAGGGGCCGGGGACACGGTCGATAAGGACCAGGTGCTTGTAGAATTGGACGGTGAGGACCAATGACCGGTAAATACTACGACGACCTGGAAGTCGGCCAAGTGATCGCCCACCGCTGGACGCGCACGATCACCGAGACCGACAATTTGATCTTCAACGGCATGACTCAGAACAACCAGCCGCTGCACGTGGATGAGGAATTCGCGCGCGCCACGCCCTTCGGCCAGCGCATCGTCAACGGCATCCTGACCATGGGCCTGGTGGTGGGCCTCAGTGTGCCTGACCTGACCGCGGGCACGATCGTGGCCAACCTGGGCTACGACAAAATTCAGCATCCCAACCCGGTCTTTCATGGCGATACGATCCGCGCCGAAAGCGAAATCCTGGAGATGCGTGAGAGTGAAAGCAAGCCCGACCGTGGGATTGTGCGCATCCGGCAAACCGGGCGCAAACAGACCGGCGAGGTGGTGGTGGCGTTGGAGCGCACGGTGTTGTTCCTCAAGCGGCCGGGAGGCGATACATGAGAGCGCGGCGTGCCCTGCTATATATGCCCGGGGTGGACTGGCGCAAGATGGAAAAAGCCGCCGGGCTGCAGGTGGATAGCGCCTGCCTGGACCTGGAGGATGGGGTCGCCCCGGAGCACAAAGCCGAAGCGCGCGAGTTGGTGGTGCGCGCACTGGGCGAATTGGATTTCGGCGGCACGGAACGCCTGGTGCGCGTCAACGCCGCGGACAGTGACCTGATAGAGGATGATTTGAACGCGATCCTGCCCGCCGGCCCGGACGGCATCGTGCTGCCCAAGGCGGCCGACGCTGCGCAGGTGCGCCGCGTGGCGGAACGCATTGCGATCGCCGAGATGGCCCTGGAACGCGCGCCGGGCGGCATCGCCCTATTGGTGCAAATTGAGTCGGCCTTAGGCCTGGTGAATTTGAAAGAGATCGCCGCCAGCCCGGGCGTCAGCGCCCTGGTCTTCGGCGCCGAGGATTACGCCAGCGACCTGGGCGCCAAGCGCAGCGCCGACGGCGAAGAAGTCCTGTATGCGCGCAGTGCGGTGGTGGCGCACGCCGCCGCCTTTGGCCTGCCGGCGATTGATATGCTCTGGACGGATTTCAAGGATGCGGCGGGCTTGCAGCGGCTGGCGGCGCAGGGCGCGCGGCTGGGCTACAGCGGCATGCAAGTGATCCATCCCGACCAGGTGCCCGTGGTACAGGCGGCCTTTACGCCCAGCGATGAGGAAATAGCCCACGCGGAGAAAGTGATCGCGGCTTATGAAACTCACCTGAAGGAGGGCACTGGCGCCTTTGCCCTGGATGGGAAGATGGTAGATATGCCGATGGTCAAGGCGGCACAGCGGGTGATGGCACGCGCAGGGATGGATTAGAAAGCGGCCAGGGGATTGCTGCGGTAAGCGCTTGCACTGCAAGTGTTACCTCGCAATGACGACCAATAGTTGTATTCAGGATGCGGGCGCAGCCTCCTCGCTGTTACTTCATTGTGAGCCAGCGTCGCGGGAGCGACGCTGAAGCGAAGCAATCTCCCAGACGATTAATCCAATGACTTCCTTTTGCTCGGCGAGTAGATTGCCGCGGTCGTGGCTGCGCCACTCCCTCGCAATGACGAGCGGTTTAAACAAAAAGCGCGCCCAGACGGGCGCGCTTTTCTTGTGCCAAGATAGTTAGCTTAGAAGCCCTTCATCGCGTTGCCGGCGGCCAACAGAGCCCAGGCAGCGAAGGCCAGCCAGAAGGCGATCGTGCCGCTAAGCGCGGCCACAACACCGAGGGCGCCGAGCAGAGCGGCTACGGCCAAAACGACGGAGATGTAGAAAACCATCTTGGTGGGGGGGGTAAGTTGCATAATGTTTCCTCATCAAAAAAGGGGTTGATTTCCAAGATTCTAACATGGAACCTTTTTTCACACCGCAAGCCAAAGGCAACAAAAAACGGTGCCTGAGCGCCGTTTTTTGGTTGATTAAGTATGTGTTTTAGGATTCTTGCTTGGCCTGCCAGCGGCGGATACCGCGGTAAATCAGCCAGGCGGGGATGCCGAAGATCAGCAGCAGCGGCAGCACGTAGAGCACAACGCGGATCAGCCAGTTGACCAGGCCTTGCAGGGCCGCGATCAAGGCTTGAATGGCTTCGCGGGCCACGCCTTCCGGTTCCCAACCGCCGACATTGATTGGTTGCTCGGCGGCGCTCGGGATCAGCTGCACGCTGACCGCGGACATAGCAGCGGCTTCTTCGTAATATTGGATTTGGCCGCGCAGCACTTCAATCTGCTCGGTGATGCGGTTGAGTTGGTTGAAGGCATCCAGGATGTCTTCGGTGTCTTCGGCTTCCTGCATGATCGCGCGCAGCAGCTCTTCGGCGTCTTCCAGGTTGCGCAGGCGCGATTGCAGGTCGGTGTATTGGGCGGTCACGTCCTGGCCGGATTCACTGCGGTTTTCCACACGGATGGCCATATCTTCCATGACGTCCAGGGCTTCCTGCAGGCGCTCGGCAGGTACGCGCACCGTGATTTGGGCGCGGGGTACTTCCAAGCCGCTCGAGGTGGTGGTCTGGTACAGGTTGGATTCGACCACGAAGCCGCCCATGCCTTCGGCCAGCGCGGCGATATCCGACTGGGCGTCAGCCGGATCGGCGACCACGATGCTCAGGTTGGCGTTCTTGATCACCAGGCGCTGGACTGCCGCGCCGTCTACGCTGTTCCCTGCGCTGCTTTCATCGGCGGCCAGACGTTCTTCCTGGGCCATGTCCATTTCGGCTTGGGGAGCCATCGACTCCATGGCTTCTTCCTCAGCGAAAAACATGGCGTCGTCGCCATCAAAGCCGCCGCTGTCGGTGCTGCTGGCGGCAGCCGCGCCACAAGCGCTGAGCAGCAGGGCGGCGACAAAGAGGATCGATAAGGGCAAAATGCGTTGGCGTTTCATATCTTCTCCTTTAGTGGGGCTTCCCTTCTTGAACGAATCATAGCGCCAAAAAGTTCCCGTTACCTGCTTTTTAATGCAAAGTAATCCAGGTTACGGGCGCGAAAGCGCAGTTTACCGCGCTTGATTTGAGCCCGGCGTGCGGCCAGCCAGGCATCCAGGGCGGCAGCATCGATTCCCGGGCGGCCGCGCATTTCCTGTTCGATGGTGTGCAAGATGAAATCGAGGAAGTAGGCCTCATCGGCGGGATAGGCGCCATGTTGAGGTTCAACCACCCAGTCGGCCCGCCCGCTGGCGCGCAACTCGAGCCCAGCCGCCGCCAGCGCCCCGGCCAGGCGGCGGCCGGTATGCGGGTCACGCATGCTGGCGTGATAACCCTCTAGCAGCACGCGCTCGAAATCCGGCTGCAGATCGGGAGCAAAGCGGGTCTCGCCATCGAAATTGATCGGCGCATACAACGCGCCTTCGGGACGGAGTGCGTTCAACAGCAGCGGCAGTTGGCTTTGCAAATCAATCAAATCCAGGAAGGCATGCGCGACCAACAGGTCCCAGCGCTCGCCGGGGCGTTCAGCCAGGAAAGCGAAGATATCGGCGGTGACGTAATGGTTGATTTGTGTGCCCAGTGTGGCTTGGGCGGCGCTCAGGTTGGCGGCTTGTTGGTCGACCAGGGTGTATTCGATCGGCCGGGGCAGCCCGGCGGCCAGGATGCGGGCCGCCATGGCGCCGGAGCCGCCGCCGATATCCAACACGCGCAGCGGCCGCGGGGATTCGATGGCCCAATCCAATAGCGCTTGCCAGACTTGGGGATTGAAAGCGCGCGCATCCACACTGCGCTTGGCGGAGAGGTAGCGTTGAAAATCCATTAAGTAATCCGCCGGGCGTAGACTTCACCGGCGCGTTCATTGTCGCCCAGCGCGGCCAGGATTGCCACCAAAGCATCTGGCGTGATCCAGGTCTCGAAGGCCAGGCGCGGATATTCGCCCATGACCAAATTGTATTCGTAGGCGGCTAATTGCTCCAGGCGCGCGATACAGTCCAGCGCAACGGATATGGCGGCGGGCACATATTCGAAGGATAGCGCCGGGACCGGCTGGCTGAGGCCGCGCAGCGCTTCGGCCTCGTAACCCTCGATGTCCAGTTTGCAAAAGGCGGGCAGCCCGTGCTTGGCGATCAGGGCATCCAGGGTGGTGACGCTTACCTGGGCCCCGGCTTCCCATTGCACCCAATCGAAGCCGGGCGTGCGCGCCACCTCGGCAGCCCATTCGTTGGACAGGGTCGATACAGTGGGCGTGCGGCGGCTGATCTGTAAGCGCATTGACCCGCTTTCGGCGCCCAGCCCGCGGGTGTCCAGCGTCAGTTGCGGATGGCGGCCCAGCAGCCGGCGGATCGTGCTGGACAACAATGGCTGGGGTTCCAGGGCGACAACGCGTGCGCCGCAGGCCAACAGCGCCCGGCTGCGGCTGCCGACATGCGCCCCGGCGTCAAAGACCAGATCGCCGGGTTGCACAAAGCGCTGGTAGAAACGGCGCCAGGCGCGCCCGCGGCCGGGGATGCCGTAATAGAGAAGCAAAGAGCGGCTCAGGCCCAGCAGATCTGCCAGGCTGGGCCGCTCCGGTGTGGCGGTGTTAGGGGTCAGAGGGCGGATTGCACCTGCGGTCGCTTGAGGTGCAGATAGAGGAAGATGATCAGTAGCAACTCGGCGGCCTTGGTGGCATAGCCCAAGGCATCTGCGTTTCCGCGCAGCAGGTTCAGGATCACCCAAGCCAGGATTGTGACGGCTGTGAAGGCTATGAAAGCGTAGTGCACCAGGGCCAGACGGCCTTTGGGCCATTGCGCGATCAGGGCTACCAGCAGGGCCAAATAGCCCAGCGCGTTGAGGGTAAACAACGGGTCAATGTGGCCCATTTGCTGATTGAGCAAGATGCCGTGCACATAGGCGGTGAAGAGGGTCAGGATGACGATGGCCCAACGAATATAAGCGGTATTACGCATGAATCCTCCTTGTGGCTCAGCCATTAGGTGGGGTGATTATAGTCTTCCAAAAAATGACGCGCCGTCGCCATGCTTTCTTCCCAGCCGGGATGCTGCGGAAAGCGCCGGCGGGCGGAGATGCCCATTGCCGATAGCTGCTGCCGGTTGCGATGAAGCTCCGCCAGGAGTTCAGTTAGAGCTTGGTGGTCACCGGGTTCTATCAGAAAGCCATTATGCAGATCCTGGATCAGGTCGCCGGCGGCGCCCACGGTAGTGCCGATGGCCGGCAAGCCGAAGGCCATGCCCTCCAGATAGGCGATGCCAAAACCTTCGTAGCTGGAGGGCAGCACCAGCAGGTGACAGTTGGCGAGCAATTCGGCCAACTCGCTCGGCGCCAGATGCCCGGTGAATTGCACCTGCGCGCCCAGATTTAGGATGCGGTGCATTTGGCGTAAGCCACGCGCGTAGCCGGGGTCGGCATCCGGGCTACCAACGATGTAGGCCTGTGCTTGACCCTCGCTGAGCGTGGAGAGCGCCTGCAACACGAGGTGGGGCGCTTTGCGGGGAATCAGCGCGCCCAGGAAGACCACCCGCAGCGGACCGGACTGGTGGGCGCGGGTGCGGATAGCGCCTTCGCTGATGTCCGCGCCCAGGCGGTCGCCGGCCGGCATGGCCACCACGCTGGGCTTTTGCTCCCCCAGCAAGTCGTTGACCACGCCCTGGGTGGTGGCGCTGTTGAAGATAAAGCCATCCACGCTGCGCAAATAGCGGCGCTCGACCGCGCGATAGAGCGGCAACAGGGCCGCCGGATGCTGCTCGCTGCTGCGTAAATGGTGCACGATGCTGATGATGGGGTAAGCGACCTCATCCCGCAGGCGTGGATTGATATCGAAAAAGGATGGATGGTTGAGCTCGTCCTGCAGCAGGATGTCTACGTCCAGGTCACGCAGGCGGCGATACAAGGACTGGTCCAGGTTATCGGCCAGGTGGCGGGCGTAGCTGCGCCAGGGCAGCGAAATGATGTTCACCTGGTGGCCGTGGGCGCGCAAATGCTCGACCAACTGCCGGTCATAGAGATAGCCGCCGGATTGGTCGGCCAGCTGGCCGTAAATCAGCAGCCCGAAGCGCATTTAAAACTCGATGCGGTACTGGGCCCAGGCCGTGTCGCTTTCCCAGACCTGCACACTGATGGTTGCCAAGCCGGCGGATTGCAGTGCGGCGGCCAGGCCTTCGGCCAGGATGCGGGCGAAGTGTTCCATCGAGGGGTTGAGCCCGCTGAATTCGGGCAGGCAGTTCAGGTCGGCGCCCGCGTAGCGCTCCAGCAGCCTATCCAGGGCGGCCTCGACGCCAATCAGGTCGGCGACGAAGCCGTGCGGGGTTAGCTGCTCAGCTTCCAGGCGCAGCTCCAGGCGGTAGTTGTGACGGTGGGGCTGGTTCTTAGCGCCCCAATCGCCGCCGACCAGCGCGTGGGTGGCCTCAAAATCGCGGCGCAAGCCAAGCATGTACATGGGCTAGAAGACGGGCGGGCGGCTGGTGGTCACGAACCAGGTGTAATAGGTCCACACCCCGAGCCCGGTGGTGAGCATATACAGGGCGTAGGCGGTGCGCATGAAGGGCTTGTAATTATTGAAGCGCAGTTTTTCGGGCACCAGCTTATGGCCGCGCAGCACCACGAAGTTCCCGAAGGTGAAGGCGGCAAAGCCGACCAGGGCGTGCACGCTGGTCACGCCGTAGAAGATGGCTTCGCGTGGGCCGCCGCCATCGCGCAGGATGAAATCGCGGTAGGGCAAAATCATCAGCCACAGTACGAGAATGATGTTGAGCACCGCGCCAGTGGTCTGCACCCATTTGTGGGTGTCGTAGTGGCCGCGACGGGCTAAGTAGAAACCGTAAGAAAAGATGATGACGACCAGCAGGCTGAGCAGCAGGGTCATATCGGCAGCGAAGTTGGCGTTGGTGCCCAGAAAGCCGGGGGCGTGGAGAAGGTCGGTCATGGCGGTCCTCCAGTCAGGGGATAGCCTAGTTTACTGGAAATTTGTCTATCCAGTTTTCGCTGGGCAGGCGGCCCTTGGCAAGGTCTTTGGCCGCGAAGGCCTCCCGGGTGAATCCGCTATAATGCCGCGCATGCCAGCCGAGAAAATCCAGACCTTGCAGGCCGAATTGGACCTGCTGTATCACGTGGCCCAGGTGGTGCATTCCTACGACCTGGATGACGTGCTACAGGAAATCGTCCAGGTGGCTGAGGACCTGACCCAAGCGGATTCAGTCTTTATCTATGTGGCGGACATGCCAGCCAATGAACTCGTGTTGCGGGCTTCGAAGAATCCGCACAGCGGCTTGCTGCGCCAGATTACGCTGAAGATGGGTGAGGGCATCACCGGCTGGGTGGCCAGCGAAAAGGAACCGGTGGCGATTTCCAAAGGGGCCAGCAAGGACAGCCGCTTCCGCTTGTTCCGCCGCCTGCCCGAGGATCGTTATGAGGCCTTTTTGTCGGTGCTGATCATCAGCAAACGCGGCGTGGTGGGCGTCATCAACGTCCAGCATGAGCATGGACACCAGCACAGCGAAAGCGAGATCAAGATGCTGGCCACGGTGGGCAAGCTGGTGGGCGGGGCGGTGGAAAACGCGCTACTGAGCGAGGAAACTCTGGCTCTCAAAGAGGCGCTGGAATTGCGCAAACTGGTGGAGAAAGCCAAGGGGGTGTTGATGAAGAAGCGCAGGGTGACTGAAGACGAGGCTTACAAGCTGATTCAGAAGGAAAGTATGAACAATCGCAAGACGCTCAAGGAAGTGGCGGAGGCCATTCTGCTGCTGGAAACCCTCGACCTGGACAGTTAAAACCGGCCTTCCACCGTCAAAGGTATTGGGGGTTGACAAGCCTATAGGCTTCCCGTAAACTGCAGCTTATTCGCAACGGCGCGAATAATTTTTTTAATCGGACAAAGACGTCTCAAAACGGGTTTCCCGTGGCGAGTCGTCTTTTTGTTTAACTACCCTCAGGAGGCTTCATGGCTATACCAATGCACATTGAAAAATTGTTGAAGGAGCACAGCCCAAAAATTATTGATCTGCGCTTCACCGATCCGCGCGGCTACTGGCAGCATGCCTCAGCGCCGATCCAAGAATTGGAAAGCATCCTGGAGAGCGGCATGGGCTTTGACGGGTCCAGCATCCGCGGTTTCCAGAATATCTATGACTCCGATTTGCTCTTGAAAGTCGATCCGGCTTCGGCGCATGTCGACCCCTTTTACCGGGTCCCGACCCTAACCTTTATCACCACCATCCACGACCCCGAAAAGGGGGAACGCTACAGCCGTGACCCGCGCTTCATTGCCGAAAAGGCCGAAGCCTTCCTGAGGGAATCGGGCGTGGCAGAGGCCAGCTATTGGGGCCCGGAGGCGGAATTCTTTCTGTTCTCGCACCTGAGCTATTCGGTTGAGCCCCATCAGATGGGCTTCCAGATTGACAGCCCGGAAGCGGCCTGGAATACCGGCCCCCAGGCCGCTGGCGAGAACCTGGGCTACCGCATGCCGATCAAGGGCGGCTATTTCCCCACCCCGCCCTTTGACACGCTGCAGGATGTCCGCAGTGAAATCACGCGCACCCTGCAAGCCTGGAACATCCCGGTAGAGATGCACCACCACGAGGTGGCCTCAGCCGGACAATGCGAAGTCGACATCCGCTTTGACACCCTGCTCTCGATGGCTGATAAGTTGATGACTTACAAGTATGTGGTGCGCAACACGGCCAAAGCCCACGGGCTGACGGCGACCTTTCTGCCCAAGCCGCTGTATGGCGATAACGGCACCGGTATGCACGTACACAATAGTCTATGGAGTGGGAACAAGAATTTGTTCTATGCGGATGGCAGCTATGCGGAGTTATCCGAACTGGCGCTCTTCTATATCGGCGGTGTGCTCAGCCACGTAGACAGCTTGTTGGCCTTCTGCGCGCCGACGACCAACTCCTACCGCCGGCTGGTGCCGCACTTCGAAGCCCCGGTGAATGTGGCCTACTCGAAGCGCAACCGCAGCGCCATCGTCCGCATCCCGATGTACCAAAGCGGCGCGGAAAATGCGAAGGCCAAGCGGATTGAGTTCCGCGCCCCGGATGCCACCGCCAACCCCTACCTGGCTTTCCCGGCGATTTTGTTGGCCGGTCTGGACGGAATCAAGCGCAAGATTGACCCGCGCGAAGCCGGTTTTGGCCCGCTAGACAAAAACATCTGGGAGCTGAGCCCGGAGGAAAAGGAAAAAAATCAAAGGCATCCCCGGCAGTCTGTCGGAGAGCATAGCCGCACTGGAAGCCGACCACGACTACCTGTTGGCCGACGGCGTCTTTACCGAAGATGTATTGACGATGTGGAAAGAGCTCAAGCAGGCCGAGATACAGGAAGTCAACCTGCGGCCCTCCCCTTACGAGTTTTACTTGTACGCAGGGCTTTAGCCTCTCACCCAACGACTCGTGTGCCCCGCGGTCCCCTTTCTCTACAGAGAGGGGACCGTTTGGTTAACGTGCGACTTAGCTAATAGGTGAAAGCGACTGCCAGGGCCTCATCGGGCTGGCTGGAAAGCAAGGCATAGGCGGCGGCGGCTTCATCCAAGGGGAAGCGGTGGCTGATTAATTGCGAGGGTTGCACCGCAGCCAGCAAATCCCAGGCCAGATTGAAACGGCGCCGGCGGTCCCAACGGGCGGAGAGGGCCGCGGGCAGCTGGCTGACCTGGCTGCTGATGATTTGCACGCGGCCGCGGTGGAAGCGCTCGTCGAGGTTGATGGCGGCGCGGCGCTGGCCGTACCAGGAGCCGACCACTACGCGTCCACCCGCGCCAACCATATCCAGGGCCAGATTGAGCGCTTCGGGTTGGCCACTGAGTTCCAGCACCAGGTCGGCGCCCTGCGGTCCCAGCGCGGACTTGGCCGCATTGCTGTCGGACGGGTCAAAGGCCTGGTCGGCGCCAAAGGCTTCGGCGCGCGCGCGGCGGCTGAGGTAGCGGTCGAACACGTACAGTGCGGCCAGCGGATGGCGGCGCAGCAGCGCGGTGGCTAGCAGACCCACAACGCCCTGGCCGATAACGGCCACACGCTCACCCAGGCGCGGCAGGGCATCCAGCATCAAGTTGACGGCGGTTTCCATGTTAGCCAGGAAAACCGCGTCCTCGTCCGGAATTTCATCCGGAATGGGCTGTACTTCCTCGGCGCTGACATTGAAGGCACTTTCGTGGGGGTTGAAGGCGAATACGCGGCGGCCCTGCCAGGTCGGATCCAGATCGGGGCCGGCGGCGGCCACCCGGCCCACCGCGCAGTAGCCGTATTTGAGGGGATAGGCCAGCGAGCCGGCGAGGGCACTTAACTGCTCGTCGGCCGCGGCCTGGCTGGGCACTTCACCGGCGTAGAGCAGCAGTTCGCTGCCCGCGCTGATGGCTGAGCGGGTGGTGTGAATTTGCAGTTGGCCGGGGCCAGGAGCGGGCAAGTCATCCTGGCGCACTTCGACTTGGCGTGGAGCCGTGAAATAGAGCAAATGGCGCTTCATGCCAGCAGCCCCCAGATGAGGAAATCTTCACCATAGTGCTCAAATTTCGGTTCGACGATGCGTGGAAAAGCGGACGGACTGGCGAGCGCTTCCACTGCCTTCAAGCCACCAATGAAAATGGGTGCAATCGTAATAGCCACCTGGTCGGCCAGGCCGCGCTGCAGGAAGCTGGTAATCAGGGCCGCGCCGCCCTCGACCATCAGGCTGTTGACCCCCCGGCGGCCCAATTCATCCAGGAAAGCAAACAGCGCCACGCGGTCCTCCTCGTCGGCGGCCAGGCGGGTGACCTGCACCCCGGCGGCCTGCAGTTCATCTTCATTTTCCTGCGGGGCGCCATTAACGCAAAATACCCAGGGGGCTGGGTCTGATTGCAGGAGTTTGGCTGTGGTGGGCGTGCGCAATTGGCTATCGAGGATGATGGCCTGCGGGTTGGGTCCATCCGCCAAACGTACAGTGAGTTGCGGGTCGTCGGCCAGCAGAGTGCCGATGCCGACGGCGATGGCCGCGTGGGCGGCGCGCAGGGCATGCGTCATCGCCAGACTTTCGGGGCCGCTGATGGCGGTTTGGACGCCGCGCGCCAGGCTCAAGCTGCCGTCCAGGCTTTGGGCGTAGCTCAGCGTGACCAGCGGGCGGCCGCTAGCTTCACGGTGCGCGGCGGCAGTGGCCAGCTGGCGCTCAAGCGGCGCCATTCGCTTTATCGGCGGCGTCGGCCTCGGCATCGTCTTCGGGCAGGTCCAGCATATGGCGCATGCGGGTGGCTTTGGTGAGCAGGTAGCGGGCGTTCTCGGCGTTGACGGCGCCTTGCAAAGGCACGCGGTCGACGACTCGCACGCCTTCCTGCGACAGCGCTTCAATTTTGTCGGGGTTGTTGGTCAGCAAGCGGATGTGATCCACGCCCAGGTCGGCCAGAATGCGGGCGGCGACGCCGTAATCGCGGGCGTCGGCCTGGTGGCCCAGTGCCAGATTGGCTTCCACGGTATCCATACCTTGTTCCTGCAGGTTGTAGGCGCGCAGCTTGTCGCGCAGGCCGATACCGCGGCCCTCCTGGCGCATGTAAACCAGCACGCCTGCGCCTGCTTCGGCCATCATCGCCAGGGCGGTGTTGAGCTGTTCGCCGCAATCGCAGCGCTGCGAGCCAAAGACATCACCGGTGAGGCACTCGGAATGTACGCGCACCAGCGGCTGTTCCACCGTTTCAGGCGCGCCGTAGACCAGGGCCAGATGCTCTTTATCATCCTGGTCCTGGCCGTAGAGGTGGATGGTGAATTCGCCCGCGCCGGTGGGCAGGCGGGCGCTGACGAGCCGTTCGAGTTCAGTCTGAGTAGTCATGGTCTTTGTAAGACGAGCGTGATTGCCAAAATCCTACCACGCCCGCAGGCCCGCGCCGCCCCACCACAGGCCGAGCAGGCCGAAGAACACATCCCGGCCGCGGATGAGCAGGCTGAGACTGAGGCCGTAGGCGGGGTCGAAGCCTAGCGCATTGAGCGCAAACACCTGCGCCGCTTCCAGGGCACCCAGCGCGCCAGGCGTAGGCGCGAGCATGGCAAAGCGCGACGCGGTGAGGATGGCAATGATGTGCAACAGGGAGAGCGACAGCCCCAGCACGCGCAGGGCCAGCCAGTATTCAAAGAGCAGCGCGGCCCAGACCAGCAGCGAGGCGGCCAGCGCCTGTAGCATGGTGCCCGGGTGGGCGGCCAGCTCGGCTAGGGCCATTTCGGTGTTGACCAGGCCGGTCGACCAGCGCCGGGGCCGCCGGCTAGCCAGCCTGGCCAGGGGCCGCCCGCCCAGAAAGATGACGATCAGATAAAGCAGCGGCAGCAACGCTAACAGTGTGGCGGCCAGGCCGAGTCCTCGCAAGGGCAGCTCACCCAGCAAGCCCAGGTGGCTGACCAGCGCCAATCCGAGGGCCAGGAAGGCGAAGTTGACCAGCAATTCCAGCACCTTGTCCATACTGATGGCGGCCAGCGCGCGGCTGCCGGGGACGCTGTGGCGCTGGCGCACGAAATAGACTTGCAGTGGTTCGCCGCCAAAATGCGGGCCGGGGGTGAAATAGCTGACTCCGAAGGCGGCCAGTCGGTAACGGGTGACGGCCAGGAAGGGCAGGCGATGGCCCAGCGCGGCCAGAATTAGCCACCAGCGCAAACCCATGAGTAAGACGATGCCGGCATTCACCAACAACAGCAACAAGACCTGACTGAACTCCAGTTGGCTTAACACGGCTAGGATGTCAGCCAGCGGCACCAGGCGCAGCAGCCAGGCCAGCAGGGCGACGGCCAGCGCGGCCAACAGCCAGCCCAGCCAAGCGGGTCGCGTGCGGACAGCCTTCATTACTGTTCCCTTTCGGCGGGGCGGCGGCTAATCCAGGTTTCTTCGGGGGTCCACCAGGCCAGCGCGCCGCTGCCCAGATAGAGTAATAGGCTGAGCACGACCACCAAGTAGAGGTCGGCGGGCAGGCCGGGGAAGAAATGCAAATGGAAGCCGGTGGCAATCAAGCCGACAACGGAGGCCAGTCGCGCGGCGGCGCCCAGAACAACCGCCAGCAACATCGCCCAGTCGAGGATAGTAAAGACGGGATGCGAAGGCACACTGATGCGCTGGAGCATCAGCAGGGCTGCCAGGCCGCGCAGTGCCAGCGGGGGCCAGCGCGAAATCAACAATTGAACGCGCCGCCAATCGGGAGTAGAGAAATAAGCCGGCAGACCCCCGTTGACCTGCAGCCAGTCCAACAGAAAGAAGAACAGGAAGGGAATCGTAAACAGGGCCGCGGCCAACATGGTTTCTGGCGGGCCGAGGATGGGCGCCAGCAAAGCAGTTGTCAGGCCCATCTGGGCGCCAGCCAGGGCGCGGCGGCCGCGGCGCGGGGCCAGCTCGTGCACCGGCAGCCCGCGACGTTGGCGCAGCCAGAGTCCGAAGAGGAAGAGATAGCGCGCCAGGCCAACCAGCAGGAACCAGGCCGGCACTGCGCCGTATTGCACCGCCAGCAGGCTGACCACCAGCAGGCCGCGCCCGTCCAAATCGAGGTCCAGCTTGCGGCCCAGTTCGGTGACCTGGCCGCTGAGGCGCGCTGCGTAGCCGTCGAAGAAATCGGTGGCGTTGGCCAGCAGGTTGATGAAGAAGGGCGCCCAGGCTAGCCAGCCGATTGGTCGAGACTGGAAGAGGAAGCCGGCCAGCAAGCCGATGCACAGCAGGCGCAGCAGGGAGAGCCAGGTGCCTGGCCCCAGGCTGGGCAACAGTTGGTTTTCGCCCGGGCGATGGTTGAGGTTGAGGTCGCGAACATGGAAGAGCAGTTGATAAAGCAGGACGGCCGCAGCCAGGGCGGCCCAGTTAAGCGCATAGGCTTGGCCCTGTTGGGCGGCTAGCAGCCAGCCGCCGGCGACGACCAGGGCGCCCGCCAGTGCGGCGAAGCTTAGCCAGCGGCAGCGTAGCTGATTGAGAGTTGCAGGGGAATGCGCGTGTGCGGCCATTCGCCGCATTCTAACATTGGGGCCACAGGCGCTTAGCGTTGCGGGTAGATGAGGGTAGTAATAAGTTCACCAGCCGGAGGCAATGCGTTCGATATGGCGTTTGGGCAGGCCCTGCGCGCGCATTTTGGCCTGCACGGCGGCCACGTCATAGCTAACGCGGCGGTAATCCCAGGTGTGCGCGGCGGTGTCGAAGATGGCGAAGGCCGCGCGCGGGTCGCGGTCGCGCGGCTGGCCGACGGAGCCGGGATTGATGATGCTGCGCGCCTCGAGAGTGATTTGATGGTTGGGTTTGGGGATGCGCATGCTGGGCTGGCGGCGCTCGCCATTTAAGGCAAAGTGCACCGGGATGTGGGTGTGGCCCACGAAACAGAAGGGGCTTTCGAAATAGGCGAAATTGTCGCCGGCAGCCTGGGTATCCAGCAGGTATTCCAAGATCGGCTGGCGTGGGCTGGCGTGCACCAGGGTAACCTCGCCCAGTTCCAGGCGCGTGTCCTGAGTTTTAAGTTTCTCGATGCTGGCGGCATCCAAGGCCTCGCGCTGCCATTCCATAGAGGAACGCGCTTCGGGATTGAAGGAATCCGGCGGCAGGTCGCCCACCGCGGCGGCGTCATGGTTTCCGCGCAGGCAACGGACTTCCTTTTGCTCAAAGAGTAGGTCGACGCATTCGTTGGGGTTGGGCCCGTAGCCAACCACGTCGCCCAGGCACCACAACGCATCCACCTCGCCGGCCACGGCCAGCACTGCCTGGAAGGCTTCCAGGTTGGCGTGGATATCGCTTAGGACTAGGACGCGCATGGGGTGCGCCTAGTCGTCTAACAGGTTGGCGGGGGTGAAGGCGCCGGGCAGGATATCGCCCACGCTGCCTTCCATGACGATGTTGCCGGCCGCGTTGGCAATCAACACGGTGGGCTCCAGGCCGAACTCGGCCAGCACCTGGCGGCAGGAGCCACAGGGGCTGCCGCCATCGCGGGTGACCACGGCGATGCCTTTGAAAGCGCGGTGGCCTTCGTTGACCGCCTTGAAGATGGCGACGCGTTCGGCGCATACCGAAACCGGATAGGCGGCGTTCTCAATATTGGCGCCCTGGTAGAGCGTGCCGTCCTCGGTGAGCAGGGCGGCGCCGACGGCATACTGCGAATAGGGCGAATAGCTGGCCGCCTGGGCTTTGATGGCGGCTTCCACGAGTTGTTGGCGTTCTGGCTCAGTCAGCATTGTCGTCCTCGGTTTCGGATGGTTCCACGCGTTGGGCGCGCACCTTGCGGATGCGGCGGCCGGTAATCTGCTCCACTGTGAGGCGCAGGTGGTCGGCCTCCAGGCTTTCGCCGGCGCGCGGCACGCGGCCAATCTGGCTATAGAGATAGCCGCCCAGCGTGTCGGCTTCGTCGGTGCTCAGTTCAGTGTCCATCAAATTGTTGAAATCGTCCAGGTCAATGCGCCCCAGGAAGAGGTATTCATCTTCGGAAATGCGCTGGTAGGGCAATTCTTCGCCCTGGTCATATTCGTCCTGGATTTCGCCGACGATTTCTTCCACGATGTCTTCCAGGGTTACCAGGCCGGCCACGCCGCCGTATTCATCCACCACGATGGCGATGTGGATGCGCTCGGCCTGCATCTCGGCCAGCAGTTCGTCCACCTTCTTGGATTCGGGGATGAAGTTGGCCGGGCGCAACAGGTCGCGCAGCGCGTCTTCGCCCTTGCCATTGCCCCATAACTTGAGTAGGTCCTTGGTGTAGAGCAGGCCGATGATGTTATCCACCGATTCGCGGTAGACCGGCACGCGCGAGTAGCCCGATTCGAGCACGGCGGGCACTACGTCGTCCACCGGAGTGTTGACCTCCAGGGCGAACATGTCAATGCGCGGCACCATGATTTCGCGGGCCAGCGTGTCGCCGAACTGGAAGATGGAGAAAATCATCTTGCGCTCGTCCTGCTCCAACACGCCTTCCTGCTGGCTGGTATCCAAGAGGTTTTTGAGCTCGTCTTCGGTGATGGTCACCAATTGCTGGGCTTCACCGTTGCCGCGGCGGGCGATGGCGACCGGGATGGCCAGGAAGGGGCTGGCTATCGCCACCAGCACGCGCGCCACTGAACTCAGGCGCAGCGACCAGGCTTCGGGTTCGAGCTGCACGCGGCGTTCGACGAAAAATTCGCCCAGCCAAATCAGCAGGGCGGTGCCCAGCAGGATGGCGCTGAGCCATTGCCAGGTGGCCTCGCCGTGCCAGACGGTGCTGAGCACCAGGCCGGCAATGAAGAAGCGCAGCAGCGTCAGGGTCAGGCGGAAGCTATCGCGCAGCTTGGTGCGGCGCTTAATCAAATCCAGGGTGGCGTCCACATCCACGCCGCGCTCCTCGCCGAGGGCGGCCAGGCGGGCATAACGCGCATTCAAGACCGCCGCGCGGGTGGCGGTAATCAACAGGTCGAGCAGGAATAACAGGATAACCAGGTAGAGCGTGGTACTAATCGTGTCCCTCCAGTTTGCGAATGGCGCGCGCGGGCATGCCGACCACCAAAGTATAGGCGGGAACGTCCTTGGTGACCACCGCGCCGGCGCCGGTGCGGGCGCCCTGGCCAATTTTCAGCGGGGCGACCAGCATGCTGTCCACGCCGATAAAGGCCCCGTCTTCAATCACAGTCGGCTTTTTGTTAACGCCGTCATAGTTGGCGGTAATCGTGCCGGCACCGATGTTGACGTTGGCGCCCACCGTGGCGTCGCCCAGATAGGAGTTGTGGCCCATCTTGGAGCCGGGACCCATCACGCTGTTCTTCAATTCAGCGTAGTTGCCGATGTGGACGTGGTCCTGCAGGTGGGCGCCTTTGCGCAGGTGGGCGAAGGGGCCGACATCCACGTGGTTCTCAATGCGCGCGCCTTCGATGTAGGAGCCATCCAGGATGCAATGGTCGCCAATCTGGCTGTCGCGAATCACGCAATTGGGACCGATGACATTCTCGTCGCCGATGACGGTCGCGCCCTCAATGGTGGTGTTGGGCTTGATGATGGTGTCCTGGCCGATGCTGACGCTGGCGTCGATATAGGTGGTGGCCGGGTCCTGGATGGTCACGCCGGCCAGCATGTGGCCGCGCAGGATGCGATAACGCAGGGCCGCCTCGGCCTGGGCCAGGTGTTCGCGGGTGTTGACCCCGATGGCCTGCTCGGCGTCGTCCAAAACCAGGGCGGCCACCGCTTCACCGGCGTCCACGGCGATGGCGACCAAATCAGTCAGGTAATACTCGCCCTTCTTTTCCGAGGGGCTGAGCTTATCCAGCGCAGACCACAGCCAATCGGCGCGGAAACAATAAGTGCCGACGTTCAATTCGGTGATGGCTAACTGCTCGGAGGTGGCTTCGGCTTCTTCGATGATGGCTTGCACCGGGCCGCCGGGCGCGGCGCGCAGGATGCGGCCGAAGCCGCGCGGGTTGTCCTGCACCACGGTCAGCATGGTGAAGGGGCCGTCGTGCTGGGTCTGGGCGTCTACCAGGCGCTGCAGGGTCTCGGCTTCCAGCAGGGGCATATCGGCGCTGGTGACCAGCACTAAATCGGCTTTGTCCTGCAGCGCGGCGCGCGCCTGGGCCACGGCGTGGCCGGTGCCCAGCTGCTCAGTCTGCTCCACGTAGGCGGCCTGCTCGCCGACCGCGGCGCGAATTTGCTCGCCTTCGTGGCCGATAACCAGGGTGGGCTGCTCGTCGCCGGCTGCACGGGCGGCTGCCAGGGCGTGTAATAACATCGGCTGGCCGGCCAGCGGGTGCAGCACCTTGGGCAGGCGCGAACGCATACGGGTGCCCTTACCGGCCGCCAGCAGCAGGGCGCGCAGGCGCGGCTTATTCGCAGGCATGTAATGAATCGGGGGACAGAGCCCAGCCGCTATGGCTGGCCGTGGGGGAGACCTTGGGGCTCAATAAATGGGGATCGTCGTCTAACACCGGTTACCTGCTCAGCGACGGACAGTCGGGGCGCCTGGACTCGAACCAGGATCAACGGATTCAAAGTCCGGTGTGCTACCATTGCACCACGCCCCAAAAAAGGGCTCAACCGGAGCCGAGCGCCGCCATTGTAACATAGCGCACAAGCCGCTGACAATGCGGCGCGGCGGGCGGACATCCCCCCAACAAAATGAAAATTTAGGCTTCTTCGACGGGCGCCAGACCCAATTGGCGGGCCTGTTCGTAGGTTAGCGCACTACCCTTAGGCGGCGCGACCAGCACCTGCTCGGTGTGCGACTTCCAGTACTTGTCGGCGTGACCGCGATCCATGGGCTTGGTCTCGGCTTCGTGCAGGATGCCTTCCAGCTGCGGGTCGGTGTCTTCTAGGCTGGGGGCTTCGGCCTTGGCCGGCGCTTCCAACTCCATCTCGTCGTCCGGGCGCAGGATGTGCTCCAGGCGGGCCAACTGGGGCGCCATGCGCTCCAGGGTCTTGCGGGTGGCTTCGGAGAGCGCGGCCAGTTGGGCGCTGTTCAGCGGCTGGGCGACCAGCAAAAGGGCATAGCCCTGGCCGATGCTGCTGAGGTGCAGGTGGTATTCGGGGTTGCGGAAGACCATCAAGCCATCAGTTTGCGGTGCGCCGGTGTGTTTGGCGATGCGGCCGGCGGCAAAGAAAGCGGTCATCAATTCCGGCATCAGGGTGGTTTCGATCTCGGGATCGTTCAGGCTGCCGGCACGAGCCAGAATCTGGCCGCGTTCGTTGAGCAGGGCTACACATTCAGCGGCCAGGTTGAAGCGCAGGTCGGTCATGTATTGGGCGATGTTGCCGACCTGTTCCTCGGCGGCGTCCATCTGGGCTTTCAATAATTGCATTTCGCTGGGCAGGGTGCTTTCTACGAGGCCCAGGGTGCGCTCCACGGCATCCAGGAAGTCCGCCAGTTCGAGCGGCTTGAAGAAGAAGGCGTGCGCCCCCGCGCGGGCGACCTCTTTGCGCATTTCGGAGTCGCGCACCCCGCTGACCAAAATCACACGTGTGTGCGGATAGCGTTCCAGTACCCGTTGCATGAGTTCCAGGCCGCTGATGCCGGGCAACAGGACGTCGGCCACCAGTAGGTCGGGACCCTGTTTGTCAATCATCTTAAGCGCCTGGCCGGAGGAGGCGGCGAGTTCGATACTGAAATCTTGGTTGAGGCTTTCCAGGCCATCGCGCAGCACCTGGGCGCTTTGCGGCTGGTCCTCAACGATGAGGATATGTTTGCGAGCCATGTGGCTGGCATTCTAGCATTAAGGGCTTTTGCGCAAAGCAAAAGCAGGGGGCTTATTTGCGGGGCGGGTCGCGGCGCAACTGCACCCAGAACTCGCCATCTTCCTGGCGGATACGCAGCGGCGTGTCGTAGGCGGCGGCCAGGTGCGGCTCGGTGAGCACCTCGGCGGGGTTGCCCAGGGCGCGCAGACGGCCGCCCACCAGCAAGGCCAGCCGGTCGGCGTACATGGCCGCCAGATTAAGGTCGTGGATGGCGACCAGCACGGCCAGGTCCTGCTCGGCGGCCATGCGGCGCACTAATTCCAGGATGGCGGCCTGATGGTGCAAGTCGAGGTGGGCTGTGGGTTCATCCAGCAGTAGGATGGGGCAATCCTGGGCCAGGGCGCGCGCCAGCAGCACACGCTGCTGCTCGCCTCCGGAAAGCTGGCCCACACGGCGGGCGGCGATGGCCTCGGTCTCGGTGGCGGCCAGGGCGCGCTGCACCTGGGCCTGGTCCTCGGCCCCGAGTTGCCCCAACCAATTGAGGTGCGGGGTGCGGCCCAGGGCCACGCATTCGGCGACAGTAAAGGCCGGCGGCAGGCTGGCGGACTGCGGCACCACCGCAATGCACCGCGCGCGCTGCAGTTCGCTGAGCGTCGCCAGTTCCTGGCCGTCCACGGCAATGCGCCCCGCTTTGGCGGGCAGCACGCCGCTGACGGCGCGAATTATGCTGGTCTTGCCCGCGCCGTTGGGGCCAATCAGGCCTAGCACCTGGCCGGCAGGCAGCTCCAGCGAAATGTCCGCCAGCACGTTGTGGCCGTTGTAGGACAGGGTCAGGGATTGGACGCTCAGCATGCGCTCACCAGTAAAGCTGGGCCTTGGCGCGGCGCAACAGCCAGAAGAAGAAAGGTGCCCCAGCCAGCGCAGTGAACAAGCCCACCGGCAGGCTTTGCGGGGCGAAGAGGACGCGCGCCAACAGGTCGGCGAGCAAGAGGCTGCTGGCACCAGCTAGCAGTGCCAGGGGCAGCAGGCGGCGATAATCAGCTCCCCAGACCAGGCGCACGGAGTGCGGGACGATCAGGCCGATAAAGCCAATCACGCCCGAGAAGGCGACCGCGGCGGCCGTCGTCAGCGAAGCCGCGCCCAGGATGATGACCTTGATGCGCTCGACCGGCAGGCCCAATTGCTGGGCCTGCTCCTCGCCGAGTTGCAGCACGTTGAGCAGGTGGCCGGAGAGTAGCAGGATAGCCAGGCCCACGGCGACATAGGGCAGCATACCGATGACAGGCTGCCAACCGCTGAGGCTGGCGCCGCCCAGAAGCCAACTGATGGCGCGGCGCAATTCGCCTTCCGAGCGCAGCATCAGGAATGAAGACAATGCGGTGGCAAAGGAGGAAAAGGCCCCCCCGGCCAGGATAAGGGTGGTCACCGGCAGGGTCTTGCCCACACGGGCTAACGAATACACGATGGCGACGGCCAGTAGCGCGCCGAGGAAGGCGGCCGCCGGTACAGCGTAAAAGCCGGCCGGGTTGCTGGGCCAGACACGCGCCATCACCAGCACGGCGCCCAAGCCCGCGCCGGAGGCCACACCGATCAGATAGGGATCGGCCAGCGGATTGCGGAAGACGCCCTGGTAGGCGGCCCCGCTGGTAGCCAGCGCGGCGCCGGTGAGCGCGACCAGCACGGTATGTGGGATGCGGATCTGGTTGAGGATGGTGGCGCTGGCGCCGCTCAGCTCCGGCGCGCCAGGCATCCAGCCCAGCAAGGTAGTCAGCACATCGGCGGGGGCGATCGCGGCCGCGCCAAAGGCCAGGCTAAGCGCCAGCGCCAGGGCCAGCAGCAGGCCGTTAAACAAGTAGGGGCGTTTGCGAATCAGGGTCAGCATTTTTGTGGGGGAGGGACTGCGGTCCCTCCCCATGTTTCATTTATTCGAAGGCAGCCGGGTGCAGCAGGCGGGCCAGGATTTCGAGGCCCATAATCAGGCGCGGGCCGGGGCGGCTGGCCAGATTGTCGTCGAAGGGGTGCACTTGCCCATTTTGCACCGCGCTGAGCTCGCCCCAAGCAGCGCGCTCGGCGACCAGCTCAGGGGTCACGCCAAAGGCGGCATCGCCCAGGATGATGACATCCGGATCTTGCAGTAGCAGTTCCTCCACGCTAAGCTGGCCGTACTGTACATCCATCACTTGGCCGATGTTGACGCCGCCGGCCAGTTCAATCAACAGGTCGATGAAGGTGCCTTCGCCGGCCGTCCAGGGATTGGCGGGGTCGAAGCCATCCAGCTCATAGAAGACCGTCGGGCTCTCCTCGATACCCGCCAGGGCGGCCGCCACCGCATCGGCGCGGCCGCGCAGCTCGGCAATCAGGGCGCCGGCCGTTTCCTCATGGCCGGTAAGTTGGCCGACGATGGCGATGTTCTCGTAGAGGCCATCCAGGGTGGTGGGATTGGCCAGCCAGTAGACCGTCAGGCCCAGGTCTTCGAGTTCCTGCACCTGCTCGGTGGGGGTGATTTCGGCGGCCAGCACCAGGTCGGGTTCCAAGCCGACGATGACTTCGGTGTTGAGGCCGCTGTAGGTGTCGCCGATGTCGGTTACCGCGGCGGCTTCTGCCGGGTAATCGGAGAAGGCATCGCGGCCCACGGTTTGCTCACCGGCGCCCACAGCAAAGAGCAGCTCGGTGTTGGAGGGCGCCAGCGAAATCACACGCTGGGCGGGCGCATCCAGGTGCACGTCGCGGCCGAGGCCGTCGACTAGGTCGATGGTGGGGGCTGGGTCCGCGGGCGTGTCTGTGGCGGGCGCGACCTCGGTGGCCACGGCGGCCGTCGCGCAGGCGCCGAGCACTAAGGCGAGTAAGAGGATCAGGTGAGTCCAGCGTTGTTTGTTATGCATAGTCTTCCTTTACGTATACCTACTCGGTTAAAGCAGCGCATTAAACAAAAAACCCCTGCCGAGGGCAGGGGAGGGGTTCAGGTCTTGGTATGCATCAGGCCAGTGCACCTCCCTTTCCGCGAGGATGTGTGCAAGAGGCATCAGGGCCGGCGACCTGGCTTACCGCTTTATGCGGATTACAGTTGCGCGACAGCGCCGGACTCTCACCGGCTTCGCAGTAGTGCCGTCAAAGACATGACGACTCACCCTGATGCGGTTGTTAAGGTGCGGCCATTGTATATGCCGTGGCCAGGCCCGTCAAGCCAACGCGGTGGTAAGATGCCGCCATGAGCACGGGCAACACATACGATGTGGTGGTGGTGGGCGGCGGCCTGATTGGTCTGAGCACTGCGCGCGCCCTGCACGCCAGCTACCCTGACCTGCGCTTGTTGGTGCTAGAGAAAGAAGAGCAGTTGGCCCAGCACCAATCGGGGCGCAACAGCGGCGTGCTGCACTCGGGTCTGTACTACCCACCGGAAAGCGAGAAGTTGCGCCTGACCGTTGCTGGCCGCCATGCGATGCTGGCCTTTTGCGACGAACACAAAATCGCCTATGCGCTGTGCGGCAAGGTGGTAGTGGCGACACGCGAGAACGAACTGCCGCGCCTGCAGGCGCTGTACCAGCGTGGCCTGGAGAACGGTCTGGAAATCAGCCTGCTGGACGAAAGCGGCCTGCACGAGATTGAACCGCATGCCTCTGCTTTGCAGGCCCTGTGGGTACCGGGTGCCGGCATCGTCGACTATCCGGCGGTCAATCGCAAGTTGGCAGACTTGCTGGCGGCGGATCACGTGGAGGTACGCTGCGGCAGCCGGGTGACCGGCATTCGCGAAAGCGCCGACGGCCTGCAGATCAAGACTAATCACGGCGTGCTGCGCTCCGGCTTTTTGGTCAATTGCGCCGGGTTGTTCAGTGACCGACTGGCGCGCATGAGCGGTCTGGATCCGGGGGTGAGGATTGTGCCATTCCGCGGCGAATATTACGGCTTGCGCAAGGATGCGCGTGACCGCGTGCGCGGCCTGATTTATCCGCTGCCCGACCCCGCTTTTCCCTTCTTAGGTGTGCATCTGACGCGCATGATTGACGGCCAGGTGCTGGCCGGCCCCAACGCTGTGCTGGCCTATGCCCGTGAGGGCTACAAGGCAACCGACATTAACCTGCGCGACTTGGGCGAAGCGCTTGCTTATCCGGGTTTCCTGCGCCTGGCGCTGGGCAACCTGGGGCGCGGGGTGGGCGAGATGCTGCGCGCCTGGAGCCCGCGGGCCTTCGTGCGCGACTTGCAGCGTATGCTGCCCGGCATCGAAGCCAAGGACCTGCACCCGGCGCGGGCCGGCATTCGCGCCCAGGCGCTAGGCCGCGACGGCCGGCTGGTCAAAGATTTCCTCTTCGC
>OMJR01000055.1 GCA_900299355.1 Anaerolineaceae bacterium
AGGCCCCATCCCCGGCAGCGTTTCTCCCAGCTGCTTCACAGCACCAGGCTGTTGGTGTAACATAAAGACTGGACCAATTATTGGGGGCAGGTCAGCTGCGCTCGCAATGACGACCAAACGCCTACGGCGTTGGACGTTGGACGCGGGACGTCTAACATCTACCCCTCAACCTCCAAGCGCTTGAGCACATGCGTGACCGCCGTGGAGGCCGGGCCGCCGAGGGCCTGTACCAGCGCCATCCTGGCATCTTTGACCTGCGCTTCACCGGCCTGGCCGCGCAACTGCAGGGCCGCTTCCACCGCCTGGTAAACGCCGGCCGCACCCCCGGCAAAGCCGCGCGCCTTCAGGCCGCCCAGCGTGGCGATAGGCAGCTTGCCATCCAGCGCGATGGCGCCGTTCTGGGCCCATTGCCAACCTTCGCCGCGGGCGGCAAATCCGGCCGCCTCCAATGACAAGGCGCTATAGATAGAAAAGGCATCAAAGAGTTCGAAGAGGTCCACATCATCCGCCTGGATGGCGGCCTGGGCGCAGGCGCGCTCCACCGAGAGGCGCGCAGCGTTGAAAACCAGCGGGTCGGGCCGGTCGTGCAAGGCCAGCGTGTCGCTGACCGCACTGGAGCCGGCCACCTCCACCAGGGGATGCGGGAACTTGGGCGGCAGCAATTCCGGTCGGGTGAGCAGCAGCGCGGCGGCGCCGTCAGCGTTGGGGGCCACATCAAACATATTCAGCGGCGCGGCGACCATGCCGGCGCGGGCATAGCTTTCGGGCTTCACCGCGCGCTGGAACATCGCGTTGGGGTTGTGGGCGCCGTTGGCATGCGCGGTCAGCGGGAAGCCCGCCAGGGCATGCTCGGGGGGATTGAATTCGTGCTGGTAACGCTGGGCCAGCATAGCTGCCTGGGCGGTCAGGGTCAGCCCTTGTTCGGCTTCGTAATCGGCATCGGTGCCGCCCGCCAAGGCAGCCTCGACCTGGTCCACAATCTGGTCACTCAGCTTTTCGACGCCCAGCACCATCGCCGCGTCAACCATGCCGGAGGCGACCGCCAGGGTGCCCACCCGCAGAGCCATGCCGCCCGAGGCGCCAGCGGCCTCAATCGTGGCGGCTTCGATACCGGTCAACCCGGCGAAGTCAGCCAGCAGCGCGCCCAGGTGGTTCTGGCGCGACAGGCTGCCGGCAAGCATATTTCCGACGTATAGCGCGGTGGGCCGCAGCCCGGCCGCGTCGGTCATGGCGGCTTCCATGGCTTGCAAGGCCAACTCGCGCAGAGTGACATCCCAGGATTCGGCGACGGGGGTTTGGCCGATGCCAGCGATAACGACAGTGTTAGGGGTGGCGTTCAAAACAAGTCCTCTTCGGGTGATAAGTGATTCGTGGCTAGTGAATCGTGATTAGGCAGCCTGAGCATTGATTATTCCCTGTTCCCTGTTTACTACTCACTGTTCACTACTCACAGTTCACTGCTCATTTCATAGTCAATTTGCCGCGCATGCGCACATACTGCGAATAATCAATCTCGGTGCGGCGGGCGATGTAGTCTTCGGTCTGGGTGGCGCGGGCGGCCTTGCCCTGGATGTTCTCCGTCACGCGCAGCACCATCGCATCCGAACCCGCGCCGGAACCAAAGGAGACCAGCATGATGCGCTCACCAGGTTGGGCGATATCCAGAATAGCGCTGAGGCCGATGATGGCCGCCCCGGAGTAGGTGTTGCCGATGCGCGGCACCAGCAGGCCGGTTTCAATTTGCTCGGGCTTGAAGCCCAGCATGGCGGCCGCGCGCTGGGGGAACTTGGTATTCGGCTGGTGGAACACGGCGTAGGTGTAATCCTCGGCCGAGGTGTTGGTGGCCGCAAACATGGCCTCGCCCGCCGACGCGATGTGCTTGAAGTAGGCCGGCTCGCCGGTGAAGCGGTGGCCGTGCTCGGGGTACTTCTGGTAGGCGCGCCGCCAGAAATCGGGCGTGTCAGTCACGAAGGAGTAGGTCGCTTCAATTTCAGCCAGCGCCTTCTCAGCCGGGCCGATAATGTAGGCCGCGCCCCCCGCCCCAGCGGTGTACTCCAGTGCGTCGCCGGGTCGCCCCTGGGCGGTATCCATGCCAATCGCCATGGCATAGCCCATCATGCCCGAGCCCACCACGCCCATCGCCGCCACCATCGCTTCGGTGCCGGCCTTGCAGGCGAACTCCCAATCAGCGGCCTGGGTGCTGGGCACCGCGCCGATGGCCTCGGCCACAATCGTGGAGGTGGGCTTGACCGCATAGGGATGCGATTCGGAGCCGACCCACACGGCGCGGATGTCGGTGGGCGCAATCTCGGCGCGCGCGAGCGCGTTGCGGGCCGCCTCGATAGACATGGTCACCACGTCCTCGTCGGGGCCGGGCACCGATTTCTCCGTGATGGGCAGGCCGGCGGTGCCATCAGTCCACACGCGCGAGACCTCGCTGGCGGGCAGGCGGTAGCGCGGCACATAGGCGCCGTAGCCGATGATGCCCACCGGGTGTTCGGTCTTGAGCAATTGCGGGCTGAGGTCGTGGTTGTGATTATTTTCAGTCATCAGGACATATCCTTCAATAATGCCTCGGCGCGGTCAATCCGCACCGTCTTTTCTGCGACCAGTTTGGCCGCCAGAGTCTCAATTTGTGCACCCTCGGCGCCGGCGGCAATCGCCACCTGGCGGGCGTGCAACTCCATGTGGCCGCGCTGAATGCCCTCGGTGGCTAGCGCGCGCAGCGCCGCCAGGTTCTGGGCCAGGCCCACGGCGACGATGATTTCGGCCAGGTCGGAGGCGGTCTCAACCTCCATCAGCTTAAGTGCCGCTTGGGCCGTAGGGTGCACCTTGGTGGCGCCGCCCACGATGCCGACCGCCATGGGCATCTCCAACATGCCGCGCAGGTTGCCATCTGCGTCCACCGTCCAGCGCGACAGGGAGGTGTAGCGTCCGTCACGGGCCGCGTAGGCATGCGCGCCGGCTTCCACCGCGCGCCAGTCGTTACCGGTGGCAATCACCACCGCATCAACGCCGTTCATGATGCCCTTGTTATGCGTAGCCGCGCGGTAGGGGTCGGCGGCGGCGAAGGCCCAGGCTTCGATAATCCCATCGCGCACCTGCTCGGCGCTGAAGCCTTCGAAGGCCAATTGCGCTAGTTCAATCGTGCAGGCCGCGCGCGCCAGGCGCCGGTCAGCCAGGTTGGAGAGGATGCGCAGATGCACCCGCCCGCCAGTCAACTCTTCGATGCGCGGGGCCAGGCGCTCGCAGGCGGTGTTGACCGCATTGGCGCCCATCGCGTCGCGCACGTCATAAATCAAATGCAGTCCCAGGAAGGGGCCAATCGGCGACTCGCTAATGGAGCGGATTTCCAGGTCGCGCGGCCCGCCGCCCAGCTTGGCCAGCACCGGGTCGACTTCGGCCGCCGCGGCCAGTAATTCATCCTTGGCGCCTTCGATGGCTTTGTAGGCCGCGTCCAGGTCAGCCACATCCAGCAGCTGCATCTGTCCAATCATCTCCGGGGCGCTGCTGCTGGCCGTGAAGCCGCCCGCCGCGCGGGCCAGCTTGGCCATGAAGGAGGCGCCAGCCACCACCGAGGGCTCTTCGATAGCCATCGGCACCAGCACCTCGCGGCCGTTGACCACGAAATTGAGCGCGACGCCCAGGGGCAGGTTGTGCGTGCCGACCACGTTCTCAATCATCGGGTCGGCCGCTTCGGGGGTCAGCCCGCCGCCGGTCAGTGCGTCGAATTGGCCATCGGGATTGATGGCCTGCTGGCGCTCCTCCAGCGGCAGGTTATAGAATCCGGGCAGGCGGGAACTGCTCATGGCTAAGATTAAAATGGGCGGCTACTTGCAAAAGCTATCAAGGATGGTGAACAGTGATGAGTGAATAGTGAGTAGGTTTACCCAGAGACTTACATGAATCTAATAACCCAATCACTAGTCACTGCTCACCTATCACTCCCGTAGTATTTCCCTATGTCCACCATCACTTCCCACCATCCTTCTTTTTTTGTCATTCCGAGGCGGGAAAAAAAGTCGCACCAGCATGCCGAAGCCGGTCAGCCGTGGAACCCCTATAAGCA
>OMJR01000056.1 GCA_900299355.1 Anaerolineaceae bacterium
T
The DNA here is from genome assembly GCA_900299355.1 of Anaerolineaceae bacterium. GTDB lineage: Bacteria > Chloroflexota > Anaerolineae > Anaerolineales > UBA11579 > OMJR01. Next base: position 2 of record OMJR01000056.1, read on the forward strand.
GGTGACCCAACGCGCGATGGTGCACGAACACGCCACCATGGAATGGGTGGATGCTAACCTGGGTTCCAAACTGACCATGAAATATCCTTCCTGCTATCTGATGGGCGAGGGCGCCCATGGCGAGATCCTCTCGCTGGCCTTCGCTTCCGGCCACCAGCACCAGGATACCGGCGGCAAGGTGATCCATGTTGCGCCGAACACGACCAGCAAGATCACCTCCAAGTCGATCAGCAAGAGCGGCGGCCGCGCCTCCTATCGTGGCCTGCTCAAGGTGCACGACACCGCCGAGCACTCCAAGTCCAACGTGGTTTGCGACGCGCTGCTGCTGGATGAGACCTCGCGCTCGGATACTTATCCCTACATTGAAATTGACGCCCAGGATGTGACCATTGGCCACGAAGCCTCGGTCTCCAAGGTGGGCGAAGAGCAGCTCTTCTATTTGATGAGCCGCGGCCTCAGCGAAGAGGAAGCCGCCAGCATGGTGGTCTCTGGCTTCATTGAGCCGTTGGTCAAAGAGCTGCCTATGGAATACGCCATCGAGATGAACCGTCTGATCCAACTTCAGATGGAAGGTTCGATCGGCTGATCAGAAGGCAACGCATTCATGGCTGAAGCAAAGAAACGTGTAGTCACGCGCCGCGGCACGGCGCGCAAAGCAAGCTCGGGTGAATTCACCTTTACCCCCGAGTTAATTCCCGAATGGGTCAACGGCGCCAAAGAGCAGGCGTTCCTGCGCGAATATCGCCAGGAAGCCTGGCAGCGCTTTGAAACGCTGGAGATGCCCAAGACCACCGACGAACCCTGGCGCCGCACCAACATCCGCCGCCTGGCTGCCGATAGTTTTGTGGCGGCGCACGAAGCGGATACCGGCGAATTCCCGCCAGTGCCGGCCGAGCTGCTCAAACCCTTGGTGGGGCAGGACCACGGCGGCCAGATTACCATGACCGCCACCAGCAGCGAGGTGCAGCAGATCAGCGCTGACCTAGCCAAGCAGGGCGTGATCTTCACTGATCTGGCTACCGCCGCCAAAGAGCACCCCGAGGTGCTCAGCAAGGTACTGGGCCAGATCGTCAAAACCGACGAAGGCAAGTTCGCTGCATTGGCGGGCGCCCTGGCGCGCAACGGCGTACTACTCTATGTACCCAAGGGCGTGCAGGTTGAGCAGCCGTTGCACAGTGTGCTGTGGGGGCCGGGCGAAGGCTTGGCCTATTTCTCGCACCTGCTGATCTGGGTCGAGGAAGGCGCCTCCGTGACCTATGTACACGAGGCCGCTTCGCCGACCGAAGAAGAGCAGACCTTGCACGCCGGCATTGTTGAAATCCATGTCGGCGACGCCGCCAACCTGCGCTTCGTCGAGTTGCAATCCTGGGGCGAACATGTCTGGAACTTCAGCCATGAGCGTGCCGTGGTCGGACGTGATGCCCAGCTCGATTGGATTTTCGGCGCGCTGGGCAGCCAGCTGACCAAGAATTTCTCCGAGATTACCCTGAACGGTGAAGGCAGCACCGGGCGCATGTCCGGCTTCTATTTCACCGATGGCAAGCAGCACCTGGACCACGACACGCAGCAGAACCACATGGCGCCCAATACCGTCACCGACTTGCTCTTCAAGGGCGCGCTGGAAGAAAACAGCCGCTCGGTTTGGCAGGGCATGATTTACGTGGCGCCCGGCGCCCAGAAGACGGATGGCTATCAAGCCAATCGCAACCTGGTGCTCAGTGACAAGGCGCGCGCCGATTCGATCCCTGGCCTGGAAATCCAGGCCGACGATGTGCGCTGCACCCACGGCGCCACGGTTGGCAAGGTTGACGACACGGAAATGTTCTACCTGCGCAGCCGCGGCATCCCGGAGAAGGAAGCCCGCCGCCTGATTGTCGAAGGCTTCTTCGATCCGATCATGCAGCGCATCCCCTTCGAGGGCGTGCGCGAACGCTTCCAGCAAGCTATTGTCCAGAAGCTCAAATAACAGTATAGTGAATTTAGCCGCTGCAAGGCGGTTGTAGGAGGTTCGATGCCCGATCTTCAATTTAGGAGTGCGCCCGCCGGTGAGAATGCCTACCAGGTAGGCGACCGTGTCGAGGTGTATTGCGACCATGAGAACGAAGAAGGCGACCGCGTGCGCGGTTGGCTGGAAGGCGTGGTCGTGCAGGTTGACCCCAAGATCGTCGCGGTGCAGTTCAAGGAGCCGGTCTATCTGACCGACGGTTGGATGGTGCCCGACCATGTGTTGTGGTGTCCGCCCAATTCGACCCAGATCCGCGCCGCGTTAAAGACCAAGCGCCGCCCCCGCAAGAAGTAAGCTATGGCCAGTCCCAGCAAGTTGCAGCACCTGAATGTAGAGAAAATTCGAGCGGATTTCCCGGTATTAGACCAAGAGGTACGCCCCGGCGTACCTCTTGTGTACCTGGATTCGGGCGCCACCAGCCAGAAGCCGGCCTCCGTGATTGAGGTCATGGACCGCTATTACCGCACCCAGAACGCCAATATCCATCGCGGCGTGTACAAGATGGCCGAGCAATCCACCGAGGATTACGAAATGGCCCGCGGCAAGGTGGCTCAGTTCATTGGCGCCGCCAAGCCCAAGGAAATCGTCTTCACCCGCAATGCCACCGAGTCGGTCAACCTGGTGGCATACAGCTGGGGCCGCGGCAACCTGAACAAGGGCGATGTGGTCGTGCTCACCGAAATGGAGCACCACGCCAACATCGTGCCCTGGCAGATGCTGGCTGCCGAAAAGGGCATCCGCCTCGAGTACATCCCCGTCAATGACGAGGGTTTGCTGGATATGGACGCGCTGCCCGGCCTGCTGGAAATGAAGCCCAAGCTGGTTTCCTACACCGCCATGTCCAACGTGATGGGCACGATTACACCGATTGCCGAGATTACCCGTATGGCCAAGGAAGTCGGCGCGGTGACCCTGATTGACGGCGCCCAATCGGTGCCACATTTACCCATAAATGTCACGGAGTTGGGCGTGGACTTTCTGGTCTTCTCCAGCCACAAAATGCTTGGGCCGACCGGTCTGGGTGTGCTGTATGGCCGCGAGGAATTGCTGGAAGCCATGCCACCCTTCCTGGGCGGCGGTGATATGATTAAGCGCGTGCAGCTGCACGAGTTCAGCACCAACAGCGTGCCGCACAAGTTTGAGGCCGGCACCCCGGCGATTGCCGAGGTGATTGGCCTGGGCGCGGCGATTGACTATTTGAACGCCGTGGGCATGGACGCGATTGCTGCCCACGACCACGAGCTGACCGAGCACGCCCTCGACCGCCTGGCCGAAGTGCCCGGCGTGTGGGTCTTCGGCCCCTCGGCGGAGCACAAAAGCTCCAATGCCGCCTTCACGCTGAAGGGCGCGCATCCGCATGACGTGGCTGAAATCCTGAACCGCGAGGGCGTCGCTGTGCGCGCCGGCCACCACTGCGCCATGCCGGTGCACGAGAAGTTTGGCGTCCCCGCCACCACGCGCGCCAGTTTTTACCTGTATAACACCAAGGCCGAAGTAGACCACTTCATCGAAGCCATCTACAAGGTCAAGGAGATTTTTGGCTAATATGGATGACCTGTACCGCGAAGTCATTATTGACCGCTACCAAAACCCGCAATTCAGCGGCACGCTCGACCCGCACGATTACTCCTACCACGACGACAACCCAGTCTGCGGCGACCATATCCGCATCGACCTGCGCGTGGACGAGAATGACATCGTCACCGAAGCGCTGTTCAGTGGGGAGGGCTGCTCGATTTCCCAGGCCTCGGCCGACCTGTTGATGGAGAAAATCAACGGTATGCCGTTGGACGAAGTGCGCAAGATTGGCAAGCAGGACATCCTCGATTTGCTGGGCATCGAGCTTGGCCCGGTGCGCCTCAAGTGCGCGCTGCTCTCGCTCAAGGTGCTCAAGGGTGGCGTCTACGGCCTCGACGAAGTCATGTCTCTGGATGAGCTGGCTGCTTCTTAGCGGGTTACAGCAACAGTATCTAGGTACCGCTTGCCGCGTGTCACTCTGAGCGCAGCGAAGAGTCCATCTATGTCATTGATAAGCATTGCGGACTGTCGTCAGGAACACACGCCTCGTAGGTCATTGAATCGGGTGGATGCTTCGCTGGCGCCCTGGCTTGCGCCAAGCTCAGCATGACCGGTTGGCTTTCTAAACATGACCTTCTCCTACACCCACCTCGGCCCCAAAGAAGTCGATTTCGTAGCCGTGGCCGCCGAAGATGAACTGGCCAACGGCGAAAGGCTCTTTGTCGAAATCGATGAATACACCATTGTGGTCTTCAACATCGCCGGCCAATTCTTTGCTATCCATGACGTCTGCTCGCATGACGATGGCCCGGTGGGCGAGGGCGAATTGGACAAGTACCAAATCATCTGCCCGCGCCATGGCGCCCGCTTCGATGTGCGCGACGGCACGGTCAAGAGCCTGCCCGCGATTATTGATATCCCAGCTTATCCGGTGCGCATAGCCGACGGCATGATCGAAGTCGGCATCCCCCACGACGAGTAGTCGACTCTAGGTAGGGGCGCGTTGCAAAGCGCCCAATCCACAGGGTCCAAACCATTCCGTAGCCGCGCACCGCAGTGCGCAGCTACATCACGCTCGCCTCAAAACGTAAGGGCGCAGCATGCTGCGCCCGCGACCTAATACCGTAGCTGGGGTTTGGGGGCCAGCGGCCCCCAGAAAAGTCTAAATTACTTAAACAAAAAAAGAACGATACCGCTATCGTTCTTTCGATTTCCTCAAAGTACCACTGCTCAATGGACTATTTCTCAATCACACCTTTATGCGCATCATAGGCCACCTGGAGAAACTCTCGCAACTTATCCGCCCCATTATCATGCTCAGCAATCTCGCCATAGGGCAGCATCGCGCCCTTCCAGCCTTCCAGGTGCCAACTAGCGCCGGCCGGCAGTTCCGCTTTCGTCACCTGTTCCTCATGCGGGAATGAATACACGTAAAAATACTCGTGCACCAGCTCGCCGGTGGGCGGCGAGAAGCCGGCGCCGATTTTGGCGCGCGCTTCCTTGGTCTCGCCCTCTTCCTCGTATTCGGCAACTCGGTCGCCATATTTGAAGAAGGCCAGGTCGAAGCCGTGCGGCCAGAGCTGCAGGTCGCTCTTGTCTTCGGACAGCCCGTCCAGGAAACCTTGCATCACGCGGCCCACGCTGCTGAGCGCGCTGAAATAGCGCTCGGCGTCGTCCAGTGCATAGCGGCGCTCTTCGTCGTTCGCGAACTTCTCGCGCAGCACCTGGCCCTCTACACCCATCGCGGCCAGTTTCTCCAGCAGCAGGGCGCCCAATTCCGTGGCGGTGTAACCCTCGGCGATGCGGTATTGCTGCACTTCGCCCACGCTGTCAGTTAGCAAGACGTAATGATTGCGCAGGTCCATGCTGAGCGCAAAGCTGCGCGCCGGCTCGGCCGGGTGGGGGATGGGAGTGGTGGTCAGACCGGCGGTATAGAGCCGCAGGCTGACGTGCTGCCAATCGTATTGCTCGGGCGTGAAAGCCCGGCGAATGGCGCCCAGCACCCTGGCATAGGCGTGAAGGGTATTGCGGGTGGGCGCCCAATCGGGCAGGGCCGGGAAGTGGATATTGCTGCTCATTGGCCTCATGATACTGCAAGGCTGGCCGTCCTGCAATCGGTGGCTGTCCGCCAAGGGCGCTGCCCGCGCCCTACGGTACAATCGGGCAACCAGTGACCAAGGAGCCGCCTGCTTAGATGTCTGTTTCCCAAGAACTCGAACAACAAGCCATCAACACCCTGCGCTTTCTATCCGCCGACGCAGTGCAGACCGCCAATTCCGGCCATCCCGGCCTACCGATGGGCGCCGCCGCCATGGCTTACACGTTGTGGACCCGACACCTGCGCCACAATCCCAAGGACGCCAGTTGGCCCAACCGCGACCGCTTTGTGCTCTCGGCCGGGCACGGCTCCATGTTGCTGTATGCCTTGCTGCACCTTACCGGCCACAACATGCCGCTGGAACTTATCAAGAATTTCCGCCAGTGGCACAGCGATACCCCCGGCCATCCCGAATATGACCCGGAGCGCGGGATTGAAACCACCAGTGGCCCGCTGGGGCAGGGTTTCGGCAATGCGGTCGGCATGGCGATGGCCCAGGCTTATTTGGCGGCCCGTTTCAACCGCCCGAATTTCCCGCTGTACGACCACTACATCTATGCCATTGTCAGCGACGGCGACTTGATGGAAGGCGTCGCCTCCGAGGCGGCCTCGCTGGCCGGTCACCTCAAGCTGGGCAAGCTAATTTACCTCTACGATGACAATTACATTTCGATTGATGGCAGCACCGATTTAGCCTACACCGAGGACCGCGGCGCCCGCTTCGAGGCCTATGGCTGGCATGTGCAGCATGTTGCCGATGGTAACGATGTCGAGGCCGTGGATAAAGCCATCCAGGCGGCCCAGGCGGACGAGCGCCCCTCTATCATTATGGTGCACACCACGATTGGCTTCGGCCTGCCGGAGAAGGCCGGCACCGCGGAAGCGCACGGTGAGCCGCCCGGTGAAGAGACATTGGCCGCCGCCAAAGAGGCGCTGGGCTGGCCCCATGAGCCCTGGTTCCACATCCCCGGGGATGTGCTCGACCTCTATCGCGAAGCGGTGGAGCGCGGCGCTGAGCAGCAGGCCGCCTGGCAGCAGCTGCTGGCTGACTATGCCGCAGCCCATCCCGATTTGCACGCTGAATTGCAACAGGCGCTCTCCGGCGAATTGCCCGATGGCTGGGATGCCGACCTGCCGGTATTCGAGGCTGGTGAAAAGGGCATGGCTACCCGTGCTTCATCCGGCAAGGTACTCAACGCGATTGCCAAGCAATACCCGGCTTTGATTGGCGGCTCGGCCGACCTGCATCCTTCCACCAAGACCTTCATTGACGGTGCGCCAGATTTCCAAACCGAGTCCTACAACGGCCGCAGCATTCACTTTGGCGTGCGCGAGCATGCCATGGGCGCCGCCGTGAATGGCATGAACACCTACGCCGGGGTGCGCGCCTTTGGGGCTACCTTCCTGGTCTTCAGCGATTACATGCGCCCCTCGGTGCGCCTCTCCGCGCTCTCGCCCTTCAATAGCATCTGGGTTTACACCCACGACAGCATCGGCCTGGGCGAGGACGGCCCTACGCACCAGCCCATCGAGCAGTTTGCCTCCCTGCGCGCTATGCCCAACATGCACGTCATCCGACCCGCCGACGCCAACGAAGTGCGCGAGGCCTGGCGTGCCGCCATCGCCCGCACGGATGGGCCCACCTGCCTGGTGTTTACCCGCCAGAACGTGCCCACCCTGGACCGCAGCCAGTACGCTCCCGCCGAAGGCTTGCAGCAAGGCGCTTACGTGCTGGCCGACCTTGGTGAAGGCGACCCTGAAATAATTCTGATGGCCACCGGCTCCGAAGTGCAGCTGATAGTTGAGGCCGGCCAGCAACTGGCCGCCGACGGTCATAGCGTGCGGCTGGTGTCCTTCCCTTGCTGGGAACTCTTTGAAGCCCAGGACCGGGCCTACCGTGATGGGGTGCTGCCGCCCGCGATGGGCGCGCGCCTGGCGGTCGAAGCCGGTGTGGCCCAGGGCTGGCAGCGCTGGGTCGGCGACCAGGGCGACGTGATTGCTCTCGACCGCTACGGCGAATCAGCCCCCGGCGCGGAGGTGTTGGACAAGCTGGGCTTCAACGTGGATAACGTGCTGGCCCACGCCCGAAAGCTGCTGGATGGCTGAGGCTGGCGCGCTCGATTTCAACGCCCGCGTTGTCCACGGCGACAACCTTGCCGTGCTGCGCAGCCTGCCGGATGGCTGCGCCAACCTGATTTACATCGACCCGCCCTTCAACACCGGCAAGACCCAGGCCCGCACCCAACTACGTACAGAGCGCAGCGCCAACGGCGACCGCGTCGGCTTCAAGGGCCAGACCTACGCCACCGAGGTGCTGGGGTCCAAGGCCTTTGAAGATGCTTTTGACGACTATTTGGCCTTCCTGCAACCGCGTTTGGAAGCAGCCTACCGCGTGCTGGCCGCCGACGGGTCCTTTTACTTCCATGTGGATTACCGCGAAGTGCATTATTGCAAATTGCTGCTGGATGGCATTTTTGGACGCGACAATTTCATCAATGAAATTATCTGGGCCTACGATTACGGCGGCCGTCCCAAGAATCGCTGGCCCACCAAGCACGACAACATTCTCTTCTACGTGAAAGATAACGCCCACTACACCTTCAACGTTGATGATATTGACCGTATCCCCTACATGGCCCCCGGCCTGGTGGGGGAGGAGAAAGCCAAGCGTGGCAAGCTGCCCACCGATACCTGGTGGCACACGATTGTCAGCCCGACCGGCAAGGAGAAGACCGGCTATCCCACCCAGAAGCCCCTGGGTGTGATGCGGCGCATTATTGCCGCCTCCTCCAATCCGGGCGACCTGGTCCTCGATTTCTTTGCCGGTAGCGGCAGCACTGGCGCCGCCGCACTGGAATTGAAACGCCGGGCGCTGTTGGTCGATTCCAACCCCGAAGCGATTGCCGTGATGCGCGAACGCTTCCAGGGCCAGGATGTAGAATTTATTGAACACAAACAGAAGGAGCACTAGATGCCCAGTAAACCCCAATCCCTGTACTTATTAGGCCAGTCGCTCTGGTACGACAATATTGAACGCCGCCTGCTGGAAAATGGCGAAATGGAAGCCATGATTCGGCGTGGGGATATCTACGGCGTGACCTCCAATCCCAGCATTTTTGACAAGGCCATTTCCGATTCCAGCGATTACGATGAAGAACTGCGCCGCCTGGCCGCGGACGGCAAGCAACCCTACGCTATTTTTGAAGACCTGGCGGTGGATGATATTCGCGCCGCCTGCGACCTATTTGCCGAACTCTACGAGACTACCAACGGCGGCGACGGTTTCGTCAGCATCGAAGTCCATCCTGATTTGGCCAACGACACGGAGGCCACCGCTGAACAGGCCCAGCACCTGTGGGACCGTGTGGCGCGTCCCAACCTGATGGTCAAAATCCCCGGCACCCAGGCCGGGCTGCCCGCCATCCGCCAGTCCATTGCCGCCGGCATCAACATCAATATCACCCTGATCTTTAGCCGCCAGCGCTATGCTGAGGTGATTGATGCCTATCTCGCCGGGTTGGAAGAGCGTGTGGCTGCTGGCCTGCCAACTGACAAAATCAATTCGGTGGCTTCCTTCTTTGTGTCGCGTATCGATAGCAAGGTTGATGGCTGGCTGGACGAGATTGTGCAGCAAGGCGGCGAGCAGGCCGAACTGGCCTCCAACCTCAAGGGCAAGGTCGCCATCGCCAACGCCGGGTTGGCTTACCAGCTCTTCAAGCAACAATTCGAGAGCGAACGCTTCGCCGCGCTCCATGCTGAGGGCGCCCGGCTGCAACGCCCGCTGTGGGCTTCCACCAGCACCAAGGACCCTGCCTATCCCGATACGCTGTACGTGGATGAGTTGATTGGCCCGCATACGGTCAACACGGTGCCGCCCAAGACGCTGGAAGCCTTCAAGGACCACGGCAATCCGCAGCTCAGCATTGAAGACGATGTCGCCGCGGCTGAAAAGGCCTTGGCCGACCTGGAAGGCCTGGGGCTCTCACTGGACCAGGCCACCCAGGAACTGGAAGACGAGGGCGTCGCCGCCTTCAGCAAATCCATCCACGCCTTGCTGGAAAGCATCCAGCAAAAGCAATCCAAGGTGGCTTCCTAGCAGCACTGTAAGTTTGGGGTCTTGTTTCGGCCCCGCAGGCGATTTATAATCAGATCAGTTTGAACGCGCCGTTTCTTTGGTGAGGAGTGCATGTTGGTGACCATTCGTGTCTCCAAGCGAGCGTTGAAAACGGGGGCTATTCTGCTGTTGCTGGCCCTTCTCGCGGCCTGTTCCGGCGCGGTTGAAACCGCTGCGCCCGGCGATGATATCCCCGAAGACGACATTATTTTGGCGATTGGTGACCTGCTGGTCTATGTGCCCGCCGGTCCCTTCACCATGGGCAGCAGCGAAGATGACCCGCTGGCCCGCGAGGACGAGTTCCCGGCCCACACCGTAAACCTCAGCGGCTATTTCATTTACCGCCACGAGGTCACCAACGCCCAATACAAGGCCTGCGTCGAGGCTGGCGACTGCACCGAGCCCACTGATTTGGGCGAGGGGCCTTCCACCGAATACAACGACCCCGAATTTGAAAACAACCCCGTGGTCGGGGTCAACTGGTATCAGGCCAGTGAGTTCTGTGAATGGGCCGATGCGCGCCTGCCCACCGAAGCCGAGTGGGAGAAGGCTGCCCGTGGCCGCTATGGCGACCCCTATCCCTGGGGCGCGGATGAGCCTAGCTGCGACCTGGCCAACATGGTCGGCTGTGAGCCGGATGAAGACATCGAGACCTATATCGTTGCTCAGTATCCAGATGGCGAAAGTGAATACGAAGCCCAGGATATGGCTGGCAACGTGTGGGAATGGATCCTCGATTGGTACGACGAGGACTATTATCTAGTTTCGCTTAACGGCAATCCGCTGGGGCCGGTGGATGGCGACCTGAAGGTGGTGCGCGGCGGCTCCTACGAGAACGACGTGGTCGACCTGCGCTCGGCGGCCCGCTTGCCGCTGGATCCCGAGGACGAGTTCAATAACGTCGGCTTCCGCTGCGTGCCGGTCGGGCTGAGCCAGTCGGCTAACCCCGTCCAGACGCCCATCTGCCGCGATACCTATATTCCTTATTGCACACCACGTGATGAGGACTGCACGCCCCGCACCACCGGCGACGAGCCGGATACGCCGCCCACGGGTGAGATTACCCACGGCGGGATTAGTTGCCCGAATGCCGATGGGCAAATGTCCTTCACGATTGATGTGCCCGAGGGCGCTGCCCCGGATGATTACATTGTCTCGCTGGGTATCTACGATTACACCTGCTATGAGACCGGTATCCCCGGCCGCTTGATTTGCTATGGCCATCACGTCACCCAGGATAGCTATCAGACCCTCACCGTGTGCGCCGCCGACAGCCAGAATGCTGGCCTGATTGAAGGGGTGGAGTTGGTCACTGGCGGCCCCAGTGCTGCCCCCGTCGGTCAACTGGTTGCCTACCAACCGACGGCTCAGGCGCCCGCTCAGCAGATGCAGGCCTTCCAGCCGACCGCCGAGGCGCCCAGCCAGCAGGTGCAGGCTTTCCAGCCCACCGCCCAGCCCAGCCAGGCGCAGCTGGTCGCCTATCAACCGCAGGCCGCCGCTCGTCCGTCGGGTGACATTCAGGCTTACCAGTTTGCCGCGCCCAACCTGCAGACCGCCGGCCAGAGCGGAATTGATGATTATTGCCCCCAAGGCTACCTATACAACGCCATCACCGGCAACTGCGAAAAACCCGAAGACCAGGATAACTGTCCCGAAGGCTGGAGCTACAACCCGCAGACCTATCAATGCCAACCCGACGACCAGGACGGTTGTCCCGAGGGCACCAGCTACACTGCCGCAGTCCAGGGCTGCACGCCGGATGATGGGCAATGCCCGGATGGCTACTACTTCGACCCGCAGACCGAAACCTGCCAACCCCCTGGCAACAACGATGGTGGCGGCGCCTGTCCGGCAGGTTATTACTACAACACCGAAATCAACTGCTGTTCGCCCATCCCCGGCAATAATTACGAGTGCGGCGATGGCTACTATTTCAGCGCCGCCCGCAACCAGTGCATTCCAACCGATGATTACGGCTGCGGCCCCAATCTGACCTACAACCCCTACGAGGGCGGCTGCGTGCCGGACGATTACAACGACGACGATTGCGAAGACGGCCAGTACTACGACACACGCCTGCAGAGCTGTGTAGACCAGCAGACCGAATGCCCGGCCGGCACCGTGCCGACCGAGGATGGCCAGGGCTGCGAGTATCAGCAGCCGCTGAACCGCCCGGCCACCATCCAGGCCGCCTATGACGGCCCCGAATGCCGCGAACCCGGCTATGTGATGAACGAGCAGGGCTACTGCGTGCCGGAAGATGGCAACGGCCAGCCCGGCGAATGCGCTCCGGGTAGCTATTACGACACCTATCTGCAGCAATGCATCAGCACCGGCGAGGATGGCTGCGGTCCCGGGTACTACTACGATGCTGCGGCGCAGACCTGCCGGCCCACCGATGGCCCCGGCAGCGGCTGTGGCAATGGATACGCTTTCCACGCGGGATTGAACTGCTGCGCGCCTACCCCGGGCAATGACAGCACTGCCTGCCTGGAACGAGAGCAGGGCGCCGGTCAACCCACCATCCAGAGCTTCGCCAGCTACACTGCGCCCGGCAACGGCTACGACTACGGCCAGGGCTATTGCGACCCCGGACCCGGCCAGCAGTGCCCGGACGGCTACTACTACGACACGGGTCAACAGGTTTGCCTGCCTTACAACGATGGTGATTGCCCCCAGGGCTATCACAACAACACGCCGGACGGCAGCTGCGCCCCGATTGGCGCCACCGGCGCGCTGGAGAGCTTCCAATTGGTCAGCTTGCCCAGCAACCCGTCCTTGCAGACCCAAACAGCCTGCCCCGAAGGGATGAGCTACAACCCCTACAACGGCGGCTGCACCCCGGATGAGGTCACCGGCTACAACGACCAATGCGGTGACGGCTATTACTACGACTACCAACTGAATTACTGCATCCCGGTCACCTGCGATGGCTGCGCCCTGGGCTACTACTACGACACCCGACAGGAAGCCTGCTTGCCGCTGCCGAGTGGGGTGAATGGCGCGATCTGTCCCAATGGCTGGCACTATGATGAAGCCCAGCAAAGCTGTGTGCCACTTACTGGGCAAACTAGTAGCAGCTGCACCACATTCAAGGTATACGTCCCAGATTGTTCTGTAGCCACGCCCACTGCCACACCGCGCTGCGACGATGGCTACTACTGGGACCCTCAGTACCAAAGTTGTTTACCCGAGGGTGATAGTGGCACTACTGGAGGGGGGGCATGTGCGGGTGTGGTCTGCAGTGCTCGTACGTTGACCGCTTGTGCATCCGACGGCTGCTGCCACATTTCTAATCCCTGTGCTCCCGTTGCTGTGTGTAATCAATGTGTACCTTAAACTGAGATAATTAAACACAAAGAGGCGCAACCGCTTGCGCCTCTTTGTGTTTAAGCACCCGATGCAACGCGACGGAATCCATTATGAAATCACGAACGGGGTCGGCACGCTGACGGTGGACCGCCCGGCGGTGCGCAACGCGCTGGACTGGAATGCCATGCGCGCCTTTGCCGCCGCAGTAGAAGATGCCCACCGCGATAAGGACTTGCGCGCCCTGATTGTCACCGGCGCGGGCGATACCTTCGTTTCCGGTGGCGACCTGCGCGTGCTCAAAGATTACCCCAAGCGCCGCGATGGCCTGCGCCTGGCGATGATTATGGGCAAAGCCCTGGAGCGATTGCGCAGCCTGCCGGCGCCCACCATCGCCGCCATCAATGGCCCGGCGCGCGGTGGCGGCGCCGAAATCGCCGTGTCCTGCGACCAGCGCGTAATGGCCCGCGGCGCGGATATCGGTTTCGTGCATGCCCATTTGGGCATCACCACCGCCTGGGGTGGGGCGCGCTATCTCTTCCTCACCGTGGGCTATCCCCAAGCGTTGGAACTGCTCACCACTGGCCGCGTGCTGGGCGCAGAGGAGGCCGCGGACATCGGCCTGGTGGACCACCTGGCGCCGCAGGATAGCGCCCTGGATGCTGCCCGCGAGTTGGCCGCCGAGATGGCCCGCCACCCGGTGGAGGCCGTGCGGGCCGCCAAGCGCCTGCTGCGTTTTGCGGTTGCCTATCCCGAAGTCGCCAAGCACGCCGAGCGCCGTCTCTTTGCTTCCTTGTGGGATAGTAACTACCGCCGCGAAGCCGTGCGCCGTTTCCTGAACAAAGACAAGTGAGCAGGGGGGAGTGAATAGGGATTGGTGACTAGTGATCAGGGTTAGAAAGTAACACCACTTGCGAAAAGATTTAGGCCAACGATTCACGCAAACTAAGTAGTCCCCATTTCCTGTCATTGCGAGGAGTTTGGAGCTTCGCGCTGACCGACGCGGCAATCTCCACCCCAATCCATCAACCCTCGCCTGCTTCAACCAATCTCTTCATTCCGTAGGGCGCAGCATGCTGCGCCCGCCACCGGAACTCACATAGGGGTAGGGTATACCCCGCCCTCCGCCTCTTCCGTCTGCAAATCCCCCGCGCCATGCGATAATATGGCAGCACCACTCGCCCCAAGGAGCACAGCATGCAACTCGCCATGATTGGTTTGGGCAAAATGGGCGGCAATATGTCCCGCCGCCTGATTGCCGCCGGCCACCAGGTGGTCGGCTTCAACAAGACCAAGCAGACCACCATCGACCTGGCGGAAGAGGTCAGCCTCACGCCCACCTTTTCGCTCAAGGAAGCGGTTGAGGCGCTGGAAGCGCCGCGCGTGGTGTGGCTGATGGTGCCCGCCGGTGAACCGGTCGAATCCAGTATCCAGGAGCTGGCCGAGCTGTTCGCTCCTGCCGATATCGTCATTGATGGCGGCAACTCCAATTTCAACGACACAGTGCGGCGGGCCGAGATCCTGGGCGGCAAAGGCATTCACATGGTGGATGCCGGAGTCAGCGGCGGTGTGTGGGGCCTCGAAGGCGGTTACTCCATGATGGTTGGCGGCGAAAAAGACGTCGTCAAATACCTGCGTCCGATTTTTGAGGCGCTGGCGCCCGCGCCCGACCAGGGCTGGGGCCATGTCGGGCCGCATGGAGCGGGCCACTTTGTCAAGATGGTACATAACGGCATTGAATACGGCCTTATGGAAGCCTATGCTGAGGGTTTTGAAATTATGAAGGCCCGCGAGGATTTTGACCTCGACCTGCACCAGGTCGCCGACATCTGGCGCTACGGCTCCGTGGTGCGCAGCTGGCTGCTGGACCTGACCGCCCGCGCCCTGGAGGATGACCAGCACCTCAGCGATATCGCTGGGTGGGTCGCCGATTCGGGTGAGGGGCGCTGGACGGTTTTTGAAGCCATCAACCAGGATGTCCCCGCACCGGTGATTACCCTGGCCTTGCTACAGCGCCTGGCCAGCCGCCAGGAGGAGAGTTACGCCGCCAAGCTGCTGGCCGCCATGCGCCAGCAATTTGGCGGGCACGCCGTTAAGGCCGCCGACGAATAATGCAAGCTTCCCAGCTCAAACCGGATGTCCCCGTCGGCCTGGTGATTTTCGGCGCCACCGGTGACCTCACGGCGCGCAAGCTGGTTCCGGCGCTCTACCAATTGGCGCTGGCCGACCAGCTGCCTGACGACCTGCACATCATTGGCTTCGCCCGCCGCGAGTGGAGCGACGACGACTTCCGCGACGAAATGTCCGCGGCGGTCAAAGAGCATTCCCGCAGCCAACCGGTTGATGATGAGGTGCTGCAGCACCTGCTGGGTTGCATGCAGTACGTCGTCGGCGATTTTAACAATCAGGATGCCTACGCCCGCTTGGATGCTTTACTGGATGAACTGAAGGCCGACAACCGCCTCTTCTACCTGGCTACGCCGCCCAGGGCTTTCCCGGTAATTATCGACGCGATTGGCGAAGCCAAATTGGCGCACTGTCCTCGGGGCTGGACTCGCGTGGTGATTGAAAAACCCTACGGCCACGACCTGGCATCCGCCCAGGAACTTGATGAGGTCGCGCACCAGGTCTTTGAGGAAGAACAGATTTATCGCATCGACCATTATTTGGGCAAAGAGACCGTGCAAAACATCCTGGTCTTTCGCTTTGCCAACGGCATCTTCGAGCCGCTCTGGAACCGCCGCTACATCGACTCGGTACAAATCACGATGGCTGAAACCATCGGAGTGGGGGACCGCGCTGGCTATTATGAGGACGCCGGCGTCATCCGGGACATTTTTCAAAACCATCTGCTGCAGTTATTGGCGTTGACCGCGATGGAGGCGCCAGTGGCTTTTAATGCCCATGCCGTGCGCGATGAGAAGGTCAAGGTGCTGAAAGCGCTGCACCCGCTGACTGGCGCGCAGGCCATCCAGCAGACCGTGCGCGCCCAGTATGCGGCTGGCGAAGTGGATGGCGAGGACTTGCCGGGATACCTGGAATTGGATGACGTGGCCACGGATTCCACCACCGAGACGCTGATGGCGGCCGAGCTGTACATTGATAACTGGCGGTGGGCCGGCGTGCCCTTCTTCTTGCGCTCCGGCAAGCGCCTGGCGCGCCGGGTAACCGAGATTGCCGTGCAGTACAAGCAGGTGCCGCTCTCGCTCTTCGGCGCCAAGAATATGGCCGGTGAGGCGCCCAACCGCCTGGTGCTCAACATTCAACCTGAGGAGGGCATCACCCTCGATTTCGGCGCCAAGGTGCCCGGCCCCGATAACGCCATTCAGGGCGTCCAGATGGATTTTAGCTACGCGGAGGCCTTTGGCGCCGGCACGCCCGAAGCTTATGAGCGCCTGTTGATGGATTGCATGAACGGCGATGCCACGCTCTTTACCCGTAGCGACGAGGTGCAGGCTGCCTGGGCCTTCGTAGACGGCATCACTGCCGCCTGGCAGCAGCAAGGCGCCCAGCAACTGCCGCAGTACGCGTGCGGCAGCTGGGGCCCGAAGGAGATGGATGCCTTCATCCAGGATGCAGGCTTTAGCTGGAGGAATCCAGCGTAGGGTCTAAGTCCTAGTTAGCAGCGCACCGCATTGTGCAGCTACGCCAAGAACATTAAGGCTGGGGACAACGCGTACAGAGTCTGATCTGCGGTGAATGGGATGAGTAAAAATCGGAGTCAAGGCTTTAGCCGGTGATTTCCTGAACCCGGTTATAGCCTCGACTCCGGTACTTTAAGCGCTGCGCAGTATGAATGGCACGCTATTCAAGATACTGCTTGTAGCTCTCGAAATCCATCTCCAAATAGGGCTTGCCCGCTTCAATACGTTCTTTGCGACCCTCCATAAAGGCCGCCACGCGCGGGTGCTCAATATTGTCCACATCGAAATCGCGGTGAATCACGCCGTAGAGGTCAATCTCGCGCAGCTTGAGGAAGAGCGGCAATTGCTGCAGCCAGGCCGGGTCCAGCCGGTTGCGGCGCGCGTAGCCGGTTAGGAAGGGCGGCAGCAGCTTGGCTGCCTCCGCTTCGCGGTCCGCCACCGCCGCGGTGCTGTGATAAATCACGATGGCGATATCGAAGATGAAATGGGCGTAAGCCGCGTCATCAAAATCGATCAGGGTCAAATGCACATCTTCGCTGACCAGTATATTGGCCTTGTGCGCGTCGTAGTGCAGCAGGCCGTAAGCGTGCGGGTCGCGCGGCAGGGATTGAGCCTCGGCTTTGGCGGCCTTGTATCTCTCGGCTATAGCAACTTCGCTGGCAGGCAGACAACTGAGCGCATAATCCATGCGCGGGTCGTCCCAGGCCGGGCGCCGGGCCGCGGTGGGCGGCTGGTAGTCCTGGGTCAGCGCGTGCAGGCTGCCCAGCAGCTCGCCGTAGCGTTCATATAAGGCTGGGGTCCAGTCATCCGACTCGCGATAGACCCGGCCCACGGCCAACTCGAAAGCGGTCGCCATAAAGGCTTCGCCGTGTCCGTCATCAATGGCTTCCACTAGCGTGCCCTGGTCGCTGCGGATGGCGGCCGCCACCGGGACGCCCTGGGCAGCCAGGTAGTTAATCCAGTCCACTTCAGCTTGTATCAAATCATGGTCGCGGCGTGAGCTGTGCGCCAGGCGCAGGATATAGGGCTGGCCTTCGCGTTCAAAGTGATAGATGAAATTCTCGAAGCCGCCCAAATCGTGGGCGCTCTCTGGGGTGGCCCCGTAGTGGGCCAGCGCCTCGGCCAGCATGGCCGGGGTGAAGCGTTGGATGTATTGTTCTTCCATTCAGTGGTGCCTTGATATCATTCGCCAATAACGCCGGAGTAGGTTGCGACACCCAGGATGTGGCCTTCCAATGCCAACAAAAATTCTTCCTTTGGAACTCCGAAGTCTAAATCAAGCTGCGCTACATCAACAGCGAACAAAATGAAAAGAAATGAATGCTCATCACCGTCTTCCGGACAAGGGCCATCATAGCCAAGTAAATTCCTATCATTTAATCCGGGAAAGGAGCCGGGTTCAACAAGAGCCACGCCACCGTATGCGTCTTCGGGCAAATCCCTGAAATCACCTGGAAGGTTGTAGCTTAACCAGTGGGTATAGGTACCACCTAGCGACAATCGCTCCTCCATAAGGAGCGCAAAGCTTTGAGTTCCCTGAGGCGGATTGCTCCAAACCAGTGGTGGTGAAAAGCCATGGCAAGTATAGAGTTTTGGAATCTGGCCTCCATCTTCAAATACAGGGCTGGCCAGCCAAAAACCTTGAATGACCAATTCTGTCGGAATGGACGAAGGTGTGGGGTAAATAGGCGAAGTGGCAGTAGTCGTAGGAGTTGAAGTCAAAGTCTCAACGGTCGCGGTGTTCTCCAAGTCTATCGGTGTAGAACGCACAACCGCCGCTGGTTCCTGAACCGCCTTACCACATGCTGCCAGTAGGAAGAGAAAAAGTACACCCAGGAATTTAGTTAAAAAACCTCCTAGGTTCATTTTTTAGCGCGAGAATTGGCCGGTGTATTCGATTTCGGCCAACACGTGGCCGTCAATCGCCAGTTGGAATGCGTTCACATCCGCGCCCGCGTCCAATGCCAGGCTGGTGTCCAGCGCATACAGCGTGAACACGTAAGTATGCGGTGCGCCCGGCGGCGGGCAGGGGCCGCGGTAGCCCATCGTGCCCCAGCTGGTCTGCCCCTGCAGGCTGCCATCCGCCAACTGCGGGTCGCTGGGCATGCCTTCGGGCAGGCCACCGGACTCAGCGGGGATGTTGTAAATCAGCCAGTGCACCCAGTTAAAGGCATCCGGGTCATCGAAAAGCAGCGCCAGGGTCACCGTGCCCTCGGGAGGCGCGCCCCAGGCCAATTCGGGCGACAGGTCCTCGCCGGTGCAGGCAAAGCGCGGAGGAATGACTTCCCCTTCGGCGAAGGCCGTGGAGCTAATTTCAAAAGGCGCTGGGGCGGCCGTCTCGGTGGGGGCGGTGGTGGCGGTCGCGGCGGGAGCCGCTGTCTGCGTGGGGGCCGGCGACGCGGCTTGGGTGGGGGTGGCGCTCTCGGTGGGTGCGCCGCCGCAGGCGCTCAACATGGCAATTGCGCATAGCCACAAGAGTGTCGTGCGCAGGGTCGTAGTCTTCATCTACTCTCCAAAGGGGTGGTTATAGCTTTTCCCCGCAGTTGGGGCATTTACTTTCGTTGCCAAGGATAACGTGGCCACATTGGTGGCAGGTGAAAGGCTGCACATCGCCTAGCGGGGCGCCGCAGGCCACACAGCGGCCTTCGCCCACCGGGTTGGCCACCCGGCAGTACTCGCAGGTCAGGCGGCGCAGGCGCTCACTGAGCTGCTGGCTGGCGCCCTTGGATTTGGCCAGCTGGTCAATCACCGTCCAGACTTGTTCGTCCAGCGAGAGGTGCTCAATGTCCTGGGCGATATCGTCCAGGCGGCCCAGCAAATTGAGCGGGTTCAGCCAGGTGAGCAGGGCGCTGGCGCCCAGGCTGGCCGCCAGGCCCAGCACGGCTTGCTTGCCGACTTCCACCTCCAGGCGGTCGTCCACCTGGCGCAGCATGATGCCCAGGGCGGTGCGGCCGCCGGAATTGCGGTGGTCGGGGGTCAGAATCTTGACGAAGGTGCGCTCGCCGTTGCCCTGCAGGCGGGTGGTGAGCGGCCCACGATTGAAGTAACTGGACAAGGCCGCGGCCACTTCGTTGAGGTCTAAATCGCCGTGATAGGTCTTTCTTTTCATTTTAATCTCGGCCCGATTATAATCGCCGTGTTTGCCCCCGAGCTATTATGAAGACAGTCTTTCCCCGCTTCCTCCTTTGCCTGCTGCTGAGCCTATTCGGCCTGGCGTTGCTGGCCTTTAGCGCCGCCCCGCAGCCCGCTTACGCCCAACAGCCCACCGTGGCGATTGCTACCGTGACAGGCACGCCGACCGGCGCCTACATCATCGTGAACGCCGACCAGGACCAAATCAACGTGCGCACCGGCCCGGGCACCGATTACCCGGCGGTGGGCGTGCTGGTGGCCGGCGAGCAGGCTGGCGCCCGCGGCATCTCCGCCGCGGGATTGTGGATTCAGATTGCCTATCCCTCGGTTGAAGGCGGCCTGGCTTGGGTCTATGCGCCGCTGGTCACGCTGTTCGAGCAGGGCAATCCGCTGCGCATCGTGGAACCGCCACCCACGCCCACGCCGCGCGTGACCCCCACGATTGACCCAACCCTGGCAGCCCAATTCGTACTCGAGATTCCCGCTACGCGCCTGCCGACCTACACCTCGGCTCCGCCGCTGGAATTGCTGGAATTCGAAGAGCCGGGTGCGCCGAGAGCGGCCGGCATCCCGATGGGCATGATTATTACCGGCATCGGCTTGCTGGGTATGCTGGGCGCAGCGGTCTCCTACCTGCGCGACCGCTAGTCCCCTCTCTAAACTGAATCAAAAACGGACTGCATCGGCAGTCCGTTTTTTGTTTTGGGCAGATGGGGTTACAGGTATTGGGCGGTGATGGATTTCTTATCTTTCTTCAGGTCGGCCGGGGTACCCTCGAAGATAACTTCGCCGCCCTTGCTGCCGCCTTCCGGACCCATGTCGATGACCCAGTCGGCATTGCGCACCACGTCCATGTTGTGCTCGATGACGATAACGGTGTTGCCGCCATCTACCAGGCGATTCAGAATGCCCAGCAGCAGGTCAGTATCCGATTTGTGCAGGCCGGTGGTCGGCTCATCCATCACGTAGATGCTGCCGTCCTTGTGCAGTTCGCTGGCCAGCTTGATGCGCTGGCTTTCGCCGCCCGATAGGGTGTTCAGCGGCTGGCCCAGGGTCAGATAGTCCAGGCCCACATCAGTGAGCGCCTGCAGCTTGCCTTCGATTTCAGGAATTTCCAGTTGCTCCAAGGCCTGGCGGGCGGTCATCTCCAGCACGTCCACGATGGTGTGGCCGCCCAGTGTATACTCCAGCACCTCGTCCTTGAAGCGCTTGCCGCCGCACACTTCGCAGGGCGATTTGATGCTTTCGAAGAAGGATAAATCGGTGTAGACCACGCCGAGGCCAGTGCAATTATCGCAGGCGCCCTTGGAATTGAAGCTGAACAGGCCCGCGTCGACCTTGTTTTCCTTAGCGAACGCTTTGCGCACATCGTCCATGATGCCGGTGTAGGTGGCCGGGTTGGAACGCGGATTATTGCCCACTCCGGACTGGTCGACCACGACGGCATCGGGGTGCTGGGCCACAAAAGCCTCGCTGATCAGCGAACTCTTGCCCGAGCCGGCCACGCCGGTCACCAGGGTTAGCACGCCGACGGGGATATCCACGCTTACGTTCTTCAGGTTGTTGCGCGTGACCTTGCTGAGCTTGATGTGTTCCTTGGCCTCGCGGAACTCGTCCTTGAGCGGCATGCTTTCTTTCAGGTACTTTCCAGTAAGCGTGTCCGCTTTTAGCAGCCCGGCATAATCGCCTTCGTAGACGATTTCGCCGCCGCGCACGCCGGCTTCGGGTCCCAGGTCGAAGATGTAATCGGCGACCTTGATGACATCCGGGTCGTGCTCTACCACCAGCACGGTGTTGCTCTGGTCGCGCAGGCGTTGCAGCATTTCATTGAGTTGGTGCACGTCGCGCGGGTGCAGACCGATGCTAGGCTCATCGAAGATGTACATCACATCCACCAGGCTGCTGCTGAGGTGTTTGACCAGCTTGACACGTTGGGATTCGCCGCCGGATAAGGCGTCGGTCTCGCGGTTGAGGGTCAGATAGCCCAGACCAATGTCAATCAGGTTCTGCAAACGACGTGCCAGCTCGTCGACCAGCGTTTTTGCCTTGGCGCCCTTGATGCCTTTGATGACGCCAATCAGGTCTTCGACTTCCATTGTGGAGAGGTCGGCGATGTTGTAGCCGTCAATCTTGCAGCTCAGGACGGCCTTGTTGAGGCGTGCGCCCTTGCAGCTGGGGCAGGGGCCTTCAGTTAAGTATTCGGCGATTTTCTCCTGGGTTTTGGCCGAGCGCGTTTTCAGGTCTTGCTCAATGTAGGAACGGGTGAAATTGGTTATCACACCGCGGTAGGTGCGGTTCATGCCGCTGTGTTCAAATTTCTGCTCGCCGCCATGCAGCAGGAGGTCTAGTTCCTTTTTGGTGTAATCCCTGAGCTTCTTGTCATTATCAAAGAAGCCGCTGGTGGGATAAATGCTTTCGTCAAAAATTGGCCCTTGCAGCGCGCCCTTGTTCAGCGATTTGTCGGGGTCATAGAATTTCTCCACGATAGGCTGCAGCTTGCGGCCCATGCCATTGCATTCGAGGCACATGCCCATCGGCTCGTTGAAGGAAAAGACATTGGCGTAACCCACAAAGGGCTCGCCGACGCGCGAGAAGAGCTGGCGCAGCACGGTATAGATATCGGTAATCGTGCCCATGGTGGAGTGCGAACCGCCGCCCAATCGGCGCTGGTCGACCACGATAGACATGCCCAGGTTCTGGATAGATTCCGCATCCGGCTGGGCATAGCGCGGGAGGAAGTTGCGCACGAAGAGGCTGAACGTTTCGTACAGTTGGCGCTGGGCCTCGGTGCCGATGGTGTCGAACACAATCGACGATTTGCCCGAGCCGGAAACGCCGGTGAATAGCGTGATTTGGCGCTTGGGGATACTGAGCGATATATCCTTCAGATTGTTTTCGCGCGCGCCGCGAATCTCAATGTATTCTTGTGCTTTGCTATCTGCCATATCGTCCTCGTGTGGCTGGTGTCGCTTTAGAGCGCGGCCAGGTAATCGGCCAGTTCTTCCAAAGCCTGCATCGCGCCCACAATCGCACCATACTTGACGGCTTGTTCGCGTTCCTTCTTGCTGGCGAAGAGCAGCTGCATGGTGATTTCGGTCTTACCATCTTCTTCCGCAAAGGATACCGTGGTGCGCACTGGGTCGGGGGCCCCGGCGCCATCCATGCCGTAATCATAGACCAGGCGGGTGGGCTTGTCGATTTCCACGAATGCCACTTTGAAGGCCAGCTCCGAGCCGCGGATGGTCTGGCTATAGCGCCAGGCGCCGCCGGCTTACACGTCCATCTCGTGGGTGGTGGCAGTGCGCGGCGCCCACCAGCCTTCGATGTGGTCGGGCTGGGTGAAGGCGTCGAACACCAACTCGCGCGGCGCGTCAATCACGCGGTTTACGATGATTTCTCGGTCTTTAGTATCAGTCATGGGGGTCTCCTGTGTGCATCTTTTGTAGGGTGAGCTTCTATGCCTGCCGCCCTTGCTGCAGTTCGCACAGATACTCTTCCAGCCGGTCGAGGTTGTTCTCCCAGTTTAGTGTTTCCAGCCAGTGGGCTACGTCCTCCAGTGGGGCGGTCTGCAACTGAGCGGGGCGGTATTGCGCCTCGCGCCCGCGTTCAATCAGCCCGGCGCGCTCCAGCACCTGCAGGTGCTTTGAAATCGTCGGCAAGCTGAATTGGAAGGGTTCGGCCAGTTCCTTAACCGTGGCGGGGCCATGCGAGAGGCGCAGCAGCATCGCGCGCCGGGTGGGGTCGGCCAGGGCGGAAAAGGTCAGGCTCAGGGCATCAGTCATGGTTGGCTCATCTATTTAGTCAATTAGCTAAATAGTAAAGTAAAGCGGCGGAAACGTCAAGGGCAGTTAAAGAAAAAAGGACTGCCGCAGCAGTCCTTTTTAGAAATCGTGTTTGCTTAGCAGCCGCAGGCTTCGCCGTGGGCGTGGTCAGGGGCCGCCTCGCCATCGGTGCGGAAGGAAGAACCACAACCGCAGGCCGAGGTGGCATTCGGGTTTTCAATCTTGAAACCGCTGCCCATGACTTCGTTGACGTAGTCAATGCTGGCGCCGCGCAGGTACTGCATCGACACCTCGTCGACCACGACGTTCACGCCGTGCTGTTCCAGCACAAAGTCGTTATCGCGCGGTTCGCCTTCTAGGGCCATACCGTATTGGTAGCCGGAGCAACCGCCGCCGGCCACGAAAACGCGCAGGGCGTGGTTTTCCAACTCGCGCTCGGCCAAGAGGCCGCGCACCGCATCCGCGGCGGCGCTGGTCAGGGTAATCTCGTCAACTTGAATTTCTGCTAAAGCCATGTTGCGCTCCAATGTTTGTGTGAATATTTGTCAATTCTATCAAAATAAAAGGCGCTGTCAACTCGTAAGGGCTTAGAGTTGATTAAAGGCGCCCTCCAGCAGCATCTCCCGAACCTGCTCAATCTCCGGCCCCCACAGGCTGTCGGCCGCCCGGAAGGGGACGCGCTGGCGCAGGATTTGATGCGCCTGGCGCACCCCGGCGCCGGCTTCGGCCTCGGGCATATCCTGCAAGCGCAGGTCCAGCGCCCGTGCCGCGCAATAGAGCTCAATCGCCAGCACGTGGGCGGCGTTGTGGGCCACATCCCAGGCGTGGCGCGCGGCGGTCATGGCGTTGGCGTTGTGGTCTTCCTTGCCCGCCGAAGTGGGCAGCGAGCGTACCGAATCGGGCGCGGCCAGTCCTTGATTTTCCAGCACCAGCGAGGCAGCCGTGTACTGGGCTAGCATCATGCCGCTGTTCAGCCCCGCGCCCTCGCGCTCGCCGACCAGCATCGGCGGCAATTCACCGTTCATCTTGCCATCCACCAGCGTATAGGAGCGGCGCTCGCTGATGGCGGCCACTTCGCTTAGGACAATCTTCAAATAATCCATTGCCAACCCGACCGGTTCGCCGTGGAAGTTGCCGCCGCTGATGCTTTCTCCTGGCCCGAAGAGCAGGGGGTTATCCGTGGCAGCGTTGATTTCGGCCTCGATGATGCCGCGCACGAAGGCCAGCGTTTCGCGTGCGGGGCCTTGCACCTGCGGCGCGCAACGCAGCGAGTACACATCCTGCACGCGGCCGGCAGCGTCCAGCAGGCTGCTGCCCTGGGTCAGCGCACGGATGCGTTCGGCGACCTGCATCTGGCCCGGCTGGCGGCGCGCGGCATGCAGACGCTCGTCGAAGGCCGCTGAGACGCCCAAGAGGGCTTCCAGGCTCATCGCGGCGCTTAGGTCGGCGGCGTTCAGCAGCATTTCGCTCTGCTCGATGGTCAACGCTGCCAGCGCGGCCGAGAAGGTCGCGCCGTTGGTAATTGCCAGCCCTTCTTTGGGACCCAGCACCAAGCGCGGAATGCCGGCGGCCTGCATGGCGGCCTTGCCGCTCAGGCGTTGGCCCTCGTAGAGAGCCCAACCCGATTCCTCGTCGCGGTCGGCTGCGTCGGTGCTGAGCACCAGCGCCAGATGGGAGAGCGGGGCTAGGTCGCCAGACGAGCCCAGCGAACCCTGGCTGGGAATGCAGGGGGTCAGGTTCGCATTGAGCATCGCTATCAGGGTGTCAATCATCGCCACCCGCGCGCCAGAGTAGCCGGCGGCGAGCGTGTTGGCGCGAATCAACATGGCCGCCCGCACCACCGCCTCCGGTAAATCGGGGCCGGTGCCCAGCGCGTGGCTGATGATGAGGTTGCGGTTGAGCGCTTGAATGTCGGCATCCGGGATGCGGGTTTCGCTGAAAATGCCGAAGCCGGTGTTTATCCCGTAGACCGGTTGGCCTTTGTCCACAATCTGGGCCACCCAATCCTGGGCCTCGGCGACCCGCTGGCGCGCATCCGGCGCCAATTCCACCTGCGCGCCGTGCACAGCCACCTGCTGCACCTGAGCCAGCGTCAGGGTCTGGCCGCCAATCTTGACTATGTCTGCCATCTACCAGTTCACTCCTGGGGCGGTGTTGGTATCGGCCTGCTCGCCGATGACTTTGTACATGGTCACATTCGAATAGGGTTCACCCAGCACCCCGTCGTGAATCGCCCAGGAACGCAGCCGCAGGCTTTCGCCGGCCACCTGCGGCCGGAAGGTGCTGCCATCCAGCTTTTCGTGCAGTTCGCCGCCGGGTTGGAAGCCTTCATGGATGCGCTCCATCAGGCGGCGGCCGCGCTGGTAGCGCAGCCCATAGCGTTCGAAAATAATCGCGTTGTGATAGTAGAGCGGCTCGACAAAATAGCGGTCGTGGCCCAGGCTGCGCACGAAAACCTCGAAGGCTACCCGCGCCTCGCCCAGCAAGTGCAGGCCGCCACGTACTTGGCCGGGCAGCAGCCCGGCGGCCATCGCCGCGGCTTCGGCCTCCAGGTTGCGGTGAGCGGTGCCGAAAGTGGTGGGGGTGCCATCCGGCAGGCGGTCCACGTCGAAACGCGGCGAATTGGGGTCATTCATGATGTAGAGTAAAACGTGGATTTGGCCGTTGAGCGTATCGGTCAGGTGGCCGTAAATTATCGGGTCTTCAAACCCGTGCTGGTGGTAGAGCTTGAGCTCGACGTCGCTGCTTTCGGGGCCGCCCTGGATGTGAAACAGGTCGCGGCCCTGGCTGTCTTTGAGGTCCTCGGCCAGGTCGAACATGGCCAGCGCTTCGGGCGGGATTAATTGTTTATACAGCGCCGGCTGTTCCGGCGCGGGCAGGCGGCTGATGCCGGCGACCGAACTGATCGCCATCTCAGCCGCGTTCCTTGAGCGCGCGTTGAATATCGCGCTGGGCATCCTGCTTTTTGATGGATTGGCGCTTGTCGTATTTGCGTTTGCCGCGTCCCACGGCAATCTCCACCTTGGCGCGCCCATCTTTGAGATGCACCTGGGTGGGCACAATCGTCAAGCCTCTTTTCTGCACCGCGTCCCACAGTTGGTCGATCTCGCGTTTGTGCAACAGCAGCTTGCGCTCGCGGGTCGGCTCGTGGCCCTGGTCGGCGGCCTGCTCGTAGGGCGCGATGTGCGCGTTCACCAGCCAGGCTTCCTCGCCGTCGGTGCGCACATAGGCTTCTTTGAGGCTGACCTGACTGGCACGAATGGATTTGATTTCGCTGCCCTTCAATACCAGCCCGGCCTCATAGGTATCCAGGAGTTCGTAATCGGATTTGGCTTTGCGATTACGCGCAATCACTTTCACAGACATAGACCGCGATTCTAGCATGAGGGAAGGCATAGCGGTGCGTTTTTGGGCGTGTGGCAACCAGCAGCCATCGCCATTACGAAAAGGACAAAGCGTGGCCTCGCTCACTAGCGCTCCCGCGCAATGACGTTATTGGGTAAGGGTTTGCTGCTATGCGCAAGGCCATCAGCGTGGGATGTATAACAACCTCAGACTTGTCATTCCGAGCGAGGCGGCAAGGCCGCCGACGAGGAATTCCTATGCAGGCTGATTAGCCATCATGTCATTAGGAACAGTAACCGTGTACAGGAATTCCTCGTCGGGTACCGCAAAAGCTGCGTTGCCCTCGCTCGGAATGACAAGCGTGCAAACAAAAGAGGCGCGGGATGTCCCGCGCCTCTTGCTGATTACTGCTCACTAATCAGTGTATGTCTAGCGCGACACCGCCAGCTTGACCACCTTGCCCTGGGCGTTCATCGTGATGCGGGCGTAGTGGTTGTGCACGTACTGGTTGTTCTGCACCTTCTTGCTCAGCGTCACCAGTTGGCGGTTGGGGGCCATGCCCGGCGTCGACTTGCCGTGGTTGTGGTGGGGCAGGTGGCAATCGTGGCCGCGGCATTCGGTGTGCTCGTGGCTGAAAGTCAGGCTGCTATCCACCATGCCGGGCAGGTAATCCTTGACGATGGATTTGACCGAGGCAATCGTCTCTTGCGGTAGCTCGGCCGGGTCCACCAGCGGGTTCTCAGCGCGGTCACAGACGGTCTTGATTTCGGGCGCAGCGCCATTCGGGCGCATGATGCGCTTGGGCACCGAGCCGGCCGTGACGGCCTGGGCCAGCGGGTCGCCGTAGAGCACAAAACTAATCAGCGTCTTCTGGTCTTCGCCGTCCAGGTATCCCTGGCGGCGGTGCATGGCGTGGGCCAGCGCAATCTTGGCGCGGCGCAGCGCTTCGCCCACCGGGTGGCCTTCGTTCATCAGCTTCCAGAAGGTCTGCCCCAGCAAATCGGCGGCAATCAGCGGGGTGGTCACCGAACCATAGCTGGTGCAGGTGGAACCGACCACGGCCTTGGAGCCGGAAGCCAGGAACTTCAACGACAGGGCGTTCTCGACAGTCTTGCCAATCACGTTGGCGCCGTAGCAGGCTTCACTAAAGACCACCTGGGGCGCGCGGCCGCTGTTGATGACATCTTCAGGGCTGAGCGCTACCGGGTAGTCAGGGCCCTCGGGGGTCTCCACCGGGTCGCGCTGACCGTACCATTCAGGGGCGTCCTGCAAACCGTGTAGGTTGAAGTAGGCTACTTCCAGCTTTTGGCCGGCGTCCTTGGGCAGCTTGCCGCTGCCAGTGGGCGGGGAGATGGCCAGCTTGCGCGGCTCGCCAATCGTGCGGTACACAGAGTGCGAGGCGCGGCGCCAAATCTCGGCGCTGTAGCCAAAGCTCTTGCGCTGTGGGCGGCCGATGCCGAAGCCGGCCAGGATGCGGCCAATCGTGTCGCGCAGACCTTTGGACTTGGCCTGGCTGCTGCGGCTGGCGGCAATTTTCTCCAGCGCCTTAATCAGCAGGCTGGGGTCGCCGTTGGCGCCGCCCGGCAGGCGGCCAACCGGCCAGGTGGGCACGAAGTAATTCTCGTCCATGCTGGCGTAGGGGTTATCGGAGGGCACGTCTTTATCGTCATCGTCCACCGGGTTGGGCAGGTGGTGGAAGGGCACCACTTGCGGCCCACCGACGATGAGCAGGGCGCCAATCATTTCGCCCTTGGCGCGCAGGGCTTCATCTAAATCGGAGAGCAGGTGTTTGATGGTCCAGGCGTTGTCGGCCTTGGCCGGCTGCAAACCGAACTTCTCGGTGTAGCTGGCTTCGTCGGCATAAATCAGGTGCGCATCCCAGTTGGGGTGGGCGCCGGTGGTGCTGGCGACCGCGCGCATGGCCTTATCAATTGCGGCCCAATTGTCCTTGCCGTACTGCTTCTCCAGGCCGGCCTTGGTGCTCAACACCACATAGGCCGGGAAACGGCCATCCGCGCGCAGGCGCAGCTGCTCGGTGGTGGTGTCCATCTCGTCCAGGTCAATCGGCGTCTCGGGCTCGGGGTCGATTTCAAAGGGACTCTCGCCTTTGGGCTCAGGTTCGGCCATCGGGCTGAACTCTTCGTCCAGCACTAGTTTGGGCTTGGCAGGCGCGGGCTGCGGCGCGGTGGGCTGCACCTCAACCGGGTCCACCGCCTTAGCGGTCGCCACGCTTTCCAGCGCGTTCCAGCCCAAAGCAGCCGCCACCTTGGCGGGGATGGGCGCCTCGACCATGTGCTGCAATTGCTTGGGCCACAGACCGATGAAGGCGTGCTCGCTGCCCCACAGGCGGCGGGCGACCTGGCCAGTGACGTCCTCGGCCACGCATTCGTGCAGCAAATTCACGGCGCCGTCTTCCTCGCCGCTTTCCATCAATTGGTCGGCCAGCATCAGCTTGAAGTACAGGGTGTGCGGCCACTGGCTGCTGTAGAGTTCAATCAGGTTGTGCAGGGCCAGCCAGCTGTACTCCATCGCTTCGGCGATTTGCAGGTGCAGCATTGCCGGCAGGGGGCTGGGCGGCTGGCTCATCAGCGCGGCTTGCACTTGCGCCTCGGCCTTCTGCAGGTCGCCGGCCAGCAACGAATTCTGGGCGCCGATCAACTGCTGGGCCCAGGTCTCGATGCCCTCAGGCGCACTCTCGGGCTGCTTCAGGACGGTGGCCGCAGCGCGGGCGCTCTCGGCCATATCGGGCTGCACGCGGCGGGCCACATGCGCCAACAGCTCCTGCGCTTCGGCGTACTGCGGGTCCAGCTTGGTGAGCCGGGCCAGGATGGCTAGCGCCTTGGTGGCCTTGCCTTCCTGCAGCAGGGCCTTGGCGCGCAGGTATTCAACCGGCAAATCGTAGGGGAAGGCGTTAAGCCAATCCTCGGAGAGGGCGCGCACGAAGCGTTCCTCGCCGGACTGCAAGGCAATCTGCAGCAGGGTCAGCACTTCGGCGCGGTCAACCGCCATGCCTTCACTGATTTGTTTGTGTAATGTCCTGTTCATACGGCAACACCTGTTCCTTCAGGTTTGTGTACCAAATTGAGTGCGATGACGGCGGCCAACTGCTTTTGTACGCGGGCATCCTTGGGAGCCAGCTTGGCAGCGGCGCGGAGTTCGTTTTCGGCCGTGGCGTAATCCTTGGCTTCCTTGAGCGCCAGCGCGGCTTCCAGATGCGGCTCGGCCTGCTCGGGGGCGGCCTTGGCGGCCATCTCAAAGGCATTCAGCGCGGCGTGATGCTGGCGTCGGGCCAGGAAGACCCGTCCGCGCTCCATATGCGCTTCGGCCAAATTGGGCGCCTGTTCCACAGCTTTATCCAAATGGTGCAAGCTTTGGTCCAACTGGCCACGGTGCTTCAATAATTGCCCCAGGTGCAGCTGCAGGCTCGCGCTTTCCTCGGCCGACAAACCCTTTTCCTGCTTGGCGGCTTGCTGCGCGGCCTGGATGGCCTCGTGTAATTCACCGGCGGCGGCCAGCATCTGGGAGAGGGCCACAAAGGCTTCGGCGCGGTCGGGATAACGCTCGGCCAAATTCTGCAGCGCCTGGCGGCCCAATTCCTGGCCGCGGCTTTCCAGAATGAGTTGGGCGCGGCTGATGAGGAAGGGCAGGGGGTCGGCCGCAATTTTCTGGGCCTGTTCCAAAATCTCAATCGCCTGCTCGTATTTGCCCATGCGCTTTAGCGCCTCGGCCAGAATTTTCAATGCGCCGGGGTGCTGGGAGGTCAGCTTGAGGGCGTTCTCCATCAAGCCCTTGGCGGCCGGGCCGTCTTCTTCCTGCAGGGCCAGTTCGGCTTGCAGCATCAGCGGCTCGACGGCGTGCGGGGCGGCCTTGGCGGCGCGCAGGGCAAAGTGCTTGGCCTGGCGCAGGTCGCGGTTGCGGCGGTGGGCTTCGGCCAGCAGCATCAAGGTATCAGCCTGGTTCTTCTCCAGCTTGTGGGCCTGCTCGAAGGCGGCCACCGCAGCGGAGTGGTAGCGGGCGGCCATCTGGGCCTGGCCCAGCGCCACGTAGTGGGCGGCGTGCTCGGGTTCCAGGTCGGCGGCGTGCTCCAGGTGGGCGATGGCTTTGGCGGTCTGCCCGGTGTTCAATTCCAGCTCGGCAGCCAGCGCCTGCCAGCGGGCCTGGGCGGGCTGCAGGGCCAGGGCGCGCTCAATGTGCTCGAGCGCGGCTTCGGTGCGCCCGGCGGCCTGGGCCAAACGGGCGGCAATTGCCTGGTAATAGCCGTTGGCGCCCTCGGCATTGGCCTGCTTGGCAAACTCATAGGCCAACTGCGGGTCAGTGCTGGCGATGGCCAGGGCGCGTTCAATCAGCACTACCGGGCTGGTCAGATGGCCTTTGCTCTGGGCCTCGGCGGATTTCAACTGGTCGCGCCCGGCGGCATAGCGAATCAGTGCGGCGGCTTCCTCGGCGCTAGCCGGGTAGCTGGCGGTCAATTCCTCAATCTCAGCTTCGGCGCCCAGGCGCAGGCTGGCGCGCGTGCTCCAGCCCTTCATCTGCGCTTGCAGGCCGGCCAAGCCCGCGTTGCGACCGGCGGCTTCGAAAGCGCCTTCAATCTGGGCCAGCGTGTCGGCAGCCTGGCGCTCGGCGACCATCGCTACACCGGCATCTATGCTCAACTGTTGCCATTCGGCCTGCTGCAGCAGGCCGCGGCCCAGGGCAAACTGCGCGCGCGGCTGCTGGCTGCGGGCCTGGGCGGCCTGGTTGAATAGTTGGATAGCCAGCGTCCAGTTACCCAATTCCTGGGCGGCGGTGGCGACCGCTTGGATGGCGGCGCCGAATTCATCGCGACCAAAGTCGGACGCCAGGGCTTCCTCGGCGGCCTGCAAATAAGTCTTGGCTTCGGAGTAAGCGCCGCGGCGCTGCGCCAGGCGGGCCTGCAGAGCCAGCACGCGCGGGTGGCTTTCGTGCATATCCAGGGCCGGGGCCAGCATCTTGGCCGCTTCGACTTCCTCGCCCTTATCCAGGGCCAGTTCGGCGCTCAGCAGTGACAAGTTCACATCTGCGGCGTTCCAGCTGGCATCCGCCAGCAATTCGGCGGCGCGCTGCGGCTGCAGGCAGGCCTGGGCCAACTCGGCGGCGTAGACCACCCGGCCCAGGTTGCGGCCGTCTTCGGCCACGGCTTGCCCGGCGTAATCCAGCGCGGTGGCGTAATCGTGGCTGCCGGCCAATAGTTGCGCCTTGCTGAACAGCAGGTCGGCGTCGTGGGGCAGGATGTCCAAGGCGTTATCCAGGCTGTGCAGGGCCGCCTGCGGGCGCTCTATGTGCACCAGCACGTCGGCCTGTTTGGCCAACAGGCGGGCGTCATTGGGATGCGCTTCCAGGCTCTGCTCCAGGGTTTCCAGCGCTTTGTCCAGCTTGCCGATGCCCGCGAAGGCTTTGCTCAAAGCCAGATAGAGTTCGCTATCCGGCGTTTCGGCCAACTGAATCGCGCGGGTCCAATAGGGGATGCTGGCCTGCTCGGCGCCGTGGGCGGCCAGGAAATCGGCGGCCTTAGCCAGCAGCGGGCTATCCACATCCGCTTCGGCGGTGAGCAGCTTCTTCATGTTGGCCTCGGCGGACTTGGCATCGCCGGTGTGCCATTGCGTCTCGGCCAGCGCCAGGGTCAGCGGGCTGTCGGCCGGGTTGGCGGCCAGCGCTTTAGCGAGGGCATCGCTGGCGGCATCCAGCTTGCCGGCGGCCTGGGCCTGCTCGGCGTACCATTGCACGGTGGCGGCGTCCTCCCCGGCATTCAAATAGACCTTGTGCGCGATTTGGAAGGCTTCCTCGGCGCGGTCTAACTGGCGGTAGGCGCCGCACAAGGCGCGCAGCACGCTCAAATCTTCGGGGCTTTCCTTCTGCAGGGTTTCCAGGGTCGCCAAGCCGTCTTCGTGCTGGCTGGCTTCCAACTGGGTGGCGGCCTTGCTGGTAATCAGGCGGGTGCGCATATCGGCATCGCGATTGACGTCGCTGGCCAGGATGGCTTCATATTGCTTAATCGCCTGGCTGTGCTGACCCTGCTGGGCCAGCGCGTCGGCCAGCATGACCTTGGCGTCCAATTGCGCCGGGTCCTGCTTGACCACTTTGCGCAGCACGATTTCGGCTTGCTTGGCGCCATCAATGGACAGGTGCGCGCGGGCAATGTCCATCTGAATGGCAATGTCGCCCGGCTCGGCCTCATCGGCGATGGCCAGGGCGGCCAGCGCCTTGTGCGCCTGGCCCTGGGCCAGCAGCGCCTGCCCAAACAAGCGGGCGATGGCCGGGTTAGCCGGGAATGCCTGGTGGGCGCGCTCCAGAGTCTGGCGGGCGCGGGCCTGCTGGCCGTCGGCCAGTTCCAGGCGACCCAAGGCCACCGCAATGGCCTGGCTCAATTGGCTGGGCGTGTGGCTGTCGCTTAATTCCAGCGCTTCGCGCAGGGCGGCGATGGCTTCATCGTTTAAATCCAGCGCAACATAGGTTTGGCCCAGGTCGTAGGCGAATTGGGCGTTGGGCGCGCAGCGCTGCTGGGCCTGCATCAGGGTCGCCAGGGCGGCCTCGAATTGGCCCACGGCGCGCTGTTGGGCGGCGATGCCTAGCCAGGCATCCAACAGATTGGGGGCCAGTTCCACGGCGCGCTCCAGGTGCTGCACGGCGCTGGCGCCGTCGCCCTGGGCCAGCAGAGCCGCGCCCAGTTGGGCGTAGGCGGCGCCGTTCTCGGCGTCCAGCGTAATCGCCTGGCGGCTGGCTTCCACCGCAGCCACAAAATCACCGCTTTGCGCGGCGCATTCGGCCAGCGCCAGCCAATCGGCGGCGTTGACCGCTTCGTCTTCGGCGGCCAGGGATTGCCATTCCAGCAGGGCGGCATCGTAGTCTTCGGCGGCTTGCAGCGCGCGGGCCAACTGGCGGCGCACCGCGTAATCCTCGGGGTCCAGCGCGGCGGCCAAATGGGCGGCTTGCAGCGCTTCGTCGGTTTCGCCGCGCTTGGCGGCGGCGCGGCTGAGCCACAGGGCGGCTTCAGCGTTGTTGGGATTGTGCTCCAGCGCCAGGTCAGCGGCCTGCTTGGCTTCCTTGGTCAGCGCCAGATTAATGAACAGCGGGGCCAGTTGCAGCAGGCCGCGCAGCAGTTCCGCCCCCAAACCCTGGGTGGCGGCCTTGATGATGGCGGCCAGCGCCTTTTGGGCCAGCAACTGGGCCTCGGCCGGGTCCTGCGCCCGCAGCGCCGCCAGCGCCCCAGCAATCAGGGTCGCGGGGTGCTGGGCATCGCGGCTGCTCAGGTCGGCCACGGCCAGTTCGCCCTTTTCCAATTTCTTGGCCAGCAGGTGCGCATTGGCGCGCCCATCGGCGGGGTCCAACTGCACCGCCTGTTCGAGGGCGGCGATAGCCGTGACTTCGTCACTGCTCTGCGCGGCCGAGTCGGCCAGCTTGCTGGCCAGATTGGCCTGGAAGCGCTGCACGGCATCCCAGGCGGCGGTCAGTTCGGCGACGGCGTCGGCGTGCTTGCCACTGATTTGGTGAATTTCGGATTGCAGCAGCAAGCGTTCAATCGCGGCCAGGCCGTCGCCCTTGGCGGTGTGCGCCTGGGGCAGGGCAGCCAGAGCCTCTTCGGCCAGCAGGCGGCCCAACTCGGGACGCTGGCTGCCGAGCGCTTGCAGGATGTGCAGGCGGTGGGCC
The DNA here is from genome assembly GCA_900299355.1 of Anaerolineaceae bacterium. Taxonomy (GTDB): domain Bacteria; phylum Chloroflexota; class Anaerolineae; order Anaerolineales; family UBA11579; genus OMJR01. The sequence continues at coordinate 34,611 of OMJR01000056.1, forward strand.
ACATCGAAACTGGTGCAAACCTCGGCCTGCAAATCCTTCTGCTCTGCCAAGGTCAGGGGCTGGCTCAACAGGGCATGCAAAGCCAGTGCGTGATTGTCTTCGGATTGCTCCGGGCCCAGCAGGTAGACCAGCAGGTCTTCTGGGTTAGGCAGCAAGCCCAGGGTGATTGCCAGCGGCAATCGCCAGTAGCCCGGACCAGCGAAGCGTAGGTCTTCGGCCAACTGGGTCCAGCCGCCGTTCAGGCGGTAGCGTTCCCGCAGGGCAATCGACAGCCGCGCAGCCTGTTCCAGGGCGGGCTGGGCGTCTTCGGGACCTTCGGCGACCAGCGCTTCCAACTGGCTGGCGGCCTCATGGCGCAATTTCTCGGGCACGGCCTGCATCGGTTCACCACGCAGCACATCAAACAGGTCCTGCTGTTCGATGCTCAGCAAAGCCAGGTAGGCCGGCGACCAATGGGCCGCGGACGCGCCAGCGCCCGCCAGGGCACGGGAGGCGAAATCGCTCTCCAATGCAGCCCACAGTTGGCGGTCTTGCCGCAAGGCGGCGACCACCGCGGGCCAATCGGCGGGGCTGAGCTGGGCTTTGAGTTGCGCGATGAAAGACGGCATGGCGAGCCTCAGGGGGGGGGTGGGTTTAGATGGGCCAGTTGATTTGCAACACGATGTAGTACCCGCCGGCCATCATGCCCAGGCCGAGCGTGGTGAGGAAAATCCCCACACCCGCCGCGGTCTTGACCATCGCCGACAAGTTATCCAGCAGCGCCGTCGCATTGCCGACCAGGCCGGCCATATCGTCGGCCAAGCCTTTCTGCAGCAGGCGAGTGGCCTGGGCGGTCAGCTTCTTGGCGCCACGGCCACTGCCGCGGCTGACCAGGATGAACATGCCCAGGATGAGCGTGCACATGCCCAGGAAGAACATGGCAATCGCCATCACTACCATCGTGTCAATCTGATTGATTTCGTACATCTCAACCTCCAATAGGGGGTTTGGTTTACGGGTCTAGTGCCTAAGGTGCAAGAAGGGTGCCAAAACACGAATTGTGCGCCTCGGACAGGAGCTGTAGGGGCGCAGCATGCTGCGCCCGAGCGCCCTCACCCCAGATTGTTATTAGAATGAAATCAAGGTCGTTGCCCCTCTCCCGCAGGCGGGAGAAGGGAGTTAAATGTCGTCCGCGCTTTAAGTCCTCTGGGGAGAGGTTTTCTGGAATCACCTGCAAGAAGCGCGCCCAGGCCGCTGCCCCGGTTGACGAAACCGGCCCTTGGGGCTAAAA
>OMJR01000057.1 GCA_900299355.1 Anaerolineaceae bacterium
ACAAGGCCCCATCCCCGGCAGCGTTTCTCCCAGCTGCTTCACAGCACCAGGCTGTTGGTGTAACATAAAGACTGGACCAATTATTGGGGGCAGGTCAGCGCCCTGCTTGTCAAGGTTTAGGCGCGCCAAAACCCGCTCAGGCATTAAGCGAGGCTCGTACAGGCTATATTATAATTTTTGGCTCATTAATGTACGCAGAGAGAGTGCTATGAGTGCCAAAGACATCATCGAGAAAAAACGCGATAGGGGCGAATTAAGCGCCCAAGAGATACGTGAGTTTGTGTCCGGTTACGCCACCGGGGAGATCCCGGATTACCAGGCTTCGGCCTGGGCTATGGCGGTCCTATTGAACGGCATGACCGATGCCGAGACAACCGAATTGACCCTGGCGATGGCCGATTCGGGCGACCGCCTGGATCTGACCGGCACAGTCGACATCGCGCTGGATAAGCACTCCACCGGCGGGGTAGGCGATAAGACCACGCTGGTGGTGCAGCCAGTAGTGGCTGCCTGTGGCCTGCCGGTGGGCAAGATGTCTGGCCGTGGGTTGGGCTTCAGTGGCGGCACGCTGGATAAGATGGAATCGATTCCCGGCTATCGCACTGACCTGAGCACCCGGGAATTTCTCGCCCAGCTAAAAGAGGTCGGCTTAGTGCTCACCGGCCAAACTGGCGATCTGGCGCCCGCGGATGGCAAGTTGTACGCGCTGCGGGATGTTACCGGCACCGTGCCCTCGTTGCCGCTGATCGCATCGTCGATCATGAGCAAGAAAATTGCTGCCGGCGCCCAGCGCATGGTGCTGGATGTGAAGATTGGCGTGGGCGCCTTTATGCCCGATATTGATCAGGGGCGCGCTTTGGCCGAAATCATGGTGCAGATTGCGGCCCTGGCCGAACGCCAGGCGGTGGCACTGTTGTCCGATATGAACCAACCGCTAGGCTATGCGGTTGGCAACGCGCTGGAAGTCAAAGAAGCGATTGCTACCCTGCATAATGAAGGCCCCGAAGACTTCCGCGAACACTGCCTGGAAGTGATTGAACAGTTGCTTATTCTGGGCGAAGCGGCTTCCAACGAGAAGGAGGCCCGCGACCTGGCCTTAAGCAAGCTGGCCGACGGCAGCGCCTGGGACAAGTTCCGCGCGCTGGTGCAGGCCCAGGGTGGCGACCTGAGCTTTATTGACAATCCGGAGTCACTGCCGCAGGCGCCGATCCAAGTTGAAGTCGTTACCGAGCGCGCAGGCTACCTCAGCGAAATCAATGCCCGCGTGGTGGGCGAGACGGCCGTAGATTTGGGCGCTGGCCGCCAAAAGAAAGGCGATCCAATCGACCCGGCGGTCGGCATCATGGTCCACCGCAAAGTCGGCGACCAGCTGGCGGAGGGCGATCCGGTCTTCACCATCCATGCCAATGATCAGGGCAAGGCGGATGCCGCCCATGCCGAATTGTTTGGCGCCTTAGCCTGGAGCGATACGGCCGTCGAGCCATTGCCGCATTCCTACGACGTTGTGAAATAAGAAAAAGGCCCCTGCGCAGCAGGGGCCTTTTTGGGTAATCGGGTTAGCGGGATTAGTCGATGCCCGCCATGTAGGCTAAGCCCAGCGTAGCGGGGCCGGTGTGGGTACCCACCGAAGGGCTGACATCGGTGATCACACTCTCAGTGGGTTTTAGGCGTTCGTCCACCAGGGCCTTGAGTTGCTTGGCCTCATCCAGGGCATTGGCATGGATTGTAGCCACGCGAACCGGGTTGCGGCCGGCGACACGCTCTTCCAGCACTTCCACGATGCGAGCAATGGCCTTGGACTTGGTGCGTACGCGTTCCACAGGTTCGATAGCACCATCGACCACTTCCAGGATCGGTTTCAGGTTAAGCGCCGTGCCCAGGAAACGCTGAGCGCCGCCAATGCGGCCGCCGCGATGGAGAAATTCCAAAGTATCCACGAGCAATAAAACGCCTGAGTGGTCGCGGGCTTTACGGGCCGCTTCGGCCACCTCTTTCAGAGATTTGCCAGCGCCCGCGGCCTTGGCAGCCTGCAAAAGCGGCCAACCAGTGCCCATGGATGCTGATTTTCCGTCTACGATTTCGACATTTGCATCAGTAACCATCGATGCAGCTTGTTGCGCCGACGCAATCGTGCCCGACAGTTTAGCCGAGACATGCATGGACAAGATATCTTTCTGGCCACCGGTAACGATTTTTTCATACACAGTTTTGAAGTCATTGGGCGTGGGTTGGGAGGTGGTGGGCATTTCACTGGCCGAGGCCAGCCGCTTGTAAAATTCCCCTGGCTGAATGTCTACGCCATCACGCATTTCTTCCCCAGCCCAGATCACGATTGTAGGAACGATATGCAAATCAACGTTCTTGAGTAACTCTTTTGGGATATAGGACGTACTGTCTGTCACCAGGGCAACTTTGGCCATTGAATTCTCCTCTTTACAATGAATGGATTGCGTGCGCATTTGCGCTTAATACTTAAAACCCAGCTTGCCCGAGGAAGTTGCGCAGCAATCGTTATCGACCTTGACCGATACATGCGAACAAGCTACAATTCCTCCTCGCCCCCACAGAGGCAGTCCCTGGCAACAGGTAGAATATCTGATATCAAGTTAGAGGAGCCTGAACTAGATGGTTCGTATTCGTTTGCGCCGCGTGGGCGGCAAAAATCAGCCCAGCTTCCGCATTGTTGCGGCTGACAAAGAAAGCCCCCGCGACGGCCGTTTCATTGAAATCTTAGGGTTTTATAACCCGCGCACGGAGCCTGCCACGATCCAGTTGAAAGAGGATCGTATTTACGATTGGATGAGCAAGGGCGCCCAACCGAGTGACTCGGCGATGCAGCTGTTCAAGACCGCCGGCTTGATTGAGCGTTACGAGCGCTTCAAATCTGGTGAGGATGTCGAGAAGCTGGTCGCCGAGGCGGCCGCCTCGGCTGGTGAAGTCAGCCCCAAGACGCGCTACGCTGCCCCGGAATCTGCCCCCGGTAATAAGAAGGCGCAGGCCAAGGCTGAGGCGCAGGCTGCCGTCGCTGCGGCTGAAGCGGAAGCCCCAGCTGAAGAAGCTCCCGCTGAAGAAACCCCGGCCGAAGACGCTCCCGGAGAGGAAGCTGCTGCTGAAGAGGCAGAAGCTTCTCCGGCTGAAGAAGCGGCCGCCGAAGAAGCCCCGGCCGAAGCTGAAGAACCCGCTGCCGAAGAAGACACTGAGGAATAATCCCCATGCGGGAATTGATCGAATACATTGCCCGTTCGCTGGTTGACGATCCCACCCAAGTGCAGGTGTGGGAGCGCAAACGCGGTGACAATGTAGAGCTTTCCCTCAAAGTGGCCAAAAATGATATGGGCCGTGTGATCGGCCGCAACGGGCGGGTGGCCAATGCCATGCGCAAGTTGCTCAACGTGGCTGCGGCTGGCGATGGCCAGCGCGCCTTCCTGAGGATTACGGATCCCGAGTGAGCAGCAATCGCCGCAAGATTGCCGCCCGACGCAGAAACCCCCAAGCAGGCTCGCAGAACGATGGCGAGCCTGTCTTTGTAGTGGTTGGCATCGGCCGCCGCCCGCATGGTTTGCAGGGCGAGATGCTCGTGCAAGTGCTCAGTGATGATCCGCAGCGTCTGCAAGCCGGCGCGCAGTTGCGCCTGGGGCCGCAGCAGCTGCCGGTTACCGTGGCCAGTGCCCGGGAACACAACCAGGGATTACTGATCGCCTTCGAGGAATACCCCACCCGCGAAGACGTCGAACCTTTCCGCAATGTGCCTTTGTATGTGCATTTGGATGATCTGCCCGACCTGGACGACGGCGAATTTTACGCCCACCAACTGGTCGGGCTGGACGTTATTGACGAAGAGGGCCAGCAACTGGGTCGCCTGGGCGAAGTCCTGGAAACCGGCGCCAACGATGTGTACGTGGTGCAAAGCACCGGCGGTGGCGAACTATTGCTGCCCGCTATTCAAGACGTCGTACTCAAGATTGATCTCGAAAACGGGCAGATAACTGTGCGTTTGCTGCCCGGTATGGAAGTTCCTGACTAATCCTTTCTATTGACCGCCAGAAAAGCGCTGTGGTATTCTGTGCCCGCTTTTAACAGGAAAGGACCGGGGGCCTGATGCGGGAAGACCAGATCTATTGGGTAGCGCTGAATAGAGTCAAAGGGATCGGTGCGGTGCGTTTGCGCAGCTTGCTGGATCACTTTGGTGATGCGCAGGCTGCCTGGGAAGCCCAACCGGGGGCCTTGGCGGCCGCCGGCCTGACCCCGATCCTGATTGATAGCCTGGTTGAAGTCCGCCAACAGCTTGATTTGGCGCGCCTGGCTGAAGAGCTCGACAAACACCACATCCAGGTCCTGACCTGGCAGGATGAGAATTACCCGCGCCGTTTGTCCGAAATCGATCAATCGCCGCCGATCCTGTATGTGCGCGGCGAGCTGCAGACCGATGACGAGTGGGCTGTGGCGGTGGTTGGCACCCGGCGCATCAGCCGCTATGGCCGCCAGGTGGCCGAAGAATTGGGTGCTTTCCTGGCCCACCACGGCATCACTGTGGTCAGCGGGCTGGCACGCGGCGTGGATGCGGTCGCCCATCAGGCGGCCCTTAATGCTGGCGGACGCACACTGGCGGTCATGGCCCATGGCCTGGACACGGTCTACCCGAATGAGCACCGCGGCCTGGCTGAGGGGATCATGCAGCAGGGCGCTTTGATCAGTGACTACGGGGTGGGGGTGCCACCCGATAGCCTCAACTTCCCGCCGCGCAACCGCATCATCTCCGGCCTCTCCATCGCCACCGTGGTGGTGGAAGCCGGACAAACCAGCGGCGCATTGATTACGGCTGACTTTGCCGTGGAGCAGGGCCGCGAGGTCTTTATGGTGCCGGGCAACATTTATGCCCCCTCCAGTAAAGGGACCAACCGCTATATCCAGCAGGGCGCTCAGCCTTTGCTACACTTTGATGAATTGCTCCAGGTATTGGATTTGACCCAGATCACCCAGCACAAAACCGCGCGGGTGGTGCTGCCCGAAAATTCAACCGAGGCGCTCTTGTTTGGCCTGCTAGGCCACGAGCCCTTGCACATCAACGAAATTGGCGCGCTGGCGGAAATGCCCATTCATCAGGTATCCTCGACGCTGGCTCTGATGGAACTCAAAGGCCTGGTTCGCCAGGTGGGCGGCATGAGCTATGTGGCCGCCCGCGAATTGCCCGCCGAATACAACGTGGAAGCGAAGACTGAATGAGTGACAATTATTATGCAGTGATTATGGCGGGGGGCGAGGGTTCGCGGCTGTGGCCGCTATCCCGGCGGGCGCGTCCCAAGCAGATGCTGCCGCTGATTGAAGAGCGCACCTTGTTCCAAATTGCGCTGCAGCGCCTGAGTGCCATCTTCCCCCCGGAACGCATCCGCGTCGTCACCAGCCCGGCGCAAAGTGAGGAGCTTATGCGCCAGGCTCCGGAATTGGGCGCCGACAACTTTATGCTGGAACCGGAGCCGCGCGGCACGGCCGCCGCGATTGGCCTGGTGGCTGCGGCCCTGCAATTCCAGAATCCGGACGCCGTCATGGCCGTGCTGACCGCCGACCACTATATTGGCGATGAAGATCGCTTCCACCAATATTTACTGGCCGCCGAGCAGTTGGCCGAAGAGGGCGCCCTGGTCACCCTGGGCATCGAAACCGAATATGGCGCCACCGAATATGGCTACATTCATAAGGGTGCCCCTTATAAGAAAGTGAGCGGGTTTGATACCTATAAAGTAGCGCGCTTCAAGGAAAAGCCGCAGAAAGCTGAAGCCCAGGAATTGCATGTCAGCGGCGAATACGCCTGGAATTCGGGCATGTTTGTCTGGCGGGTGGACCGCATCATGCAGGAATTCGAACGCCATATGCCCAAGCTCTACGAAGGCTTGCAGGCCATCGCCGCCGATTGGGCCGGCCCCCAGCGCCAGCAAACCCTGGAAAGGGTCTGGCCCACGGTTCCCCACCAGACGATTGATTATGGCGTCATGGAACATGCCGAGCATGTGGTCGTGATCCCCGCCAAGGACATGCAATGGAACGACGTAGGTAATTTTCCGGCGCTTTTTGACGTCTTAGCGGCGTTGCGTGATGAAGCCGGCAACCTGGACATGGGGCAGAAAACGCATAAAATTGCCACTCGTAATTCCCTGGTGCACAGTAACGGAAGCGATCGGCTCATCGTAACTATTGGCGTAGATGACCTGGTTGTGATAGATACGGGCGATGTATTGATGATTTGTTCCCGCGAACATGCTGCGGATGTGCGCCAGGCGATTCGCTACTTAAAAGAAAACGACATGGACTCGTATCTGTAAACGAAGCCATTATTGGAGAGATTGTTTTGGAAGCTTATTGTGTGAAGTGTAAAGAAAAGCGCGAAATGCAGGATCCCCAGGCGGAATTCACCGCCTCCGGGGCGCCTGGCACGCGCGGCACCTGCCCGGTGTGCGGCACGACCATGTTCCGCATGGGCGGTACCCCCGCGCACGAAGGCATGACGCCGCCCGAACGGCCCAGGCGCAAGAAGAAGGAAGTGCCGCGTTCCGGCCGCCTAGTGATCGTCGAATCCCCGGCCAAAGCCCGCACCGTGGGGCGCTACCTGGGTGAGGGCTATCGCGTGGAGGCCTCGGTAGGCCACGTGCGCGACCTGCTGCGTTCACAATTATCAGTGGATGTCGAAGAGGATTTCAAGCCCAAATACCGCGTACCTAATGAGAAGCGTCCGGTGGTCAAAGATTTGACCAAGGAAGCCGCGCGCGCTGAAGAAATTTTCCTGGCGACCGACCCCGACCGCGAAGGCGAGGCGATTGCCTGGCATTTGATGGAAGCTGCAGAGATTGATCCGGAGCGCGCGCGCCGCGTGGTCTTTCATGAGATCACCAAGCCGGCGATTGAAGAGGCCTTTGGCCATCCGCGCGCGATTAATATGGATTTGGTGGATGCCCAACAAGCCCGCCGCATCCTGGATCGCCTGGTCGGCTATACGCTGAGCCCGATCCTATGGAGCAAGGTGCGTAATCGCCTATCCGCCGGGAGGGTGCAATCCGTTGCTATGTGCCTGATCGTCGAGCGCGAACGCGAAATTGACGACTTCATCCCCGAAGAGTATTGGTCAATTGAAGCTGACCTGCTGCCCGAAGGCGGCGAAACCAGCTTCGTGGCCAAACTGGCCGAGCTGGATGGCGAAGAACCCAAGCTGAGCAATGAGGACCAGGTCCGGCCGCTGCTGGCCGATATGGAGCGCGCCGCCTACCGCATTGATGAAATCAAGCGCGGCCAACGCCGCCGCAAAGCCCAGGCGCCCTTTACCACCAGCACCATGCAGCAGGAATCCTCGCGCAAGCTGAATTTCACCGCCCGCCGCGCGATGGCGGTAGCCCAACAACTCTACGAAGGTATTGATCTGGGCGAGGGTGAAACCACGGGCTTGATCACCTACATGCGTACCGATTCGACCAATGTGTCGCCGGTGGCGCAGCAGGAAGCCCGCGACTATATCAAAGAAATTCACGGCGAAAGCTTCCTGCCCGAAGATCCCCCGAGTTACCGCACACGCTCCAAGGGCGCGCAGGAGGCCCATGAGGCGATCCGCCCGACCTCGGTGCGCCGCACCCCCAAGCAATTGAGGGAACACCTGACCCGCGACCAATACCGCCTCTATCAGTTGATTTGGCGGCGCTTTGTCGCCTCCCAGATGAATCCCGCGGTGTACGACACCGTCTCGGTGCGCATTGCCGGCGACGGCCAATCGCACCAATACGGGCTGCGCGCCTCGGGTTCGATCCTGGTCTTTGCCGGATACCTGGCCGTCTACGAAGAATCGGCCCAGGAAAGTGGTGAGAGCGAAGAGGAAGCCACCGGCATACCGGCTGATCTGGAAGAGAACCAGGTACAGCAATTGAAAGAACTGCTGCCTAACCAGCACTTTACCCAGCCGCCGCCGCGCTTCAGCGAGGCCACCCTGGTCAAGACCCTGGAGGAATACGGCATCGGTCGGCCCTCCACCTATGCCCCCACGATCAACACGCTGCAGCAGCGCGGCTACGTGTTCCGCGAAGGCCGCCGCCTGCATCCCACCGGGACGGCTTTGCTGGTCAATGACCTGTTGATCGAGCATTTCCCAGGCATCGTCGATATCAACTTCACCGCCGAGATGGAATCGGATCTGGACAAGATCGCCTCGGGCGAAGAGGAATGGGTGGACGTGGTGCGCGAGTTTTACACGCCTTTCGCCGAAGAGGTGGAGCGCGCCAAGGAAGAAATGCCGGAAAGCAAATCCGAGCCGGAATACATTGGTCGCGAGTGCCCCGACTGCGAAGACGGGCAATTGCTGATCAAGTGGGGCCGTTATGGTAAATTTATTGGCTGCAGCAACTTCCCGGATTGCCGCCATACTGAACCCTGGTTGGAAAAGATCGGCGTGAAGTGCCCCGAGGACGGCGGCGAAGTCGTCGAACGTCGCACCCGCAAGGGGCGCATCTTCTACGGCTGTGCCAACTACCCGGAGTGCGAATTCACCTCCTGGAAGAAGCCGCTGCCCACGCCCTGTCCGGCATGCTCCGGAACCCTGGTGATCGCCAACAAGAACTTCGCCCAATGCATGGATTGCGAGACGCAATTCCCGCTGGATGACGTTCAATCCGAAGAAGTCGCCGAAGAAGCGGCTTAGTTCCCGCACCAGTAATTGAGTTGCGCGTTCGCTGGCGCTTATCTACAATGCGCTAGCAGCGACTGCATTTAAGGAGCTCTTATGGATATGGCAAGCGAGACCCGCGAGGAACGCGGGCGAAGCCTGAATCTGGATATGTTGCGCGAGACCCGCGTATTGATTGCTGGCGCATTTATGGTGGGCTTAATCATTGGCCTGGTGGTCCTCGGTTGGCAAGTGTGGCCGGTGGAATGGGAAAACGCCAGCCCCCAGGAACTGTCCCCGGCTTACCAGGAAGACTATATGCGCATGGTGATTGATTCCTACAACCTGCGCCAGGATGATGCCACGGCGGCCCAACGCATCAACGCCCTGGGCGAGGGCGCCGAACAGGCTTTGGCGGCGGTTGCCGCTGCCCCCGGCGACCAGAGCGCGGAAGCGATTGCCCAATTCCAAACGCAATTAGGCGTCACGGCTGCCCCCACCAGCGCGGCGCCTAACGCCGGAATAGACAGCGGCGCGGAAGATAGCGCCAGCCCGCTGGTGAACGGCAATGCGCTGATCACGCTCTGCGGCATTGCGGGCGTGCTGGCCCTGGCCTTGGGCGGGATCTACTTTATCCGCCGCCGTCAGAATGATGGCGAACGCCCGGTGGCATTGCGTGCCCAGGATTTGACCAAGGACGCGGCGCAAACCGATTACCGCGCGATGGGCGAAAGCAAACCGCTTTCGCAATGGATGACGACCTATTTAGTCGGCGACGATTTATTCGACGACTCCTTCAGCATCGATTCAGTCGAAGGTGAATTCCTGGGTGAGTGCGGGGTAGGCATCGCCGAGACGATCGGGGTGGGTAACCCCAAGCGGGTCAGCGCCTTTGAGATCTGGCTCTTCGACAAGAACGATATCCAAACGGTCACCAAGGTGTTGATGAGCAGCCATGTCTTCCGTGATGATTCAGCGCGCGAGCGATTGTCCGCCAAGGGCGAGCCGGTGTTGGCCAGCCCGGGCATGGAAGCCGTGCTGGAGACCGAAACCCTGCAATTGATTGCCCGCGTGGTCGATATGACCTACGGCGAAGGGGCGCTGCCCGAAGACAGCTTCTTTGAGCGGATTACGCTGGAATTGGCGGTTTGGTCGAAGGTATAGGAAAACTAGCTTCAAACGAAAGAGCCTCCATCTGGAGGCTCTTTTTTTAATCCACAGAAATAATCTTGAATTTCAGCACGCCGGCGGGCGTCTCGGCTTCCACCAGGTCGCCTTCCTTATGCCCCAGCAACGCCCGGCCAATGGGCGATTCATTGGAAATCTTGCCTTCGCGCGGGTTGGCTTCCTGCGCGCCAACCAGGAAGTATTGCATCGCTTCACGGCCTTCTTCCTCGATCGTGATTGTGGAGCCGACGCCAATCACCCCGCCCCGATTTTCATCCTTGCTGATGATGACTGCCCGGCTGAGCAGCATTTCCAGTTCCTGAATGCGGCCCTCCAGGAAGGCCTGGTCTTCCTTGGCCTTGGCATAGTCCGCATTTTCCGAGAGGTCGCCCTGCTGGATCGCCTCACGCAAGCGTTTGGCCAATTCGGTGCGGCGTGGCCCTTTCAGCTCCTCCAACTCAACCTGGAGCTTGGCCTTGCCTTCCTCGGTCAGATAGTATTCTTGGCTCTTGCTCATGATTAGGGCCGGTAACTCGGGTCAAAGAGGCGCTGGTATTCCTGGATCGCGTAGCGGTCGGTCATCCCCGCCAGGTAATCGGCAATGGTGCGCTCCTGGCCGCGTTTCTCAATATAGCCTTGAAACTCGCGCGGCAGCATCTCAGATTCTTCCATGTAGGCTTCAAACAGGGAACTCAGGATACGTTCGGCGCGTTTGGCCATGCGAACCACGCGGTGATGGCGGTAAAGGTTCTTGTACAGGAAATCCTTTATTTCACGATTCATGGGCTGCATGCCGTCGCTGTAGCCAATCACAGTGTGGTCCAGCTTCTGGATATCCAGGGGTGATTGGGCGCCACTGGCCTCGATCCGCTCCGAGGTGGCTTTAACCACATCACTGACCAGGATGCCGACCATGTGGCGAATAATTCGATGGCGATCCAACTCCGGTAGTGTTTCACCATCCCAAGCGACTTCTTTTTTGAGCATATCCCACATCGCCAAACCGTTGAGCATGGTCGGAGTGATCATGCCGGATCGCAAGCCATCGTCCAGGTCGTGCGTGGTGTAGGCTAGTTCGTCGGCGATATTGGCGATTTGGGCTTCCAAATTGCCGAGTAACTCGGGATCGTAATCGGTGGCGTCGGACACATCGTATTCCGTTTCGTGTTTTACGATGCCTTCGCGCACTTCCCAGGTGAGATTTAGACCATCCCAATCAGGGTAACGCTTTTCGAGCTTAGTGACGATGCGCAGGGATTGTTTGTTGTGGTCGAAACCGCCCTGCTTGGCCAATAGCTTGTTGAGTGTATGCTCACCCGAATGGCCAAAGGCCGCATGGCCGAGATCGTGGGCCAGGCAGATGACTTCAATCAAATCCTCGTTTGCGCCCAGAGCGCGGGCGATGGTGCGCCCGATTTGGGCCACTTCCAGCGTGTGGGTCAGGCGGGTGCGG